>NZ_CP054394.1:1009000-1344500 GCF_022539405.1 Natranaerofaba carboxydovora | reverse complement strand
AAGGATTTATAATGAGACTGAAATGGGGAAAAATGTAGCTTTGTTATGTGCTGAAAAAGACCCCACCAGGTGTCACAGAAGTTTTCTCTTAAGTCCTTTTTTTGTTAGACGAGGTATAAATATTTACCACATTCTAGCCAGTGGTGACTTGATCTCTCATCAAGATTTAGAAGAAAAGATGCTTGAAGAATTTTGTCCCGAATATAAACAGATTTCCTTATTTGATAACAATAGGTCCGAACTTATTCAAGAAGCGTTTAAAAAAAGAATAAAAACTAAGCATAAAAAAATGTTTTGATCGCTAAGTAGATGATTGATCTAAGCTACAAAAATGTTGCAGACTTTTTTCTTCTTTTTTAATGAATTATCAAATATCACCCTTTTGGGTGATATTTTTTTGTGCCATTGCTGGTAAAATAAGTACAAACTAACAGGGGAGTGATTGTATTGCGCAAACTGCTGATTCTTTTGCTTTTCATAATAATTGTGCCGGTTTTATTACTAGGTTATATAGGCATAATCCCGGGTGTATCCGATATACTAGGCAGTAACCGCCCGCGGGACTTAGGGGTGCGTCCGGAATACTACGAGAATTTGCAGAGCGTCCGGGGGAAGCTATCTGGGATGAGGTTAGAAAACCCAGCAGACATCATACTGACCAGTGAGAATGAACAAGAAGCCTGGGAAAGGCTAAGTACCATAAATTTTGAGCCGGTTGCCGTAAACACTGGATTTTCCTCGGAAGAGTTTACCAGTTTACTGCAAACAGGCAGCTGGTATAACTGGCCCCTATACGATGTGCAGACGCGCTTTAATCCTGACGGCAGCGCCGAAGTTTCCGGCATGGTTGATGCGGATAAATTACGTGGGTTTGCAGTTCGAACGGGCATTTCCGCTGAGGCTTTTGACAACTTCGCGACCGATTTGATTTTGAACAGGGATATGCCTTTCTATGCTCGTGCACAAGGAGCGGTGGTCAACAACCAGGTCGACCTGCAGATATCTAGAGTAGAACTAGGGCGCGCTCCTTTGACTGCTCTGGCCAACCGCTACGAGCATGATATAGATGTTTACTTGACCGATGGGATCGCCAAAATGCCTCAGGTCTCTGTGACACGCCTGGACGTTCAAGATGGCGAATTGAGGTATGATGGTGAGTTGCCTTCGTGGTCACCCCACTGGTAATCAGTTCAAAAATGGACTTTCAAAAAGGAGGAATAATTTATGAATCGAAAAATAGATCGCATGAAGATGCGTAAATGGTTACTGTTGGTGTTGGTCATGTTGATCTCGTTGACGCCGCCCTTTATTCCCGGCTGTTTTTGTGATGACCTTTTCGAAGAAGGTGAGCCTCAAGAAAGAGAAGAAGGGGAAGATGAAGCCGCACAAGACATGACGGAACCGATGGAAAATACATGGACAGAACCAGATACGGGGAATGAAGTTACAACAACGAGTGTTAGGTATGTAGGAAGGGACTATCATTCTTATTATTGTGAGAACCTGGGACGCGATGTGGTTACCTATTATAAGAGCTATAAGTATCCTGGACTGTCGAAGCATCGGCAGTACTATATACCTGTGGAGGAATACGGAGACGGGGATCTCACCGTGGAGGATGTTGGATTTGATGAGTTTAGAATAGTTGAAGTCTATGATAAGGAGAAAGGGGAATGGGTAGAAACTACCGGCATAGCGGCTCCTGGTTTGAGGTAGGGTGCATATTAATAAATTTAAATGTTAACCTTTTTTAACAACTGCACCATTGCACCTGCTGACAATATAATCTAATACCATGTCGAAATTTTCACTTGGAACATAAACTTGATTTCTTTCCAAAAATTCATTAAGGTATATAACACTGCGTCTTTTTTTTGTTACAATTTTTCTAACTTTTGAGAACTCGGAATAAGAACTTTTTTTGAAATAAGATAAAACTC
Source organism: Natranaerofaba carboxydovora (assembly GCF_022539405.1). Taxonomy (NCBI): domain Bacteria; kingdom Bacillati; phylum Bacillota; class Clostridia; order Natranaerobiales; family Natranaerofabaceae; genus Natranaerofaba; species Natranaerofaba carboxydovora. The sequence continues at coordinate 1,342,560 of NZ_CP054394.1, read as the reverse complement.
CAGCGCCTACTATAGTTGGGTTAGAACTAACTATACCTGCTGCTATACCTAGAATATTAATTGCTTGACTTTTCTTTATATTTTTATCTAATTGATTGTGCTTAACACCTACTTCATCCATTTCAAATAAGACACAATATTTGCCACCATACAAAATTGCTACAATTGGATAAGACAAAGCTAACAATGCTAACATGATAGGCAAAATAATACCAAATACAGTTAATGAAGCTTTAAAAGCTTCTACAAATCCACTTTCAAATAAGGTGATTAAACCTACTATAGTAACCGGGAAAAAAGAGGCAAGCAAAAATACTTTTAATAAACTGATAATAATAGTTGGGTTTTTCCACAAACTTAGCTCATAAATCCACCTTATTACTCCGTCCTCGCATTTGTAAAACTCAGAATCACATGTATAAAAGTTCATAAATATCATCTCCTTGCTATCTGGGAGTTTGAACTTAACTTCATGTAATATATTATAAGATAACAAAGGCAAAATTGTATCACCCTTAAAGGTGATATAGCGAACCAATAAAACAAAAGTTGCAAAATAACTTGCAATTTATTACAGATGCCATGTTATAATTAGGTTAAGTTAGATTTTGATGTGGCAAGGATTAAAACTGTAAATATTATGACAGCTAATAGTCAAATTAATCTGTTAAAATGAATCTAAAGAAAAATAGGAGGTGTCAAGATGAGGAGTTTTCTTTATACTTTAGCAAGATTATTGGGGGATTTTAACGCTGTTAAGAAGGGCAGAGTTAATCAAAGGGTGAAGAGAAGGGTAGCTGGTAGAGCTACTGGTAAACTGCTAAGAAATTTGTTTAAGTAAAAAATTAAAAAAATTTATAAACTAGACGACCGGATAGAAGAGGGAATCAGAAATAATATTAAAGAGGTTAGAGAAAGATTTTTTGACAGTTGGTCTCCCTATAAAGACCAGGTTAGGAAGATCGATATGATCGATTGGCTTTGGTAGCTCTAGGGAAGGTGTATTACATGAGAAATGAACAAAAAAACATAATAATATTTACAGATCCCGGTATGGATGATGCTATTGCTTTAATCTGGTTAGCCAAACAAAAGCAGATTAACATAAAAGGAATTGTACCAGTCGCCGGTAATCATAACCCAAAACAAACACATCGAAATACAAAAAAACTTTTGTCAATGCTAAATCTTAGTCATATTCCTATATTCTCTACATTAAATTATTCGCAAAACTATAATATATTATCTTCTATCCACGGAAAGGATGGAATGGGTGACATCACTGAAAGAATAGAACTTGGGAACTTTAGCTTTGATGTAAGAGATTTTGGAGATATACAAGCTATTACAGATGAAAGCTATGAGATTTTGTCTCTTGGTCCTTGTACTATGCTGTTAAAGTTTTTAGAATCTAAAATAACTAATAAGCCTGAAATTATAACTATTATGGGAGGAGCTTATAAAAGAAAAGGTAATTACAAAAACGGCCATGAGTTTAATTTTGGTATGGATCCATCCTCAGTTGAGAAAGTTTTTTCTAACACCGAATGTAGGCTAAAGGTTGTTCCTTTGGATGTAACCGAAAAACTAAAAATAACCTCAGATATTATACAGTTTAATCATTTCAATAATTATTCAAACGGCGATAGCTTACTATTTGAATTTTGTAAAAGGTACTTAGAGCTAGCAAGAAAGCGAGGCGTTTTTGTTGCAGTTGCCCATGACCTAGTGGCTGCATTATCGCTTCTTTATCCAGATATCTTCACTTACAAAAAGGGTAAATTAACTTTGGAAAAAACAAAACTAAAAATTAATCAAGGGGACAGGGACCAACTAGCTGTAGACGTAGATATCAATGAAATCAAAATCGTTTGAAAACACCTTGCTGATTATAAATTTAATATCAGGAAGGTGTTTTATTTGTAAAAAGTATTTTTGATATTATCTTAGCTGCTCCAAAACTTCTTCTATATCAGCTATAATCTAAGTCTAATGAATAGAAGGTCGTAATATTATTTTTGTCGAAATAACTTACTTTAGAAAGCAAAATTTGTAACTAACTTTGAAAAAATGATACAGAAGATGAAAGAAAATTATTGATCATAAATTGAAAATTGATTAAATTCTAAATACTTGGTGGTATAATAATAACATGAAATTAATCAAAAACCTTTTCCCAAACAAAAATAGCAAATCAAATAATGAGTTATTAGTAGGTTTTAATAAAGTTACAGATTACAGTATGTGGTTACTTTTTAGAGTGTTTTTTATTGGTCTATTTCTGATTATTTTACTCATACCTATCGTAAGGTATCTAATGGCTACTTTTGAGGGACGAGAAATTACTACAGGCCAGGCAATAGTCTTTATAATGCAAACCTTAACAACCACTGGATATGGGGAACTTTTGCCATTTGATTCTTATCCAATGATAGCTTTATCAATATTTTTGATGGTTTCTGGTGTTTTCATTATATTTATGATAGCCGGAACTCTTATGGCTACTTTGATCGAAAAACGTATAACTCCAAAAGCACCAAATCATACTGAAATAACCGGACATGTTGTCTTTACAGCTTTCAACAGTTCTGTTGCCCAAACAATAAAATTATTAGAACGAAATAATATCCCTTATGTTGTGGCCTCAGAAGAACAATCTGACGCTGTTACACTTATGAGAAAGGGAATAAACACAATATGCGTTAACCCAAGGTATGACGAAGGGTTAAAAAACCTAAATATTGAAAAAGCTCGTCTTGTAGTAGTTACAAATGATGATACAGTAAATATAAATATAACTTTAGGCATCTCTACTATGAGTAATACCCCTGTTCTTGCAATGATGGAGAACAAAACAAGGGCAGAGCTTGCTTATAATGCTGGTGCTAAACATGTTGTCAGTCTTGAAGAAACCCTCGGTCAACAGCTAGTTGATTTAATACTTGCTAATGCAAGTCCAACAGAGTTTCTAAAACTAATCAATGTAGAAGTCTCTACTGACATAATAAAACAGCTAAAGCCAAGTATTATTCATATTGGGTCACATGATAAATTTAACAAACAAACTATCGGTGATATTAGGATAAGAAGTGCTACTGGAGCTACGGTAGTAGCTATATGGAATGAGGATGGAACAGTTACAGCACCATCTGCTAAGACTATATTGGATAATTCTACTCTTATAGTCCTTGGGCCTCAAGACAATGTTGATCACCTTGCAACATTTATGGGTGGACCTGGTCCGGGTGGACATGTAGTTTTGGTTGGCGCTGGAAGAGTGGGGCAAGAGGCCGGCAAAATGCTAAATTATGCTGGTATCTATCCTGATGTTATAGATATTAAAGAACGGCCTTTATACTTTAAGGGAAACCTTATAACTGGTGATTCGACAAAAACTTCTGTTCTTCAGAAAGCAAAAATTGAAGAGGCTGATACGTTGATTTTAACCATTAATGATGACAGTATAAATATCTTTACTGCACTTAATTGTAAAAAACTAAATCCCAATATAGATATTGTATCTAGAGCTGTTAGTACAGACGTGGTCGACAGATTACATCAAGCAGGCGTTAACCACGTTCTATCAGAAACAATAATGGGCTTTCAGCTTTTGCAGGTTGCTATGGTTGATATGGGGGTACTACCCAAGCTTAGTAATTATTTGATTCGTGAGATTAAGTGGAATAGGGAGCCTACAAAATTAAGAGATTTAACTGAAAGAAACAAAGTTGATGCTAAAATAATCTGTATAGTAAGAGAAAACAAGGTTTTGGAGCCATCAGCGGAGTTAGCTTTAAACAAAAACGATCTTATTGTAGCTTTGGGAAGCTTTGAAGAAATTAAAGAGCTAGCAGATTTATGCTATTAAAGAAGAGGTTTTTTTGAATGGGTGATATCACTGAAACTTCAGGCCCTGCTATTTTAGCTTTGACATAAGAGATTTTTGTGTAATACAAGATTAAATAAACGGAGGAGAAATCTTTGGACGAAATATTAAAACTTATAATAACTTTTCTCGGAGGCGTCGCAGGAAGTTTTGTCAACGTTATGGCTGGAGGTGGTTCTGCCATAACTCTTGGTACATTAATGTTATTAGGGCTTGATGCTTCAGTTGCTAATGGTACTAATAGAATTGGCTTGTTAGTTCAGAATATATCCGGAGCAGTTACATATTCCTATGAAACTAAAAATGATACCAAAAAAAGTCTTTATTTGGGATTATTAACAGTGCCAGGAGCCTTACTAGGATCTTATCTAGCTGTTATAGTAAGCGATTCTTTATTTGAGAATATTCTTTCCTTTGTAATACTTTTTTTAATAATATCCATATTTATACCCACTGAAAAATTATTAAAAACTTCAAAAGAACCAAATAAAGTATTGCTCTATTTAGGTATGTTTGGAATAGGGTTGTATGGAGGATTTATCCAAGCTGGAGTAGGACTTTTGATCATATTTGTTTTAAAAAATTTGTTGCAAATAAGTTTAGTACAGATTAACATGCATAAGGTATATATAGTCTTAACATATACTGTTCCAGTACTTTTGATATTTGGATTTACAGGAAATATACTTGCGAAGTATGCTATAGCATTAGCTTTAGGAACTGCTATAGGTGCCTTTTTATCTGTTAAAGTTTCTGTGAAAAAAGGTGATAAAGCTGTAAAAATAGTCATAGCTATAGTATTTGTTTTAATGGCTATTAGATTTTTCGCTTTTTAACACTTTCTCTCTTTAACCTCTTTCCATATTAACTAAATAAAATACAGCAGGTAATATATTTTTTTTGTCGAAAATTGTGATACAGTATTAAATGACTTATAATAGAATTCATTATTAGGTGGTAATCATTATGTTGGAAAGGTGGAAGCTACTAAAAAATCCTGTTGTGCTTTTAGTCATGTTGATAGCTCTATCTATCTCATGTCAAGCATCCATATCAACAGGATTAGCAGTAGACAGAGATCCTTTAGTTGTGGCATATGATCCCTATTTACCTCCTATTCAGTACAAAGATGATGAAGGAAAAGCAAAAGGCTTTAGTGTGGATATTATAGAAAAGATTGCTAAAGAAAATGATTTTTCAATTAAATATATTCCTTTATCCCTTAAAGAGAGCAGAGTAGCATTACAAAACAATGAAATTGATATAATCCTGGGTATAAATTATACCCAGGAATTAGATGATAAAGTGAACTTTACCGAAAGTTATTTTACTTCGTCTGCTGGGCTTGTAGTATCCCAAAGTAATGAAAGGATTGAAAATGTAAGTGACCTTACTAATACACTAGTAGCTCTTCAATACGGTACAGTGGAATATAATTTTCTCAAAAATTTAAGAAGAATTAACTATAATGTTACCAATAATCAAGTATTGGCTTTAGAGCTGCTAGCAAAAGATAGGGCGGAAGCTTATGTAGGAGAAAGATATACACAAAATTATTTTTTGGAAGAAACTAATATGGGTGAAGAATTTAAGTTAGTATCTAGTTATGTAGCACCTATAGAATACTCTATGGCGGTGAGTTTAGAAGATAGAGAGCTTCTTGGCATGCTTAATAGCAGTCTTTCAGATCTCAGAAGAGAAGGTATATATAATGAAATATATCAAAACTGGTTTGTTGATGAAAGATCAGCTATAGATAGGTTTTTAAGAACTCTAGTTATAGCAATGAGTGTGGTATTAACAGGTTTCGCTTTCTTTATAGCAATTGGTTATAGATGGAATAAGCAACTTCAAAAAGAAGTGGATAAGAAAACTAAAGATTTAATAAACACCTATCAGATGAAAAATCAGGTGCTAGAAAGTAGTCCAAGAGGAGTATTAGCTTTTGATTTAAACGGTGTTATAACTAGTTACAATAGCAGAAGTGCTGAAATAGCTGAGTGTAAAGAGCACCTTGAGGGGATGAATGTAACAGAGATAGATTTATTTAATAAAATCCTAGAAAATCATCATAAAAATTTAAAAGAGTCTTCTGATTATGAAAATGTAGAAGAATTTATAGGTCAAGAGATCAATTGGCAAAACAAGCAGAACAAAGAGTTAACTATTAGATATAATGTGTATCCCTTATATGATTATCAAAAAGAAAAGATAGGTACCATCTTATCCTTTGAGGATATTACAGAAGAGAAGAAAATACGCGAAGAAATGTATGATAGGGAAAAAAGTTCTGCTTTAAATAGGGTAGTGGCAGGTATTTGTCATGAAATCCGAAATCCAATAACCTCTGTAAAAACTTTCACAGAACTTCTTCCCCTAAAATATGAAGACCCCGAATTCAGAAAAGAATTATCAACTTATGTACCTAGTGAAATGGATAGATTAAGTAACTTAATTGAAAATCTGTTTGATTATGCTAAACCTAAAACCCAAACTAAAGAAGTAGTATGCTTAACAGATATAATTGATTCATGCGTAGTATTATGCAAACATTTGATAAATCAAAATGGAATTAAAATGGAAGTTAATATTGAAGAAGATGTAAAAATCGAAGTGGAAAAAAACCAGTTAAAGCAAGTTATGTTAAATTTAACGTTAAACGCTGTATCTGCTATAACAGCCGAGTTTGAGCATGTAGATGCAGATGATAAATCAAGTATTAATGATAGCGAAAAAGAAAGGAAAATAGTTATAAAAGGTAAGAGAAGAAATAATAAAGCGGTAATTAGTGTTAAAGATACTGGTCGAGGAATGACCCCCGAAGAACTTAAAAAGGCCGTTGAACCTTTTTATACGACAAAAAAGGTTGGAACTGGGTTAGGTCTTGCCCTTTCAAAGCAGTACGTTGAAGAAAATAGTGGAAAGTTAAAAATAGATAGTGTTCGGGGACTTTATACAATAGTTTATTTAGAATTTCCGATTAAGGAGGAAAAGGGGCATGACTAAAATATTGGTGATTGATGATGAAGCTGCTATTTGTTCTTCTCTAAAATTCGCCCTTGAAGATAAATACGCTGTAATAACTACTACAGACCCTATGGAGGGAGTTAGGCTTGCTCAAGACAACAATATAAACCTGGTCCTTCTTGACTTAAAGTTAGGAGATGTAGATGGCATATACGTATTAGAAGAGTTAAAAAAAATTGATAGTGAACTAGTAATAATTATAATGACAGCTTACGGAAGCATTCCATCATCAGTAGAAGCTGTTAAAAAAGGGGCTTACACATATTTGACAAAGCCTCTTAATACCAATAATCTATTAGAACAAGTCGAACAGGCTCTAAAGGATCAAGAGTTTTTTTGCCTTAATAACAATACAGAGGACGATAATATAAATAAACATAATTTTAATGGAATAATTGGTCAGTCCCCCAAAATGAAAAATGTTTTCAAAATGATTGAAAAAGTTAAGGATGTTAATACAAATGTCTTAATTTCCGGGGAGAGTGGAACAGGCAAAGAGTTAGTTGCTAGAGCAATTCATTATTCTGGGAAACGAAAAGAAGGTCCTTTAGAGATAGTAAATTGTGCCGCAATTCCGGAAAATTTGTTAGAAAGCGAACTCTTTGGCCACAAGAAAGGTTCTTTTACCGGAGCCCTATCGGATAAGGCAGGTAAATTTAAGTTAGCTGACAAAGGGACCATTTTTTTGGATGAGGTTGGTGAAATGCCTATGCCTCTTCAATCAAAGCTTTTACGGGTTCTTCAACAAAGAGAAATTACTCCTTTGGGTGAAACAAAACCAGTTAAATTGGATGTTAGAGTTATAAGTGCTTCAAATAGGGATTTAAAAGAAGAGGTTAAAAATGGTACTTTTAGAGATGATTTGTATTATCGTTTGAAAGTGGTAGAGATTAATATACCACCATTAAGGGAAAGACGTAAGGATATATCCTTCCTTATAAAATACTTTATGGAAAAATATAACAAGGAATTTGATAAAAATATAAAAGGTATTACCTCAGAGGCAAGAAAATACTTGCTTGGATATGATTATCAAGGTAATGTTAGAGAGCTAGAAAATATAATAGAAGCGGCTATGGTAGTCTCAGAGGATGAATATATCGATTGGTTCCATCTTCCTGAGGGCATTATAGCAGGTTCTGATGCAGCAAGTTTTGCTAAGAAGAAAGAAAATATGTCAGAGTTAATAGGCAAAAACTTAGAAGAAGTAGAAAAATATTTTATAAAATTAACCCTTAAGCAAAACCAAGGTCATAGGAAAAAAACTGCTGAAATGTTAGGCTTAAGTGAAAAAGGTTTGAGAAATAAAATTAAGAGATATAATATTGATACTGATGAATAGAAGCTTATATTAAAATATTTAAAAAATGTTTAAGAAGGATTTAAGAAAAGTTTAAGAAAAAGGGGAAGTAACTTCCGCATCGGAATTTACTTCCCCTTTTTTTAGTATATATAGCTCCAACTTTTAAGGTTATACCCTTATCTATTTAAATAAGAAACTTGGCACGATATTTGCGAATTATATAAATAGATTGAAAAATTATATGATTTATAATTTTAAAAAGGGGGTACATTTAATGGAAAAGTTCAAAAAATTTAAAATGTTAGCCTTATTAATGTCTATTGTTCTTATCGGTAGTGTAGTAGCGTTGGTAGGATGTGGAGGAAATGGAGATGTAGATGAAGATGGAGATGGAGCATCACCTACGGAATTTAGATGGGGAACCTCTGACACTGGATCAACCGGGCATGCAGCACTAACAGCGTTAACTACAATCTTGAATAGGGAGATGGATGGTTACAACTATACTGTACTGCCAACACCAGGCGCTGTATACAGTATGAGTCAGTATGCAGAAGGTGAAATGGATGGTTTTTATGGCGCAGATGTTGCATTCTTAGAGTACGGCGAAGAACGTGATCGATTTGAAGACTTTGATTATGAAGGCGCAGAGAGAGAGCTAGTTCAAACATTTTGGGGATATACTTTGGAAGTAGGTCTTGCAGTACATGGTAATGATTATGATGATTATGATGAATGGAGAGATCTAGAGGGAGAAGTTTTATTTACCGGTCCGGCTGCTTGGGATGTAAGAGCAGCACTTAGAATACCTCTACAGGATGCTCTTGAAATGGACTACGAATATAACGAAATTGACTTAGATATGGTTGCATCTTCTTTGGATGCAGGTCACATTGCTGGTATCAATGCTTATACTTCAAGTGAAAGTACTGTGCCGGGATGGCTTTTGGAGGCAGAGCTAGCAACTGATATTCAAGTTTTAAACCCTAGTGATGAAGAGATAGAAATATTAAATGAAGCTGGATATGAAATTGTAGAGATTGATGCAGATGTGTTTGAATCCGACATGGATGTGGATACTGTAAAAAGGATTCCTTTCTTCTACGGTTTTCATATGGGACCTGAAGTTGCGGCGGAAGATGTCTATGAAATGTTAAATGTAATCCATGAATATTCTGATGAACTTGCACAGCAAGACGAGTCATTTGCCCAGATTAACGAAGATATGGTAGAGATTCAGGTAAGAGGCATTGAATCTTCAGTTGACCATGTAGATATTCATCCAGGTTTACAAATGTTCTTGGAAGACCATGATGCTTGGAACTCAGATTGGGACGACAGTGTTGCTGAGTAATGTTTTAGCATAACTTTTAACATAGTTATGGGGGACCCCTTTGTTTAGGGTCTCCCCAACATAACTATGTTAAGAAATAACATTGACCAAAACCGAACAAATAGAATCTATGTAAGCGCAATGACCAAGAAGGAGGATTAAATATGGATAATGATAATATTAGTTCAGTAGTTATCGCAGGCAAATGGTGCAAAGGCTGTGGAATATGCATAGAATTTTGTCCCAAGAAAGTATTAGACTTTGATTCCAAGGGTAAATCTTATGTCAAAAACCCAGAGGATTGTAATAAATGTCAACAATGTGAACTTCGCTGCCCGGATTTTGCGATTGTTGTAAAAAAGGGGGAGAAAGATAATGAGTGAAAAAAAGCCACAATTAATCCAAGGAAATGAAGCTTGTGTAAAAGCTGCAATTGCAGCAGGTATTAAATTTTTTGCAGGTTATCCCATAACCCCATCAAGTGAAATAGCCGAAGGATTAGCAGAAGAGCTTCCAAAGGTAAGTGGTAGATTCATACAAATGGAAGATGAAATCGCAAGCATGGGGGCGATAATAGGTGGTTCTTTAGCCGGGGCAAAGAGTATGACGGCAACAAGTGGCCCGGGTTTTTCTTTGAAACAGGAGAATCTAGGTTTTGCTGCCATGGCTGAAGTGCCCTGTGTTGTAGTTAACGTTCAAAGAGGTGGCCCAAGTACAGGTGCGCCTACGCTGCCATCACAGGGTGACATGATGCAGGCCAAATGGGGTACCCATGGAGATCATCCGGCTATAGCTTTGTGCCCAGCTTCTGTTAGGGAGACTTTTGACTTAACAGTAAGGGCGATAAATCTTTCAGAAAAATACAGAACTCCTGTTGTATTACTAATAGATGAAGTAATAGGTCATATGAGAGAAAATGTAGTTTTACCAACACAGGATGAACTAGAGATTGTAGAAAGGAAAAAACCTGCAAAAGATCTTGATAATTACCTACCTTACAAAGCAGATGACGATATGATTCCTCCCATGGCAAATTATGGAGAAGGGTATCTATTCCATGTAACAGGTCTATCTCACGATGAAACAGGATTTCCCGACCTAAAAAACCCAGATGTAATTGGAGGCCTAACAGAAAGGCTAGTAAATAAAGTAGAAGATAACAAAGATGATATTGTTGAATATAGTACAGAGAACTTAGATGATGCAGAAGTAGTAATTGTTGCATACGGTTCAGCAGCTAGGACTGCAGCTACTGCCATGGATCAAGCCAGAGAAAAAGGGATAAAAACTGGCCTTATTACCCTGAAAACCATTTGGCCATTCCCTGAAGAAATACTAACTGACCTACTAAAAGATGTAAAAACTGTAGTTGTTCCAGAAATGAACCTTGGTCAAATAAAAGGTGAAATAAAGAACTGTATCAACCTATCTCAAAATATAGTAGGTGTAAATAGAGTAGACGGGGAGCTTATAACCCCAGCAGAAATTTTAGAAGCTATCGTTAAGGAGGAATCCTAAAATGGCAGTTCATTTGAGAAAATACTTGCGTCTTAATAAATTACCTCATATATGGTGCCCCGGATGCGGGCATGGGATAATATTGAATAGTCTGATAAGAGCTATAGATGAAGTGGGCTTAGATCAGGAAAAGACTGTAGTAGTATCTGGAATAGGTTGTTCTTCTAGAGCAACAGGTTATCTAAACTTTAATACTCTTCACACTACCCATGGTAGGGCAATGGCATTTGCCACAGGTGTTAAGTTAGGTAACCCTGACTTAAATGTAATTGTACTCTCAGGTGATGGTGACAGTGCAGCAATTGGAGGTAACCACCTGATCCATGCAGCTAGAAGGAATATAGATATAACAACAGTTGTATTTAATAACAACATATATGGCATGACCAGCGGCCAGTACTCACCCCTTACACCAAAGGGTGCCTATGGTACAACTGCTCCATACGGAAATGTTGACCAGGCATTTGATTTATGTGATCTTATGATTTCTTCTGGAGCATCTTACGTTGGACGTGGTGCAACCTATCATGCAAAACAGCTAACCACTTTGATAACTTCTGCTTTAGATCACAAAGGATTTTCTTTTGTTGAAGGTATTAGCCAATGTCCTACTTATTATGGTAGAAGGAATAACCTAAAGACAGCAGTAGACATGTTACAGTGGCAAAAGGATGTAACTATCAAAAAGAAGGCTGCCGAGAAGCTATCACCAGAAGAACAACAAGAGAAGATAATGATCGGAGAGCTTCACAAAGTTGCAGATAGACCTGAATACGTAGAAGAATACGAAAAAGTTATCGAAAAGGTCAGTAAGAAGGAGGGGACAACAGGATGAAAAAATTTGAAATGAGACTTAGTGGATCAGGTGGTCAGGGTCTAATTCTTGCCGGGATAATTTTGGGAGCAGCAGCAACTAAAGAAGGTAAGAACGTAGTTCAGACCCAAAGCTATGGCCCTGAGGCCAGAGGCGGAGCTAGTAAATCAGAAGTATTGATAAGTGATGAGAGAATTGATTATCCAAAAGTAACAGAGCCGGATTTTTTATTAGCTCTAACAGAAGAGGCTCTAAACAAATATATAACTGACATTAAGGAAGATGGAATGGTTATAGTTGACGACAGTGTGGACTGTGACGGGGTAGATTCAAAAGTAAAGAACTTGTACAGCGTTCCTATATTAAGTACTGCTAAAGAAAAACTTAAACCTATAGTAGCTAACATGGTAGCTCTTGGCGCCATTGTGGCGTGCAGTGATGTGACATCTCCTGATGCTACTAAGGAAGCGATAAAAGAAAATGTGCCTCCCGGTACTGAAGATCTTAACTGCAAAGCTTTTGAGAGTGGGTACGAGCTTGGGGAAAAGAATCAATAAAAGAGAATTAGATTTTAGTTTGTTAAGCACTATGAGTTTTACAAGGGGGAAGATTAATGAAACTTTACGAATACATGGCCAAAGAATTACTAGGTAAAAATGGAATCCCTGTACCAAGAGGAGAGGTGGCAGGCTCCACAAGTGAAGCAAAACAAAAGACAGAAGAAATGGACACGCCTGTTGCAATCAAAAGTCAGGTTTTATCAGGAGGACGAGGTAAGGCTGGAGGCATAAAATTCGCCGAAAAGCCAGAAGAAGTATCTGAAGCTGCCGAAGAACTTCTTGATATGAAAATCAAAGGTTATAAAGTAGACACTATCTTAATAGAAGAAAAAATACGAATTGACCAGGAACTATATCTAAGCATAGCAATAGATCCAGTTAATAAAAAGCCTGTTGTTATAGCATCAAAAGAAGGTGGCGTGGATATAGAAGAAGTTCCTGAAGACAAAATAGTAAAAAGATATGTGGACCCAAAATGGGGGGTAGACCCCTATGTTTCAAGAGAAATATTAGACGAATTAGAGCTAGACCAAATTGTTAGTAAACAGGTTACAAAGATTATGAAGAAAATTTATGACCTATTTAAAAATTATGATGCTGAACTAGTTGAGATAAATCCACTAGTTGTTTCCGGAGAAAAAGTCGTTGCGGCAGATGCGAAGATAAACATTGATGAGGATGCGCTATTTCGCCATAAAGACCTGCCAAAGATAAGCGACAAAACAGAACTTGAAAAGAAAGTAGAAGAGATGGGGCTTTCCTTTGTTGAACTAGATGGTGACATAGCAATTATGGCTAATGGAGCAGGTATGGCTATGACCACCTTGGATGTAATCAGTTACTTTGGCGGTAGTGCAGCAAACTTTTTGGATGCTGGTGGTGGAGCAAGTGTAGAACTAACCAAGCAGGCCTTAGAAGTACTTCTATCCACTAACCCTAATGCAGTGTTAATCAATATCTTTGGTGGAATAACCAGGTGTGATGATGTAGCAAGCGCACTAATACAGGTCAAAAATGAGACGGGAATCCCTGTTCCACTTGTGATTAGATTGATGGGTACAAACGATGAAAAAGGGGTTCAAATGCTAAAAGATAACGGAATAACTGCTTATAGGATGATGGATGAAGCGGCCAAAAAAGTAGTTGAGCTTGCAAAGGAAGGGGCTGATGTAGATGGCAATATTGGTTAATGCAGACACAAGGCTATGTATACAGGGAATTACAGGCCATCAGGGCAGCTTTCACCGAGGCCAAATGAAAGACTATGGCACCAAAATCGTAGCTGGAGTTTCTCCTGGTAAAGGAGGAAAAGAAGTAGAAGGCGTTCCTGTTTTCAATACAGTAGCAAAAGCTAGACAGGAAACAGCATGCAATGCTTCGATTATATTTGTTCCTGCCCCTTTCTGTAAAGACGCAGCCTTTGAAGCGATAGATGCTGGAATTGAACTTGTTGTATTGATATCCGAGCATATCCCAGTTCAGGACGCAATGGAGATAATGGCTTTTGCCAGGGAAAGAGGCTCTACAATAGTTGGTCCTAATACCTTTGGGGTTATCACACCAGGGCAGTGCAAAGTAGGCATTATGCCTAACCGTTATTACAAACCAGGTGAAGTAGGAGTAGTTGCAAGAAGTGGGACCCTTAGCTATCAGATAGTAGGGGATATGACACTAAACGGGATAGGTCAAAGTACAGTTGTTGGACTTGGTGGAGATAGAGTAGTCGGATGTGATTTCACCGATATGCTTGAACTATTTGAAGAAGAGCCAAATACCAGAGCAATTGTTATGATAGGTGAAATTGGCGGCTCAAGAGAAGAAGCAGCGGCAAAATATATCAAAGAAGAAATGACTAAACCTGTATTTGCATATATAGCAGGAAAAAGTGCTCCGGCAGGTAAGCGAATGGGGCACGCAGGAGCAATTATTGAAGGTAATAGAGGTACATTTGAATCTAAAGTGACTTCTCTTGAAGAAGCTGGAGTTCAAGTAGCCCAAATGCCGTGGCAGTTAGTTGATATGTTAAAAAAGGATTTAAGCATTAAATAACCAATGTTCAAAAAGGGGAAGTAACTTCCGCATCGGAATTTACTTCCCCTTTTTTTAGTTTATATAGCTCCAACTTTTAAGGTTATACCCTTATCTATTTAAATAAGAAACTTGGCACGATATTTGCGAATTATATAAATAGATTGAAAAATTATATGATTTATAATTTTAAAAAGGGGGTACATTTAATGGAAAAGTTCAAAAAATTTAAAATGTTAGCCTTATTAATGTCTATTGTTCTTATCGGTAGTGTAGTAGCGTTGGTAGGATGTGGAGGAAATGGAGATGTAGATGAAGATGGAGATGGAGCATCACCTACGGAATTTAGATGGGGAACCTCTGACACTGGATCAACCGGGCATGCAGCACTAACAGCGTTAACTACAATCTTGAATAGGGAGATGGATGGTTACAACTATACTGTACTGCCAACACCAGGCGCTGTATACAGTATGAGTCAGTATGCAGAAGGTGAAATGGATGGTTTTTATGGCGCAGATGTTGCATTCTTAGAGTACGGCGAAGAACGTGATCGATTTGAAGACTTTGATTATGAAGGCGCAGAGAGAGAGCTAGTTCAAACATTTTGGGGATATACTTTGGAAGTAGGTCTTGCAGTACATGGTAATGATTATGATGATTATGATGAATGGAGAGATCTAGAGGGAGAAGTTTTATTTACCGGTCCGGCTGCTTGGGATGTAAGAGCAGCACTTAGAATACCTCTACAGGATGCTCTTGAAATGGACTACGAATATAACGAAATTGACTTAGATATGGTTGCATCTTCTTTGGATGCAGGTCACATTGCTGGTATCAATGCTTATACTTCAAGTGAAAGTACTGTGCCGGGATGGCTTTTGGAGGCAGAGCTAGCAACTGATATTCAAGTTTTAAACCCTAGTGATGAAGAGATAGAAATATTAAATGAAGCTGGATATGAAATTGTAGAGATTGATGCAGATGTGTTTGAATCCGACATGGATGTGGATACTGTAAAAAGGATTCCTTTCTTCTACGGTTTTCATATGGGACCTGAGGTTGCGGCGGAAGATGTCTATGAAATGTTAAATGTAATCCATGAATATTCTGATGAACTTGCACAGCAAGACGAGTCATTTGCCCAGATTAACGAAGATATGGTAGAGATTCAGGTAAGAGGCATTGAATCTTCAGTTGACCATGTAGATATTCATCCAGGTTTACAAATGTTCTTGGAAGACCATGATGCTTGGAACTCAGATTGGGACGACAGTGTTGCTGAGTAGTCAAATTCGTTACAAGTTCTGCTGACAAATATATTAAGTAAAGGGGGAAACATATTTGACTGGTGAAAATAAGAGTTTACAAGATAAAATGGTAATATTAGCCAACCCATTATTATTAATATTTGCAGCGATATATTTTGTAATAGTAGTTGGCTACTACCAAACTGGCGCAGGAGGTCCTACTCTTTTAGCAGTAAGTTTGCTACCAGTGGCTTATATCTTGGCAACTCTTGACTCAATTAGAAAAAAGAGTTCTATCCCAGCCTACCAGACAAAGCACAACTAGTTTTAGCAATATTATATATTTCACTGTCAATATTCTCATCACTATATTTAACATCGCAATTTGAAGCAATTCGATTTGAAAGATTAGGTAGATGGTCGAATATGGACATATTTGCAAGTCTTACAACTATTTTATTAGTATTAGAATATGCAAGAAGAAAATTTTTTCCTATCTTTGTCTTAAATATAGTTTTAATTCTTTATGCAGTCTATGGATATATTGTTCCAGGAATGTTTAGCCACCCTGGTCTTAGTTGGTACAGGATAATAACTTCTATGGGTGTTGAGATGAGCACAGGAGTTTATTCTGACCTTACTCAGCTAGGCCTTACCTTGATAGGTGCTTTTTTCTTGGTTTTAGCGGTTCTAAGAGGTTTTGGCTGTATTGATTCAATTTTGAAATTTGCTCAGAGGTTGGCGAAAAAATCAAGTTTTGCCCTACCTCAAGCTGCAGTTATAGGTTCCTTTGCAGTAGCTACTGTAAGCGGTAGTGGACCTGCTAATGCGGCAACTACAGGGGCAGCTACTATACCTGCTCTAAAAAAAGCTGGCTTTCCTAGTGAAAATGCTGCTGCTATAGAGACTGCTTCATCCCTTGGAGGGCAATTGATGCCACCGGTAATGGGCGTGACAGCATTTTTGATGGTTGAATTTTTGGGAGTTGGTTATTTCGATGTTGTAGCTCGAGGCTTTGGACCCGCTTTTGTATACTTTTTTGGTGTTGCAGCTTCAGTTTATCTTTTGACTGCTAAGTATCAAACCCAAGCTGTTAACTTAGAGGTAACAAAAATCAACTTTTATGATAAAGTAAACTTATTAGCTTTTGCTGGAGTTATTAGTGTTTTAATCGTTTTACTTGGGTATTTTAGAATGAGTGCTATGATGTCTGCTTTGAGAGTTTTTACAGGGCTTATCATATTCTTGTCAATCTTCTTTATATCAAAATATATAAAGGAGAAGAAGGAACAGGAAAAGCAAGTATTTTCTAAACAAACTTTTAAAGAAGTCACTGCTCCATATGTGCGTTCGTTAGATACGTTTGCAACGATTGTTTCAGATGTGGTTATTTTGCTGTCACTGCTTGGTATATTAACAGGTATATTTACAATTACAGGTATTCCAACAAAAATAGGAACTTTATTGGTACAGGCAGCATCATTTCACATAGTAGCAGTTGTATTGATTGCTTTTTTATTCGGTTATCTAATGGGGATGGGACTACCCCCGGCTCCTGTATATATTATTGTAGTTCTTGCAATTGCACCAACTATGTTACAACTAGGGATAGAGAATTGGGTGATACATTTCTTTGCTTTCTTTATGGGTGTTTTTGGACATTTGTCACCACCTACATCCCTTACGGCAGCCGTAACTGCCAAAATTGCAGAATCCGATTATACTAAGACTATATTGAGATCACTAGAATCATGTATTCCTTTGATAATCCTTATATTTGCAATCTTTACTAGACCAGAACTTGTTGTTGAGATTGGAACACAGCAGATTTATGGTTTCTTTGTAGTACTAATGGGAACTTTAGGAATTGTTTTCTCAATGCACTGTCATTTTCACAAAGATAAAAAGCCTGATATTGCTATAAAACTATTATTGTTAGTCCTTGCTTTGCTAACTTTATTCCACCCAAGTATATTGATCGGAACTATTACTGCTGTGCCAATAATAGGATTCGTAATATATGGATTAATGCAGGTAAATAAGGGTGAAATCGAAAGAATAGCTAATATCAGAGAAGAAAGAGAAGAAATCGAAGTCTCATAAAGAGGAGAAAAAGCATATTAAAGAGAACCATATCTAATATAAGGGTATGGTTCTTTTTTTAATTAAATAATATTCAATATAGGTTATAGCGGGAGGGAATAAAGGTGGCAAAAAATTTTAATTTAACTTTAATGATGTTATTAGCTCTATTGATAACACTTGTGATAACAATAGGTTATGGATGTGATGATGATGACCCCAAGGAAAAAGAAATCAAAGATAAATTTCAAGGAAATTATGAATTAGAAGAAATGATCACAATTGCCGCCGGCCCATTATCGGGTATATATTATCCAATTGGCATTGGAGTTTCTGATGCTATTGAGAAAAGTTTAGATTATGATATATCCGTTCTTTCTACAGGAGCTTCAGCAGAAAATATCGACTTAATGCTAGATGATAAAATTGAACTGTCTATTACAATGGGGGATGCCGTAAGACAAGCATACGAAGGCTTTGGAGCTTACTACGAACAAGAGCCAAAAAGAGACCTTAGAGGTATAGCTTCATTATATCCTAATTTTGTACAAGTTCTTACTTTAGAGGATTCGGAAGTTAAAAACTTTGAAGATTTGGAAGGCAAAAAAGTAGGAGTTGGTGCTCCTGGTTCGGGGGTTGAATTAAACGCAAGACTGGTGTTAGGAGCTCATGGTATGAACTACTATAATATTGAAGAAAAATATTTGGATTATGGTGAAGCCATAGAATATTTAAGAAGTGGCCAAATAGATGCTGCTTTTGTTACCAGCGGTATACCTAATCCTACTGTAAAAGATTTAATAGATTCTCATGATGTTTTGATAATACCAATTGAGGGAGAGGGAATGGAAAATCTTAAAGAAAGTTATCCTTTTTTTACAGAGAATGTTATACCCGAGGGAACATACAATAATCATGATGAGATTACAACTGCAACTATCAAAAATCTATTGTTAGTAAATAAGAATTTGTCAGATGATAAAGTGTACAATGTAACCAAAAGTATAGTAGAAAATATCCAATATATACAACAAAGCCATGAATCAGCAGAAAAATATGTCACTAAAGAAAACCTAACTTCAAACATGGTTGTACCATTTCATCCAGGTGCAAAACAATATTTTAAAGAAAAAGGACTACTAGAGGATGAATAAAATAAAAAGTAAATTTCTAATCCTTATAATGGTTTTAATTTTTGCTACAACAACAATTGTTTTATCGAATACTAAAGATACTACAAAAGTAATACTTAAAAATGTTGAGACAGGGGAAATACTATTTAGTAATGAGGTAGAATTAGAGGATCAATTAAAGTTTACTTGGATACATTCAATTGACAAATTACCATGGATGGAATATTTCGAAGTAACAGATAATCAAGAGTTAAAATTAAATAAGGTAGTAATACAAGATTTTGGTGCAGGTGTACCTCATAATTTAGGTAATAATTATGAAATAAGAGATGGCAAAATTTTGTTTACAGAAATAAATAAAGCGTACCAAAAATATGAATGGCTTTCTTCACAAATTGCTTTAGAAAAAGTAGAGCTAAATGGCAATACTATAATAACTAAAGAAAAATCAAAAGATTTTCAGAGACTAAAGCTATTTTTACAAACAGTCAAAACACCTTTCTGATAATAAAAAATATAATCAGAAAGGTGTTTTATTTGCAATAAATTTTTTGCTACTACTTAAGCTGTTCCAAAACTTCTTCAAGGTCAGGATTTTCCTTTATAGGATATACTTTTATGAAGATAACTTTATGGTCTTCATCTAGAAGGATGTTTGCTCTTTCTGAAAAGCCTTCTTCTTCCCTAAAAATACCTAGTTGTTTAGCAACTTTGCCATGAGGCCAAAAGTCAGATAAAAGAGGTGTTTTTTCAATTCCAAGATGTTCTGCCCAGGCCTTTTTGGTAGGAACTGTATCTATGCTGAAACCAACTACCTTGGTGTTAAACTTTTCAAATTCTTCACTATTATCATCAATTGCCTTCATCTGCATAGCACAAACTTTAGTCCAGGCAAGAGGATGGGCCGAGATTAAAACTTTTTTCCCTTTAAAATCTTCTAGTTTAAACTCTTCTCCGTTATGATCCTTAAGAGTAAAATTTTGCACTTGATCGCCAATATTTAATGACATTATGTGCCTCCTTAATAATTTTAGTTATTATTTAATATAGAATTATACAGTAAATTAGAAATATTATCAATGGATGATATACTCAAGTTCCTTTGATTGTAAAAAGCAACTATTAAAAACCAAATTGCTATATAAGGATAAATTAAAAAACAACAATAGAAGTTAATAATAATGTTCCTGCTATCAAACTAAAACGAAACAAACGAGAATGCCTTTTCTTCTTCTTAATGTTAGAAGATGGTTTTTCTTGTTTTTTTCTGCCATATATATTGATTGATTTAATTCATTTATAGTCAACCACTTTGAAAGGTTTGGATCCCATATATAGTCAGAGTTATTCAAATAACCCTGTTCTAATATGCTCTCGATACTCTCCCAGGTATAAGGGCCATAAACATTTTCTCCTTGTGCTATATACCAATTTTGCATATTAGACACCACCTTCTAAACACATATATATTTAGATTAAAAATAATTAAGGCAGTGTCTATCACCCTAAAGGGTGATATTAGAAGCTGATGGTATCTTGGGCAGAAAATTGAGAAGAAAAAGTATAAATTGTTTTAATAAGCTTCCGAAATAAGATAATAAGAGAACAAAAGTAAAACAAACTTCGAGGCGGAAAGGAGGGGAGGTAAAGTGATTAAGTTAACAAATACTTATATAAATTACAATTCTTTGAACATAAGAGGTAATTTAATAACTAAGAATACCAAAAATACAAATAATAGCCAAGATGCTAGAAGTGTTGTCAAAAAAATACAATCTTTTCAGATAGATCAACTAGAGATAAGTATTCATTCATGGAAAGCTAGGTCCTTAACTGAAGATATTATAAATTTTGTTAGTGATTTGTATAATAATAGCAGCAACACAAACAACATTAATAACACTAATAACACAGCAAATGTCCAGAATGGTTCGAAGGAACAACTTAGAAGTTTTTATGCCGTAGCCAAAGAGTCTATAGATAATGGTTTTGGTAATTATAAGAATAATCGAAAATTGTCCCAAGAAAACAAAAATATATTAAATAGTGCCCACAGGCAAGCAGTTAAAGAGTTAAAGGACTGGTATCACAATGGAGGAAAACCAAGGGAAAAAGTTAACTTTACTTCTATAAAAATAAGCACAGCTAGTTACCAATTAGAAATCACAAAAAGGGTTGAAGAATGTATCAACAAAGAATTAAATCAAGAAACTCTGACAATATAAACAAGACTGAAAGTATAAGCAAAAAATAATATAAGTCAATGTAGAAGAATCATGCGACGCATGCGACACTTTCAATATTGATTGAAGGTGTTTTTTTATTGTGTTTTAAAAAGATTTTTAATATCACCCTTTAAGGTGATGTATTAATTATTTAGCCGTGGTAGTGTTTGACTATGCAGTTAGTGTTTTTATTTACATATTTATATTTGATTCCTGTGCAATTTGTTCATATGACTTTTTGCACCTGAATCATATATTGAAAGGGTGAAAAAAGATGGCACAAAACTGGTTTGTTCACAAAAATGGAAAGCAGTTAGGTCCTTATACGCTAGGTGAAATAAAAGAACAACTGAGATCTAATTTTGTAACTGGAGAAGATTATATCTGGAATGAAAATATGTCTAATTGGAGCCAAATAAAACATGTTGAAGAATTAGCTTTATATTCTGCACCTGCTCCTCAAAAGAACAGTACTAAGACAGGTAATAATAAAATGCTGTTCGTTATTGCTGGAGTTTTAGTTGTATTTGTTGGAGTTATTGGACTTGGTTGGTGGGGTGTTAGCTCATTTTTTGGTGGAGATGACAATAACGGCTCTGAGTTTGTTGATACAAATGATAATCTAGTAGAAGAAATAGTAAGTGGAGAAACAAATGAGCCGAATGAAGAATATGAAAAAACAAGTGGACAGACTGCTAGTGAGCAAGTTAATCAAGAGAATACTATTGAAAGAGAGTCAAACGGGGAAATATCAGTTGGTAGTAATACAAGCGAAAGTAATACTGGAATATATAGTAATCATCTAGTTAAAGAAGCCCTTGTCTGGTATTTGACAGATGTTCTAAAGAGTGAAAGTTTTTATGTTTTTTCTTTTGATACCATTGATTCATTTAATATGAGTATGGATGAACTGCGTTCAGTATATGGAGACTTGCCTTTTTATGGGTATTACTATGATACTGAATACGCGCAAGGTGAAACGCTAGAAGTATATATTGAGCTACTTTTCAGTGACCCTCCCTATTCATTCGGGTTAGTATTGGAGTGG
The DNA here is from genome assembly GCF_022539405.1 of Natranaerofaba carboxydovora. Classification (NCBI taxonomy): domain Bacteria; kingdom Bacillati; phylum Bacillota; class Clostridia; order Natranaerobiales; family Natranaerofabaceae; genus Natranaerofaba; species Natranaerofaba carboxydovora. The sequence goes on along the minus strand of NZ_CP054394.1, from coordinate 1,320,353 downwards.
GATGACACTTATAACGAGTGGGTGCCAATGAGGTATATAGAGCACTAGAGGGGAGCCAAATAATTTGACCAAACTTCAAAAGACTGTAGTTGGCTTAATTTTAATAATATTAAGCATTATCTTTTATCGTTTTCCAAGGACTTATTTGCTTGCTGATATTACAGCCATTGTAGTTACAATCATTTGCGGCAAGGATATGGTGATAGGTGCCCTAAGAGGTGTGATAAAAGGTGAATTAAATGTTGCAGAACTTGTGACAATAGCAATAATCGCATCACTGTCAATTGGAGAATACCTAGTAGCAGCAGAAGTTGCCTTCATAATGACTATCGGTGGGTATCTAGAAGAGAGGGTAATAGATAAGAGTAAAAAGGCTATTACAGACCTAAAATCCTTAATTCCACAAAATGTACGGTTAAAAATATCATCAGAAGAATCAAAGATAGTATCTATCGATGATATAAAGCCTGGAGACATAATAATTGTCAAACCCGGAGAAGACATCCCAGTGGATGGAACGATAACAAAAGGATCAACCCTTCTAAGCGAAGCAAGTATCACAGGAGAAAGTAGCCCCGTACCAAAGAGAACAGGTGACATGGTCTATGCTGGCTCACTTAATTATGAAGGAGCACTACTGATAAAGACTTCAAGACAAGGTGATAAAACCATCCTTGGCAAAATGGTGGAACTAACAGAAAAAGCCCTTAAGGGAAAGACGCCTACTATCAGGCTTGCTGATAGATTTGCTGCCTGGTTTACACCCCTAGTACTTAGTCGGAATTATCTCAATGGAAGATATTTTAAGAGAAGATATTCTGAAGAGTTTAATAAAAATTAACAAACTTATACCAAAATCAATCTTACTAACAGGTGACAATTACCATACTGCTTACCAGATATCTAGAGAAACTGGGATAAATGAATTCAAGGCTGGGCTTTTGCCAGAAGATAAGGTTAAGGTTCTAGATGAATTAAAAAACCAGGGAAATACAGTAGCAGCAGTTGGTGATGGGATAAATGATGCACCCCTTCTTGCAAAAGCAGATATAGGTATAGCCATGGGAGATACAACTTCGTCTGTAATCCTTGATGCTGGTTCTGTTGTTTTATTAGATGGAGATTTCAGTAAGCTGTCTATGTTCTTAGATATTGCTCGAAACACCAGGAAAATAATCAAACAAAATATTATAGTTTTTGCAATTATATATAATTTGGCTGGTTTTATGTTGGCAGCTTTTGGTTATCTAAGCCCCCTTGGTGGAGCGATTGTTCATAATGTGGGCTCGACAATGGTAGTTCTAAACTCGACCAGGCTAATTAGATAAAATCTACTTATAGCCAGGCATAATAGGCTCTTGTTCATATAACTTTTGCAATGGAATCAAGAATTTACTTGTGATGTTAGTCAGAATCTAGATATTGGGAGGGGAAAATCGTGACTTTTGAACAGGCTGGTAGGAGGTATTTAGTTTTAAGAGAACAGTTAGATAGCGGGGCCATATCTTACCAAGAGTTTGATAGTCAATTAGACGAATTACTGGTAGAAACACCTGATGGTAAGACGTGGAGGATAGATGCTTCCACAGGCACATGGATGGAAAGGGAGAAGGTAATAAATTCTGCAACTGAGAAAAAAATCCACAACTTCACCAACTCTACAGGTAAAAATCCAGAGACCTTATTTCAGCTTTTGATAGTTTTAGTAAAAGGCGTTGGTAGTAGTATTCCTAGAATAATAATGCTTGGACTGATAATGTCTTTTATTACCTGGGTCTCTCATACCTATCTTGTTGCAAGAGTAAACGACGGTTTGATGTATAGACCTGATATGGTAACGGTTAATTCAATAGTCCATCTGCAGGACACACATTTTGCTGGGGTTAATGCTTTTTGGGGGTTGTTAGCTTATTTTATCAGCAGTTTTATCGTCAGGGCACGTTCAATGGGATTTAATAATTGGTTGGAAAATATAAAGCAGACGCCTAATAACATCCAAAATTCTATTCAAAAAAACCAGGAAAAAGGCTTTAGCAGGATAGTTATTGGAGTTTTTATTGCTTTATTTATCAGTTTACTTTATAGGAATTTCATGTTCAGTGGGGTTATGGCACTTGGAATGTTGTTGATACTTACTGCCCATTTCAAAAGCCTTGAGATCATGGTGTTAAAAGTTCTTTTGGGAGACCTTCAAAGGTTATCTGGCAAAAGATTTATGATACTAGGAGAAGAATATGACAGTATATTTCTTGTAATCACGGGTATGGCTGGAGGGTTTTTGCTGGCAGGGCTGATGCGAGCCGGGGCAATATTATTGTTTGTAGCTTGTTTGCTTTCTATTGGAGCTGTAGTTTTTTTGAAAAACAAGGAACATCAAAGATTTGCTCTTAGTATTATCTTTCTCGGTGGAGGGTTATTGTTCTTGGAGCAGCAGGCTATGGCATACTGTGAAGGAGGTAGTTACAGCCAGGCTGGGAGCTGGTCTGATTGGTGGGGAAGTGAGAATGCAGATCTTGTAAGACAGCTTGGTTTGCTGCCTGCTGGGTCTACTTTTCTTGGTGGTATTTTAGGTGGTCTTACATCAGCTATATCACCTGGACTTGCAGGATCATCAATTGTTGGGCAAGGTGATATACAGGTAAGCGAGCCTTTAGCCCAGGATGTTTCATCTACAGAGGTATCTGATTACTCTATAGATCTTGGTGAGCTAAATAGTCCTATATTTAATGGAGGCCCCGGAGATAACCCCAATATTGAGTACTCTGGAGGTAATGGCCCCTCTAGATGTAGTATTAATGGACTTCCCAATTATTATATCAATACTTCTAACCTGGGACTTGTTATTCAGGATACTATCTATTCTTATAACGGTGCAGGACCAAAGATTGACTTAACTATCACATATAACAGCAATGATACCAAGACAAGCGGCATGTTTGGCAATGGATGGTCTTTTGCCTATGATTCATATATTTATTTTGAGAACAACAAGGCCACCTTACGCCGCGGCTCTGGGCAAGAATTAATTTGGCAAATAGGGCAAATAGGGGACGGTTCTCATGCTTCTTCTCAAACTTTTGCTTATATTCCAGATCATTCTCCTATCGAATTGATTCCCTCTCCAGGAAATTTTGATCGTTTGCTATTGTATCAGGACCACTGGTTATATATTGAGAAAAGCACCTCTTATATTTACTATTATCAGCTAAACAATGAAGGCGAAAAAAACTCCTTACTATCTATAATGGATTACAACGGCAATAAAGTAATCCTTGAATATGATAACAATGGCAATCTATCTCGCTTAAAAGACGCTTCTAGTCGTGAGATAACCTTCGAATATGCTGAAGATACTCCGAATAATATGCCAGGTGTTTGCAGTGGTTTTTCTATATCTGATGGTAGAAGTGCTACCTTCAAATATGATGAATATAACAATTTGACCGAGGCAGTAGACTTCTTGGGTGTTATAACCTGTTATGAATATCACCCTGGAGAAAATCTGATTAACAAAATGACTATTGGAAGAAAGAAAAAAACAACAATTTTTGGCTACAAAGAGACAAACGGGTATTACCATATTGACTGTGTTACTGATGCTAGAGGGAAAATTACTAAATATGAGCTTATTTCCTTGTCTCCAGCTCAAGTAAAAACTATTTACCCTGGGGGAAACACTACCACCTACGAGAGTGAAACAGGCTTAACCAAAAAAGTTATTGATCACTTAGGAAACAGCAAAGAATACTCTTATGAAAACGGTTTGAGAGTTTCATTCAAGGACGAAAACGAAAATATTAGCCGCATAAAGTATGATACCAGGGGAAATAAAATTGAAGAGATTAGCCCTAGCGGATATGTAAGAGCTTTTGAGTACGATAATAATGATAACTTGATTGGCATAACTTCACCTTCTGGAGATAGATGGAGTTATGAATATGACAACAATAAAAACCTTATCAAAGCCATATCCCCATCGGGCAACGAAATGACCCAGGAATATAACGATAAGGGTGAGGTAATCTCATTAATCGATCACATCGGAGAGAAACTAATGTTCTATTATGATGATTATGGAAATCTAACAAAAAAGACTGACCAAATAGGTCATTCTACTTGTTATTCTTATGACGAGTGGGGCTATCAATTGCTATCAACTACTGACGCAAATGGCAATACCACTTATTATGAGTATGATGAGAACGACAGAGTTACAAAAATTACTCATTCTGATGATACTTTTAGAAGTCATATCTATGATTGCTGTGCTGCTTTGGTAACAACGGATGAGGTCGGGGGGAATTATGGATTAGAACTAGATCCCCTGCTAAATATCATAAGTGAAATTGACCCTTTAATGGCAGAAGAAAAGTATGTCTATGATGATAACAATAATTTGGTCGAAAAAACAGATGCCCTTGGAAACAAAATAATTCAAAATTATGATACTTTAGGTAGATTATCAAAAGTTCAGGATTCTGCCGGAAGTGAACTAAAGTACCAGTACGATCGACTGGGCAACCTGGTAGGACTAGTTGACAAGGCAGGAAATCAAAACAACTTTACTTATACTCCCGATTATGAACCAGAAAAAGTTACTGATGGGCTATCAAACACTGTTACTAAGCAAATAGATTATAGAAGTAGAATAAAAGAGATGACAAATGCTAGGGGAAACAATGTTGCTTTGAAATGGGATAGTGAAGGAAGAAATTCTGCCAAATATTATGACGGAGAAGAGGTCGCTGCGTTTAAACACGATGCTAATGGTAATTTGACTGAAATAAAAGATCAAGCCGGCGTTACTTCTTATGAATATGACAGCAGGGGTAACATGACAGCTATAAACTACCCGGATGGATATCAGGTTAAATACTCTTATGATCCAGCAGGTAATATTACTTCTATAACGTATCCAGGTGAAGTTAAGATAGAGTATACCTATGATAGCCGTAATCGCATCACCAGCATGGCTTTTGGCGAGAACAAAGTAGAATATAAGTATGATAGTGTAGGCAACCTTCTTGTAGAAACTCGTTCTAATAATACAATAACCACTTATGATTATGATAAAGCCCACAGGCTTACAGGTCTAAAACACAGCTCATCTGAAGAAGTGTTTTGTGAGATAAACTACCTCAGGGATTTGGCCGGTAATATTATTGAAGAAAAAGGAACATATCCTGTAGATCCTCTCCTAGCCCTTGCAAAAGAAGAGTCTTTTGATATAGAAACAAACGAGGCTAACCAAGCAGCTGTAGTTAATAATGAAAAATGTATCTTTGATGATGACGGTAATCTTATATCCTGGGGGGAGGACTCATCAAATGCATACAATCAAGAAAATCAGCTTGTTGAGTGTAGCATTAACGGGGAAAAAACAACTCATAAGTACGATGGCCTTGGGCACCGTTTTGAATCGGTTACTGGTAACAACAGAAAACGATTTTTCTGTGATCAGCAAGGTCGAGTTCTTTTTGAAAAAAATGAAAAAGCTGAGCTAGTACTCTATCTCTACTGTAATCACTTCCTAGCTGCTTCACTAAGACAACTTGATGAAGAAAGTAACACTGAAAATTATTCTGACCAAGTATTATTCTATCATTTTGACAAGACAGGTAATACCCTTGCTCTTACAGACAAAAACGGTGAAATAAAACAGGCTTATGCTTATTCTCCATATGGGACAGTGGTAAAAGAGCAGGATAAAAAAGACGAAAAAGATAAGATAGAAAATCCGTTCACCTATGTTGGTGCATTTGGAGTTATGGATGAAGGAAATGGCCTTTTCTTTATGAAAACCCGTTACTACCAGGCATCTACCGGTAGATTCATTCAAAAAGACCCTATTGGCTTAAAAGGTGGCATAAATTTTTATGCCTATGCAGACAACAATCCACTTCTATATATTGATCCAGAGGGAACCTTTGTTGTAACTTTAGGTGTCGTACTGACAGTAGGTACAGTGGCAGCAGGTGCAGCCACTGCATACGGGGTAGGTAGAACATTTAATAGGTATAGAGAATCGGCAGAAGAAACTGCAAGAAAAAGAGATTCATATTATGATGCTATTAGAAGAGGAGATCCACAAGCTGCTTACAACGCAAGGGATAGGTATGCAGAAAGCTATAATCAGACTGCACAAAGAGGCGGCGAATTTGCAGGAAGGACAACTATAGAAGCATATAGTACTCCGGCAGGATTACCTGGAGAAGCGGTGAAGCTTGTCTGTGGTATGCCAGGAGATTAATTAATTAGCAGGCAAAGGAGAGGTGCTTGGTTATGAAAAAAGTAAAACGTGAGTTATGTTATGAATATGATGAATTAAACCGATTGAGAAAAATTAGTTTTGAAGATAAAAACGGTGATTGTAATGGTATTAATTTAGATATAGATATAAATAGTTTGGTAGATGGGGAAATTAATTATGTTTATGATAGAGCTGATAACCTTATAGCTTGTTACAAAGGCAAAAGACAACCTCAAAAAGACAAAAAAGAAACTAGTTCTGTTACAAAAGTTGATTCAAAAAAAGAACAAGTCAATGAGCAAGGAAATGATTCCAAAGAACAAAGTTGGTATGTACTTCGAGAAAACGAACCTTATGGCCCTTATACATGGGAAGAGTTCAAAGCTCTGAAAGATGAAGGCAGAGTAGCATCTAATGATTTGGTCTGGAACGAAAGCCAAACTAGCTGGGTTAAAGCAGAAGATATACTTTGATTTAAAACAAATTTATGCAAATTTCAAATATCACCTATAAGGGTGATATTTTTTTATTACTTATAGTGATATATTCTTATTAACTTAGAAGGGAGGTTGAAAATCTTGAGAGAATTAAAGAATACTTCCATCACAAATCTTGATAGTTGTTATATCAGCCGTCAGGGAGAAGTTCGTGGGCCTTATAGTAAGCAGCAAATCCTAAACAACATATCAAAAAAAGAGATTGCTATTAATGACTTGGTCTATGATACTTCGTCAAATGAGTGGAAACCCATTAGAGAAATTTTTACTAGTAGTGAAACAAGCAAACAGACTAACAAGTTTTCACGTTTTTGGGGTATGTTTTTAATGGTATTAAATCCGGGGATTTTGCTTAAATCACATCTACAGAGTTATTCATGGCAGTGGGCTCTTTCTGTTTCTGGACTTGCCTTTATGTTATTTTTTGTTCAAACAAGCTCGGATATATATAGAGGGACTTATGGAGAAGGAGGTATATTTACAATTTCCGGTATTTTTATTGCCATACTTGGTTTTCTTTACGGCACTTTAGGAGTTTTCTTATTTGCCATGATGGCCTGGCTAATAGTCAAGGTTTGGGGCAATCATCATACTGCTAAATGGACTGTTAAAGCTTTTGGGCTGGGGTATTCCCCAGCTTTGGTGTATACGACAAGTGGGCTATTGTTTAATATCTTTTTGGGGTGGAATACGGCTTTGACCTTTGGAATCCCTGGTATTCTTTGGGCTACTAGACCCATGATGGCAACACTTAAAGAAATGACTGGTGGCAAAAGAATAGTAAGCCTTCTAATTTCTGTTTTCTTTGGATGTATGATCTTTATGGGTTGGTCCTGGTTTATTTGGTAGCAACTGTATCATCTTAGATCAATTAATTTAATTTAGATCAGTCAATAATGGAGCAATCAAGAATGGAGGTAAAACAAAAATATGAAAGCATTAATATATCTTGTTTTATTTACTTTTCTCTTCTTAACTCCGGGTTCTTTTGTTTATGCCAATATACAGGAGGGGGAAAAACGAACTTATCAGATTACTGGATTTAGAGTAGAAGAAGTTGACTCTTCAGCTAGTATGCAGGCGCCAGAGCCTTTAGGAGGAATGTGGAATGTCGACTATACTAACCCAGGTGCCTGTGAGATAGTTTTGGAATCATCTAGAGTCTATTTAAGTGGACCCCCGCTAAATAATGAAAGAGACGGCAGGGCGGCTCTTGCAACTACTTCTAGTTTAGAGTTAGTACGCCCACCGTATTTATTTTACTCAGATGGAATGTTAGAAGGTAGATTTATAAGTTTTGCTAGAGACAGCTATCCTATTCATTTTCGCGAGGTGGATGCAAAGTATAGTGATAACAGCATTAAAGGAACAATACGGGTCTACAAAGGTGATATAGAATATACTACTTATCCCGACTATGAACATGTCACTAAACTTACTCATTCAGTGAGTTTCGAAGGTCAAGTGGATTCAAGTTCAGGTACTGAAGCTGTAGGAGCAGAAGGCACATCTGATGATTCTTCATTTGCACCAGACTCTCCGGAAGATTTTCGCAGTTGGCATGAGGGCTTCATGGGAGGAGGAGAGCCTTCTAACCAAGGACAAGGTGAAGGCTCCATCTGGGGAGGTATAGGCAAGGTTCCTTTCCCTGAAAATGGTGTTCAAGCGGCTGCTGGTATTTTGATACCTGGTCTTATGGCTATAGGTCTTGATTATATCGGACGTAAAGGAGGTAACGTCACAGCTTCAGCATTGGGAGAAAAAGTCATCTCAAATTCGCGTACTTATGAAGAAATTGTAGAAGCGCCTAATATCAATGACCGAGTTATTGCTGCTGACGGGGAAGAATATATTTATACAACTTCTCCAACAGATGCATCGGATAAGCCTTTTTGGATTTCGGCTAAGGATTATGAGATAGAAAGAAGTCATATAGAACAAGGTCATATCTATCAGGATGGTGCCTGGTTTAGACCTGAGGATGCCAGAAGGCGTCAGTCTAATCTAGAAGAACAGCGCCAAAAGGAGCTTGATAGAGCCGAGACCAGCCCTAATAGCGATCAGCATCTTAAAGATGCTTTTCAGGAGATTAAGGAACAGGAAGAGATGTTAGATCGGCTACAGCAGATGGAGCGAACAGCCTTTAATAGAGGGATGTTAAGCGGGAAAGATGATACTCACGGCAGGATCTGCCAGCTAATTGACGATCTCGTCAATGAAGGCAAAGCTCCAGACCCGGAGCAGGTCAAGCGTATCCGGGATCATATCGGAGGTCGGATCAGCGGTGCTACCCTGGGTCCAAATGACGTGCCAGCACCCGAAAACCCCTGGTGGACCGATGTTGACAGCATGGTGGACTCCCTTGGTGAAACAGGACGCAACATCACTACTGCTACCAATAGTAATGGCACTACCTCCTGGCCTGGCCTAGTGGGGCGGATTGGGATTGGTGCTTTGACGGGCGGTAGTTCTGAGTGGGTTTTTACCCCCATCGGTAGTAATTATACCATTAAAGACGCGATAGACCGGGGAGAAAGTGGGCTAAGTGCCACTTACCAGGGGATAAAACAGACCCTGGTTCAGGACCTCTTTGGCCGGGCTATCGGTGGAGCCGTTAGAGCGACGGGTGGTGCCCTAAGTGGCGCATACGGTAGTCTTGGAGAAGGTGCAGGCGGGGCTGTCAGAGGTGGATTAAGAGGTGGCTGGGGAAGCTTGAAAGAGTCAGGGGCCGACTTGCTGGGCCAGGCCTCGGACCTTTTCAGCAGAAGAGCCTGGGAAGCGACCGGCCGTCGGCTTACCCAAAGCGTCAGCCAGGGTGCTAGCCGGATCGGTAATATTCTTAGTGGACGGGAGGGTTACACAGGCCCGAGAAGCCTTTCTGAACTAGCTGAAAATATTACAGGTAGCTCCTCCAAAGTAAAGTTAACTCCAACAGAACAGTCAAAACTACAACAGTTTGACGATGCTGTCCGCTCTGGGGATCCTGACAGGGTATCCAAGCTCTATAGAAATGGCGGGATGCGAGATTTAGATGCTTTGCAGCGAAAAGGAGCCATTAGCAGGGAAGCTGCCCAGGAGTGTAATAGAATATTAGGTAACCAGGTAAATGAATCCGTGCGCCAAGGGACTCGCGGTGCCATCATTGATACCCAGAACAGTACCCATGTACGAGTTCAAGAGGTTATCGTTGCAGACAGTGGGTCTAGTGCCAGAGGAGCTGCCCCCAGGTTACGGACAGATGCGGATCGCACGGTAATCCCACGGTTTAATAAGTCTGACTTAAACAAATATGCACACAGAAATAATATCAGCCCTGAAGAAGCTTATGAAGAACTTTCACGGCGATTTACCGAATATCACGCCAGAAACGTTGATCAATCCCTACAAAGTCGAGGCTTAAGCGCACAAAACGTTGATTACAAATCTTATGACCGAATAGGTAAGGGGGCGGGCCAAGCGGATTCCTATGCAGAAGGCTTCACCAATGCCCGCCAGGCTACATCTGGTACAGCTGAAGTGTACAGGGTGAACGCAGACGGGTCAGTCCAGAGCCCTTATCGAACATCTGGTCAGGCAGCTGTAGATGCCAACCAGCTCAATAATGCCCAGTACGGTACGGGTCGTATCACTGATAACCCAACGGCCTTTACCCCTGAGGAGGTCAAGTCCGTGCTAAACCAGCAGATTAGAAGCGTTACTACAAACCCTAATGATCCTCTCGTAGTCGCCAAAGCCCTCGGTCGAGCGGAAAAAGGGGCTAATGTGTTACAGCAGAGTCTTAATAATCCAGATCTTATACGAGCAGCAAATGAGATCAACCAGAACCCGGGACGTTTAAACGAAGTCATAGAGACATACGGATTAAGCAGCATCGAAGCTTTTAACGAAATCGGTCGAAATGCGATCACAGAATATTCCCGTAATCTTTAAGTTCATACTGGATTTGCTATCACTACATCTGGAGGGATATTAAATGAAAAGTCAAAACGGTGAATGGATTGGGAAAGCCGAAGAATTTATAGCTTATTTTGAACAAACCGGTAAAAAAAGAGGATCCTTAGATGTACTCCCAAAGAGCCAAAAAGAGATTGATTTTGAATCGGAATTTGAATTGATAGATAAAAAAGAGCTTGATCAAGATCCAGATCAGCTGCGACTATTAGAAAGTTGTCTCTCTGTCCTGGCAGATCCCGAGCAGGTCGTACAGATGCACTATAACCTGGCTGATACAACGGTTTCTCGTTCTATCCTAGCCATGTCCCAAGAGATGCCAGGGTTGTGGGTTACTCTGGCCACAACCGGAGACACCCAGAGAGTTAGTTTTCGTACAGAGACGGAACTTCACCATCTGATCAGTCGTGTGCTCTCTGATGACACTACAGTTCGCTCTACACAGATCGGCTGCGACCTTTCGACTGAAGCAGCTCTGGCTTTTCTGGGGATTCTAGATCAGTACCGCCGGGCCTGGATTATATCTCTTGTCCGGCATTTAGAACCTGTTACCCTTTTTTCTCTATCAGATGTAAAAGAGCGCCTTGAAGAAGCAGCTGTTGAAGATTTTCGCTGGGCACTACCCTTCACGGACAAATTGCTGCCCATCCCGGTAGCAGAGATGTCCGTCTGCGAGGATCCCCGTTCTTCATTATTAGAACTGATAGAAAAAGGCTTGATAGAGCCCGTTGATGAAGAAGCCACTGCCTTTGAATTGACCGAGGCAGGAAAAGTATTAGCTGAAGGAGAAAAACAAGCAGCTAGCCGCATGGTCCTCTCTAAGACCTGCAGCACGAGAAACGGGGAGCTTGCCCACGATGTGCTCTTGTTCACCCGTTCCTCCTTTGATTTGAATTTATTTTTAATGAGTGGCGCTGAAGCGTCTATGTCAAGTCTTTTGCCTGGTGATTTGGAGCTGATATTAGACAATATTATATTTAGGAGTTCTTCTGATGCTGGGCCTGATGTTAGCCCTGAAGTTACATCTAATGATAATCATAAAGCCTGGTATATGATAAAGGACGGGGAACAGTTGGGCGAATTTTCCTGGCAGCAGCTAAAACAGTCAGTGAAAGAAGGAGAACTAAAAAAAGAAGACTTAGTTTGGAATTCAGATTTGCCCCAATGGGTAGAGGCAAACACAATAGAAAACCTATTTTAAGACTTAATCCACTAAACAAAAAGTAAAAGCCAGGAGATTTACTCCTGGCTTGGCTTGTTTTAAAGAGGCTATTATCCTTCCGGTATAAAAGTTTCACATGCAGTTTCGTCAGTATTATTAACAACGTTGTTCGTAGTACTAGATTTAACTTCAATTTCGGGGGCTGCACACATTTGATACTCATTATAGTAGCATTCTTCTACCCTGCATCTAATCTGAGACATGATTAAGTACCTCCCTTAGGATGATTTATAGACTTATTTACTCGTAAAAGAAAAATTAATTACTCTTAGTTTTATTGTGAACAATAAATTAATAGAATATTTATTGTTTATTTGTTATTTCGTTGCTCATTCATCAATTACATGGTATGATTATACAGGAAAGAATAGTAAAAAACATCAATTCGGTGTTCATATATAAGAGGATGATAGGGAATGAATTAAAAAGTTTAACCTACATATACATACCACCATTAACATTTATCTCCTGACCTGTTATATAAGTTCCCTCTGTTACAAGAAAGCGAACCGTTTTAGCCACTTCCTCTTTTTCGGCAAACCTACCCATCGGTATTTTACTTACTAACTTTTCTTTAATATTTTCTGGAATTTTTTCTGTCATAGCAGTATTTACAAAACCTGGACAAACCGCATTAACTCTTATATTATACCTTGCCATTTCATGAGCCAAAGATTTTGTAAAACCAATTACACCTGCTTTTGCCGCTGAATAATTTACCTGACCAACAGCACCCATCTGACCTATAATCGAACTAATATTTACTATACTGCCTTCTTTTTGTTCTTTCATTATAGGTAAAACAGAATGAGTACTATTATAAATTCCATTTAAATTAGTATCTATAACTTTATTCCAATCATTTGCTTCCATTTTACTAAATATTTTGTCCTGAGTTATACCTGCATTATTAACTAATATATCTATTCTTCCAAATCTTGATTTTACTGTTTCTGCTAGTCTCAACATGTGTTCTTCGTCGGTCACATCACCTGGCAAACATGACACATAACCACCAAATTCTTTTACCTTTTCTACTAATTCTTCCGCTTTTTTTAAGTCCTTGTTATAATTTGCAATTACGATAGCACCTTCTTGAGCTAACTCTTCAGTAATAGAAGCGCCTATACCCTTTGAACCACCTGTTACAACAGCTACTTTATCATTTAAATAACCCTTATTGTACAATAATATCACACCTTTCTGTTATAAATTTTTATTTAAAAAAGTTATATTCAAATTTGGTTAATCTTAAATTATTCGTTAATTAAAATTTCTATGCCAGATAAAACATTCCTTCTTATTGGGGAGTTTTTATGAGAAATTCAAGTAACTTTTTCTATTACATACCATTTTTGTCACTAAATTCTTTTTTGGGGGGGCACCATTAATCGTTGTGGCCTGCATGACATGAAATGAAATTATGCAATCATTGGCAAGACAATCTTTTTTTCCATCTTTTCTTTGCTTCTAATGCTTTTTTAACAAACATGTTTTATATTAGAGGATTTTGTTAATATATAAAGAATTTATAGAACAATTATAATTTTTGGCATATATCGCTTATTTTACAAAGGAAAGGCAGGTTATTTCATTTGACAAGTCCCTTTAAAGAACTTAATGAAATTTGCAGGGATTATCTTTTTCACGAGAAGGTCCTGCTAGTGCCCTACCACGGGGAAGGAACTTCTTTTTTGAGGATGGCTGCCAAACAAGGCTACTCCCTCTTTAATATTAAGCATATGACCTTATTTGAGCTAGCAAAAAATTTGATACATACGAACGTTATCCATACTGATATAGAGCATAACGCAAATGATCCCGGAGAGAAAGAGATAATATCTGCCCAAAAGTCCCACCAGGTGATCTTTACTATTTTACAAAGGCTTCAGGAAGAAGAAGAGCTCAAATATTTTCACAGGCTAAAGCCCACTATAACAATAAGCAGCATGATTTATAACGCTATATATGAACTTAGGATGGCACAAATTGATATTAATAATATAAAGCTTGTCTCTTCTGCCAAAGAAAAAGACATAGCCAGAATATATCACGAATATTGTAAATTTCTAGAGGAAAATGATTGGCTAGATGAGCCATCTGTTTTTTCCCTGGCCAAAGAAAAGATAAATAATATTACAAATAACACCACGGCTAATATAACTCACCCGATTTATTTCATTAACACTGACTTTTATAATGACCTAACACATTTAGAGAAAGAACTTTTAAATACCCTACCAGAAGAAAACTTATACTTTTTATCAGATCCTTTAAAGCCAGGATCTTATGAAAAACATGGTGAGTATGGAGGGGGTTATCATATAAACCCCCGGAAAATAGACTTTTATTTATCTAACCGGCAAAAAAATTTAGATTACGATTTTTGCAAAGCCTACGGGGATACTGCAGAAATCAAATGGATCTTTTCCAAGATCAAAAAAGAAGAACTTTCTTTTGACAGGGTAACAGTACTATATACCTCCTCATCTCCCTATGTGGAACTTTTTTATCAATTCATGGATAACTACGACCTTCCCTGTACCTTTGGTGAGGGAATATCCATATATCACACAAGGCCCGGCAAGCTCTCCTATATGTTAATCGAATGGATCAGAAGTGATTTTCAGGTTTTAGAATTTGCCCGGATCATGAGTGAAAGTATCTTTGACCTGAAGCAAGATGAACTATCTAAAGAAGAGCTATCTCCACTAAAGGTGCGACGTATGCTAAGAGAAGCAGGAGTAGGCTGGTCCAAGGAGAGATATCTTGATATGTTAGAAGCAAAGATAAACTCCCTTAAAGAAAAGGACCAAGAATCAAAATATATTAAAAAGGAGCTTAAAAGCTACCAAGTCCTTTATAAATGGCTTGAAGGGTTGTTATCTTTACTGCCTGAATTTGAAGTAGATGATGATGGCTACACAAAAAAAATAAAGCTTTCAAAGCTCTCTCAAGGGCTAAAAGAAATTATAAAGAGCTATTCTAGGATATTCTCCCCGGCAGACAAAGAAGCCAGAGAAAAACTCTTAGAAGAACTAGAAGTTACCCAAAGCGTGGGTGATAACTACCTAGAACTCGGAGATGGCCTGGATTTAATCGAGGAAAATATCTCTAACGCAAGAGTAAATAAAGATAGCCCTAGACCCGGGCATATACACATAGACCACTACCTTAACGGGCGCTATAAACTAAGGGATCATCTATTCCTGATGGGCCTTGACGGAGACAGGTTCCCAGGCCAAAAGAGCGAAGACCCTGTACTACTAGACGAAGAGCGAAAGAACCTGTCGGATAAGTTACCCCTGCAAAAGCAAATAATAGATAAAAACCACCTGGAGATGAAGAGGCTATTGACACTGCAAAATCCTTTCACCAGTCTCAATATAAGTTATTCTTCATTTGATACTATAGAGCACAGGGAAAAATTTCCCTCTTCTCTAATCTTGAGTATATATAGAGAGGTCTTCGATGAGCCCTGGGCAGACTATAGCCGCCTGGAAGAATATTTGAACTCTAACAAAAGACAAGACCCTTCCCCCGGGGAGCTAAGCGAAATATTTGCCGCAAAGGACCTGTGGCTTTATCTATACAGGACAAGTCAAAGTATCAGTCAAAGAGCCAGTCAAAGTATTTGGGATCACTATCCCCACTGGCAAAGGGGAATCAAAGCAGAAGAAAATAGACTGTCTGAGGCTTTCACCCCTTATGATGGCAATATTATTAGTTCACAGGAAACCTTAGCCCCGGGAAACGATCTGAAAAGTAAGCTAGAAGGTAAGCAAGATAAAAACACAAAATCCGTTATCTCTCCTACGAGACTTGAGTTCTTAGCTAGCTGTCCCTTTGCTTATTTTTTACGCTATGTTCTAAGGATAGAACCTCCAGAAGATGTGGAGTACGATCCCACGGCTTGGCTGGATTCTTTAAGTCGGGGACAGCTTTTACACAGTATCTTTGAGGAGTTTTACAGGGAGATTATAGACAGGTCTGATCTCCCTGTAAAGGAAAAACATATAGATGAGGTTATTAAGATGGCAAAACAGTGGATCGAAAGCCAAAGAGAGGAGATCCCCCCTCCAAGCGAGCTAGTTTATTCCTATGAAAGATCGGAGCTACTTAATTCAGTTAAAGTCTTTTTACAAAGCGAATTAGATTACGCAGAAATCTCACGGCCGGTGCTATTGGAGTTTTATCTTGACCAAGTACCTCTAGTACTTCCCTCGGGCAAAAAGATCTATATCCAGGGCAAAATCGATCGGGTTGATGAAGATGCTGAAGGAAGATACCTTGCCTTAGATTACAAAACAGGCAGCACCTATAGCTACTCCGAGCAAAAATACTACCAGGGCGGCAGGCAGCTTCAGCACGCTCTCTACGCCCTGGCCCTTGAAGAGAAGCTAAAAGAATTGTACCCGGACAGGGAGATAGAAGTAAGGGGTGGGGGCTATATTTTCCCCACCGTCAAAGGAGAGGGCGACAGGTATATCCGCTACTACTGTCTTGAAGATAAGGAAGATTTTTTGGCTCTACTTGACAACCTCTTGGGCATTATGAACAAGGGGGACTTTGTCATGACAGACGATGAAAATGACTGTAAATTCTGTGACTATCCTCTGGTGTGTGAAAGAGGACGCTACAGTGAGGTACTGGCCTTGCTCCATGAAAGCGAGCCAGAACTTGAACTATTACGGCAGGTGAGAAATTATGAATAAAAAAATAACCCCGCCAGACCAAAATGTAAGGGAAAGAATTGAAAAAGAAGTTGACAGTAACTTCTTGGTAGAAGCAGGTGCAGGCTCAGGAAAGACAAGAAGCCTGGTACAGAGGATGACTTCACTAATAAGCTCTGGAAAGTACAGGGCAGGCGAGATAGCCGCCATCACCTTTACAAGAAAAGCAGCCGCCGAGCTAAGAGAAAGGTTTCAAAACGAGCTAGAAAAAGCATATACAAAAGCATGTAACAACTCTAAAACTGAGGACCAGGCAGATAGCAAAGAAAAAGCCGGAAGCAGGGAGCAATTTGACACCGAAGACCAGACAAAAACAGAATTAAAAGACCATCAACTATATCAAGTAGAAGCCAGGCTAAAAAGGGCCCTTGAGGAGCTAGACGAAGCCTTCATAGGGACAATTCATTCCTTTGCTTCAACTTTATTAAAAGAAAGGCCGGTTGAAACCGGGCTAGACCCTGACTTTGAAGAGATAGAAGAGCTTGAAGAAGAAGCTCTTGAGGACGAAATATTTGAAGAGTTCTTATTTCATGTGCGCCTTAACAATATAGAGCTTTTAGATAGTCTTGACCGCATAGGAATTAACCCCCAGAAGCTAAAAGACAGTTTTAAAGAGCTCTCTAGCTATCCCGATATAAACTTTTATTATGAAGAGCTAGAACCACCGGATCTTAATGCTGCCCTAGAAAAGCTAAATCCTTTGATCGAAGAAGCGGCCAAAAACATGCCAGAAAGAGAACCATCACAGGGCTATGACAAACTGCAACAGGCGATACTAAAGACTAGACGATACTTTAGCTACTTTGATATGAACACTGGGGTGAACATAGTAGCCCTACTTAGCCAGTTCGATAGAGTAAAGAAAAATAGTGACGTTACCCTTAACCGCTGGCAAGAGAAAGAAAAGGCAAAAGAGCTAAGGGACGAGGCCATCCACCTTCGGGAAAACATAATAGTACCTGTGCTAAATAAATGGAAAGAATACTGCCACTACCGGATTATGCAGTTTTTGATCCCTGCTGTGAAATATTACAGTGCCAAAAGAGAAGAATCTTCTTATCTAAATTTCAACGACCTGCTTTTAAGGGCCCGGGATATGTTAAGAGACTACCCGGAAGTTAGACGATATTTTCAAACGAGATACAGGGCCTTATTGATAGATGAGTTTCAAGACACTGACCCTTTGCAGTCAGAGCTCGTGTTTTATCTCACGGGCAAGGAAACAGAAGAAAAAGACTGGCAAAAGCTAACACCCTATCCGGGTTCATTATTTGTAGTGGGCGATCCCAAGCAGTCCATCTATCGCTTTCGTAGGGCTGATATAGATATCTATAATCTGGTAAAAGATCTATTAGAACAAAAAGGCGGGGAAGTCCTAGAACTTACCACTAACTTTCGCTCGGTTAATAGCCTTGGCAGCTGGTTTGACCCTGTTTTCAAAAAGCTACTGCCGCCAGAGTTTAATAAATACCAGGCAAAACATACTCCTCTCAAAACTGTTACTCCTGATCCTATCTCAGACTCTAATACAGATCCAGAAGGTGTAGACGCTAGGATGACTGGGGTTAGAAAACTTGAAGTACCGGCAGGTGCTACCAATCAGGAAAAAGTAGTGGAGGAAAACGCCCGCCAGATTGCAATGTCTATTAGAAAAATGCTGGACATGTGCCCATGGGGAGAAGAAAGCTATCAACCAGCAGATTTCATGATCATACTTAGGTACAGGGCTATGATGGACAAGTACGCAAGAGCCCTAGAAGACGAGGGAATACCTGTGGCCATGACAGGGGGAAGCTCCATGGGAGAAGTCCAGGAACTGCATGAGTTATATAAGCTTCTAGCTTTACTTAATGAGCCGGATAACCAGGTTTATCTGGCAGCAGTTTTACGGGGGCTTTTTTGCGGGATTGATGATAACACTCTTTATAGATTCAAGGAGGAAGGAGGAAGGCTAAGTATCTTCTACCCAGGAAACTAGAAGGGGGAGGCGAAATAAAAGGGCTTGATAGTCTTTTAGAATCCTTTGAGAGAATCAGGAAATATCACCAGTGGAAACTAAATTATTCACCAGCGGTATGTCTAGAAAAGATAATTGATGATCTTGGGCTCTATCCCCTGATGCTAACTGTAGAGGAGATGAAAGAGCCTAGGTGTGCTTATCTATACCAGGTGCTAGAGTACGCAAGACAACTTGAAAGCCAGGGGAAGACTGATTTTCCTTCCCTGGTGAAAAAGCTAAAAGAGCTTTTAGAAAAAAACCCGGAAGAAGAGCTAGATCTATTCTCCAGAAAGGAAAGCTCTGTCAGTTTATTAAATCTCCACAAGGCAAAAGGGCTTCAAGCAAGAGTGGTGTTTCTAGCTAATCCTGGCAAGAAAGTCGACCCAAAGAATTTTTTGAGTAAACATATCCAAAGACTAGAGGATAAACCAAGGGGGTACTTTAGCTTTTCTAGGCAAAGAAATTTTGGCCGCCAGGAGATAGCCTTCCCACCGAATTGGGAAGAGATTAAAGCTGAAGAGCTAAAATATCAACAAAGTGAAGAAACAAGACTCCTATACGTAGCAGCAACAAGGGCAGAGGAGCTATTAGTAATTAGTGACGTGGCAGAACCCAAGGTGAAAAAGAAAAACCCCTGGCATGACCTGATAGAAAACAGCGATGAGGATATTAAAGAACTAGAGATAGAGTCTTTGCCTGCAAAAGAAGAATTGGCCGGAACAAAGGATGAAGGGGAAAAAGATAAAAAAGAAGGTGAAATAGCTACCCGAGAGGTAGAAGCCGGCAGCGGGATAGGGTCAGGCGAAAAGGGTCAAACAGAAGATCTTACAAAGTTATATGCTAGCTTCAATTCAGATGACCTTACCAGACTAAAAGAAAACACCTACATGGTCAAGGCTCCTACTGATCTACAAAAGAAAAAAACAAAGGTTAGTTCTACCAGTGATGCTGGTTCACAAGATGAGCTAGAGGGAGCACTTCTTGGAAATATCATTCACAGGGCATTTGAAATTATCGTAAAAGATAAAGACAAATTTGGCGAAAAAAGAAAACATGAGCTTGTCAAGCGCCTTCTTAAAGAGCACCTGGGTGAAAACAGAGATACTACCCAGGAGAAAGAAACTATTAACAGTATGATAGATACTTTTTTATCTTCTGATCTATTTACACAAATTAATCACTCACCAGGCATTCAGACAGAAGTGCCATTTCACCTTCGCACAGAACCAGAGGAAAACCTGCATGATTATATCAGTCAAAACCTGGGTGATAAAGATAGTGAAAACATAGATGTTCCTATACTCTTTTCTGGAACCATGGACCTTGTGTATCAAAAATCAAGTTTATCTCATCAAAAGGATAAGTCATCAGAGGCTTCACACGGTAAAGCCCAGGCTGAAGAAGATAGGGGCAAATGGGTTATTGTTGATTATAAGACTGATAGGGTTGATGAAGTAGAATCAGGAGAAGAGCTATCGCAGCATGCAGAGGTTTATCTTCCACAGCTTCAAGTATATAAAGAAGTTTTTGAAATTATAACCGGTGAAAAGGTATGGGACTTTGGGGTATATTTTGCGAGAATAGGGGAATATGTGAGTATAGATGAAAGTTGAATAGGAAGAAATATATTTTACAGCATCGGGGACTAAATCTATAAAAGCCGGAGAGTGTCACACAGTTTTAAAAAGGCAAAGATGCTTATGCCGTACAACCAGGGGTTTATTCCCAAAACATTTACTCTAACTATCGATCCCAAAAATAAGTTAAAGGGTGTAGTGAATTTTCAGCCTTTTTAATAATTTTATTATGTAAGTAAATATTTTAATGGTTATTATCCGTTTTATAACTTTACTTATAATTTGAATAGGAGGCAAAAAATTACAGCATAAGTAAAAGAAATGAAATGGAATTTTAAACATGAAAACTGGAGAATAATAAGATAGAATTATAATAAGTGGATCTAAAATTGGAAGGAGGGAATAGTTATGCTTTGAAACTACAAAGTAGCAATACCACTGTTAGTGGTATTTGGCCTTTATTTGATTATTAGTAATTTAATAGGATGAATAGTCATAATGGGATTTTTCCAAGAATTATTAAGTTTGCAAGAAACTTTTACATCATTGGTTAATTAACTCATTAGCTACTTTTCGCACGTTTTTTAGACTGTCAGAATAACCATCGGCCCTAATTTTTTTCCACAGATTTTGTTTCTGGTTAAAAGCTTTTCCACCTACCAGTATTTTTACCCCCTGACTGTTTGGATTATTTCGAACAGCTTCTATCAAGTTTTTAGCAGTTTCTATATGGTTAAGCATTGTTACAGAGACAGCCAAAATTTCTGCCTTGTTATTTGCAATTGCATTAATAATATTTTCTGTTGGAGTATTTGGCCCCAAGTAATATGCATTCCAACCATCTAGCTCTAAAATATCTGTTATCATCCTAAGGCCCACATCATGTGATTCTCCGCTGGCAGAAACTGAAACCACAGTATAATTTTTAGTAGAATTCTTATTCATATAAGAAAAGAACCTAGACATGAGCTGTTTTGTTAGTTCTGTACAATAATGCTCTTCATCTACAGTTACTTCAGCCTTTTCCCAAAGATAACCAATTTTTTTGAGGGCAGGCTCAAAAACATACAAATAAATATCTTCAAGAGAAATCCCCTCTTTTATAGCTTCGTGTATTAAATTGATGGCTTTTTCTTTGTTGCATTCTAGTAATGCTTGCAAATAACTCTCCATTAAAGAAGAGTGGGGGTTATCCAGATTTAATTCATTAATCTTTTTTTCGTTTTCTTTTAGAAGTTCTAAACTATTTACAGCTATGTCTGTTCTTCCTAGCAAATAATCTAAAGAAACATTAAAATAATCTGCTATTTTGGTTAAATTCTCCTGGTTCGGAAATCTAAGATTTTTTTCATAATTGGCTATTGTCGTCTGGACCAAATTTAATTCCTTGGCTAATTCTTTTTGCATAATGTTATTACCCTTCCTTAGCTTTTTTAGTCTTGTGGCAAAATCAGCCAAAACTAATACCTCCAGTTTATCTTTCTTTTTTCGTTTATCTTTTATTTAATTATATCACATTTTGCATATTTTATCTAAACAAAATGAAATCTCACTCTTGAATTATTACAATACGTGATATACAATATAATCAAAGCACATAATGTAATCAATGCACACAATGTAATATCAAAACTTACTAAGTCCGTTTGATTGGGAGTTGATCCTAATGCCTGAGATCACTTTTTCAAAAAACGTTTTTTTGCCTTTGACTACTGCCTGCAGTGACACCTGTTATTACTGTAATTTTAAAGATGATATTAGAAAAGCAAATATTATGGATTTTAAAGAAGCTAAAAGAATTCTTCAAAAGGCAAAAAAAGCTGATTGCAAAGAAGTACTTATTACATTTGGTTCAAAACCTCATAGTGTTTATGGCTTTAAAGAAAAGCTAAGGCAAAAAACGGGATACGAAAGCATTTATGAGCTACTCCTTGATATTTGTAAAGAAGCTTTAAAGATTGGTCTGCTCCCTCACTCTAATCCAGGTTTGATAGATAAAGATACTCTTGGTGCAATTGCTAGATATAATGCCAGCATGGGACTTATGCTAGAAACAACGGCTGAGGTTTCTGCTCACAAATACTCTCCTACTAAGTCTCCACAAAAACGGCTAAAATTTATTGAAAACGCTGGCAAGTTAAAAATTCCTTTTACCACCGGGTTACTAATCGGGATTGGCGAAAGAGAAAAGGATAGAAGAGATAGTTTATTAGCCATCAAAAAGCTGCACATGAAATATGCACATATACAAGAAGTGATAATACAGCCTATAAAAAGTGAAAAGATGCCCCCGGTTAAATATGAAACAATAAAGCAGACGGTTCATATAGCACGACAAATACTGCCTGAAGAAATAAAGATCCAAGTTCCCCCAAACCTGGAGAAAATAAAGGATTTATTGGACTGTGGGGTTAGGGACCTTGGTGGAATATCACCTATAACCTACGACTATATTAACCCTGATTTTGCCTGGCCTGCTATAAAGTCGCTAGAAAAAGAGCTTGCTCCTAATAAGCTAAAAGAAAGATTAGCTGTTTATCCAAGATACATTAACCAAAAGTGGGTTTCTAGAGAAGTTTTGGAATGCATGGAAAGAGAGGGGTGGTTGGATGAAAAGTGCTGTTCAACCGGTAGTTGAAACCAAGGAGATTGAAGAGATTATTGAAAAAGCCATGGCAAAAGAAAGATTAAATATTGAAGAAGGAGCTAAACTTTTCAGGGCAAAAGACAAAAATTTCTACCGAGTAATAGAGGCGGCCGACCTTTTAAGACAAGAAAAAGCCGGGGACGATGTCACATATGTAGTTAATCGCAATATTAATTTGACCAATGTGTGTGTTAACAGCTGTAAATTTTGTGGATATAGCCGTTCAAGTAAAGATAAAGATGCTTATTTACTATCAATAGACGAAATAAAAAGACTTGTTATTAAATCCCTTTCCAAAGGGATAACTGAAGTTTGCCTTGTCAGCGGGCTTCATCCTAATTTCGATCTTGAATATTATATAAAAGTTATTGAGGAAATCAAAAGGACTGCACCAGGACTACATATTCACGGTATAACCCCGGAGGAGTTAAAGCATGGATTACGTAACAGTAGACTTACCTTTAGAGAAGGATACAAAATGCTAAAGGATGCGGGACTGGATTCAATCCCAGGAACAGCGGCAGAGATACTTGATGATAATATAAGGGACAAAATCTGCCCTGATAAAATTAGTGCCCGCGAATGGATAGAAGCCATCAAAGCCGCAGGTTGTGTTGGGTTAAAAGCTTCAGCCACAATTATGTACGGCCATATAGAAACAATTGAAGAACGAATCAAGCATTTAAAAATAATCAGAGATATACAGGATGAAAATAAAACTTTCACAGAATTCATCCCCCTCTCTTTTGTTTTTAAAAATACAAAATTATATAAGGAAGGGTTGGTAACAAGCCCTTCTAGTGGCAGAGAGGATATGTTGATGGTAGCAATAGCCAGGCTTTTTCTAGATAATATCAATAATATTCAAACCTCCTGGGTCAAATATGGGACTAAGTTTGCCCAGTTGACTTTAATGGCAGGCGCAAATGACCTGGGTGGTACTCTTTACAGCGAGAGCATAACAAGAGAGGCAGGTGGTACCAGCGGAGAATTTTTAACTCCCGTTCATATTGAAGGAATTATCAAGGATTTAGGGCGTACCCCAAGAGAACGAAAAACTATTTATTAAAGGAGGTAGCGACCATGAAAGAGGTTTCATTGTATGAAGAGATTTTTTCCAGGGTAGATGGAGAGGTAGAGAAGTTAGGAAAAGACGCAGGGGAAGAAAAGTTGAATTCTACCTCCCTAAAATATGAAACTAAAGTGCCGCAGTTAGAGAAAATGTGCTACATCATGGAACAAGTTTTATTAAAGAAAAAAACAGAAGCGGTAGTATATGCAGGATTTCAGAAAGTATCAAGAGCTAGGGATATATGGGACCGTTTTTTGACAATAGCTGATAATGTTGATAAGGTATATATCTTTGGAGAGAAGGATGATGAATTAAAAGAACACCCAAACATTGAATTTATTTACCTACCTCAAAACCACAAGTTAAAAAGAGAATGGTTTTTGGTAATTGATCAACCCCTTGCTAAATCTATGATGGTAGCCTATGATCTTGACGGATTTGGAACGCATGAGATAGAAAAAGAACGAAATTTCAAAGGAGCAAAATGCAATAATCCCGATGTGGTTAAACAAGCAAAAGAGCTTTTAGATGATGTTATAGCAAGTTGTAAGTGATAGTAAATATATAGAGCTCTCACTATAAGTGAGAGCTCTATATATTACAAAAAGAAAGATAATTTAGAACTAAATAAACAATAGCTAAAATACAATTAAATTTATTATTGAACGCACACAATCACTTCCTCTAACAGTCTTTATTTTGCCGCTTAAAATCAAAGTGATATACATATCATTTGTTAGTATATAAGTTTATAGGTTTTCTTATAGATATAAAGTAGATATAATGGATAAAAGAATTTAATTTGTTATCTAAATAGGAAAAATATAGGGTAGGTGTATTGGTTAGAATGAGTTCGAACAAGTGGAGTAGGGTAGAGATACAGACAAAAGAGGGGAAGGTGGAAGGTGTTGCCCCTGTAATAATTACAGCGAGTCGTTCTACAGATATCCCGGCATTTTATTCTGAGTGGTTTTTTAACAGGTTAGAGGAAGGATATATTAAATGGATAAATCCCTTCAATGGAAAACCTCAGTATGTATCCTTTGACAAATCTCGATTGATTGTATTTTGGACAAAAGATGCAGGTCCTATAATAAAACATCTAGATAGATTGCAGGAAAGAAATATCAATTATTATTTTACATTTACTTTAAATGATTATGAGAATGAAGGGTTTGAACCTGGACTAAGAAGCCTTAAGGAAAGAATTGAAACGTTTAAATTGCTTTCTAAAAAAATTGGCAAAGAAAATATAATTTGGAGATTTGATCCTTTAATTTTAACGGATAAAATTGATGTTGATCTTCTTTTGAACAAAATAAAAGAAGTTGGCGATGAACTAAATAGTTATACCGATAAGCTTGTGATAAGTTTTGTTGATATTACAAAATATAGGAAGGTTAGGAATAATTTTAGAGCTAATAATATTTTTTATGAAGAATTTGCAACTGAGAAGAAACATAAAATCGCAGAAGGGTTACAAAAAATTAATGAAGGCTGGAAATTAGAAATAGCAACTTGTTCTGAAGAAGTCGATTTAACAGAGTATGGGATTAAAAAAAATAAGTGTATTGACGATGAACTAATCATGAGAAATTTTGCCCAAGATAATGAGTTGCTTGACTTTTTGGGGAAGGGCTATCATAAGCTTAAAGATAAAGGACAAAGGAATATTTGTGGCTGCATAATAAGCAAAGACATCGGTCAATATGACACTTGTAAGCATCAATGTATTTATTGCTATGCTAACATTTCACCCAAAGTTGCTTTGGATAATTATAAAAAATACCTAAAGTCAAATAAAAATAATGAAGCTATTCTTTTTTAAGGTAATAGAAGTTCTAGATAATCGCTCTTCTATGGTACAATATAACAAATAATAATTCAAATTAAAGAAACAAAAGAAAAACTATAACTTGAAAGGTTAAAGGTGTGATACTATTGGCAATTATCCTCCCAGATAGCATAGAAAATAGAGAAACCTGGCTAAAAATAATAGATCATTTGTATGAGATTCAATCTAACAGCAATGACATGGTATTATTTGGCTCATCTGTTTACGAAACGGATGGCGATGACTTTGATATTTGTATAATTATTAACAGTTTTTTTAATATCCAGTATTTAATTCAAAACATTGAGTATCACAAAAAACATATTGAAGAGGATATTAATAAAGAGGTTCATGTTTGTTATTTGTATGTAGGTGATATCAGGCAATTTGTTAAGAATTATCTTGTATATAACATTCTCTTCAAAATAGGAGTTAGCGTTAAAAATATAGATTACAGTAAGTATTATCTATTGCCAGGGGAAAGCGCATACAAAGAAAGTAATGAAAAATTGACTGATATAAAAAACATGATTACTGAAGAGCTAACTAAAGATAACCCGGACCAGAATCTGATTAATGAATCTAAGGAAACCATTATCAAAGAATTATCTGTAAGAATGTCATTATTTGATCAAAATGTTACCGGACATGCCTTATTTACATCTTATAAAAGAATAAAATTTATTTTAGAGGTAACAGATACTAATAACCTGCTGTTGATATTAGACAAATTTTTACAGTTAAAAGCAAAAAAAGCTGTTATACCTACTTAGAAAGTATAACAGCTTTTTTTATTTCAAAGCTTATTATTTTATTATTTTAGTTATGCTCAGAAGTTAGGCAGATTTTTTCTTGCTGGCTGAACTTTGTACCTGATTTGACATAGTTTCAAAAGTTTTATTCATCAAATTCATCCAGGTTTCAAATTGTTGTTCTGCTGCTTTAAAAGGGGCTGTAGTTATTTCTGAATCTGGCATAGTGTTGATAACATTAAAAGGATTAACAAAATTAGCCATGTTGTTCTCATTAATTTTATTTGTCCATTTTTTCATTACCTCTTGTTGTGACTGAGCTAGCTGCTGCCAAACAGACAAACTTTTTGAGCCAAATTTTGTAGCAAAATCATTTAAGTTAAGTTCAGTAGTTGTTTCCTCAAGTAATGATAAAAATTCTTTTTGCATCTTCAAACAATCATTCATACCCTCTTTACAATTTTCTCCAAATGTTTCGAAAACTTGGTTCTTAGTCATTAATAAACCTCTCCTTTTTTCTTAAACATCTTTACTAATCTTTCATAATTAAGATTGCTTATTAAGTATATCAACTTTACTGAACATAGTATTGTAAATTCTATCTATAAATTTGTATTATCTTGTGGTAAAAATCTCCCACATAAATAAAAGCAAGAATTCTCCTAAGGAATCTATAAAAAAGAGGAGCTTTCTTGCTATTATTTACTAAAGGGACAAAATAAAACATAGTGATATTTTTCACTTTTTTGGTATTTTATAAACCCATTTAGGCGACAATTTCTGGCATTATACTTTTTGTTTCTTTCTCAAAACAGCTGCAGCATACAGCAATTTCAGTTTCGCTATCCTCACCACGAATAATTACCTTGTAAGGGTGATTCGCTTTAACAACTTCTTCTTTTCCGCATAATTCACAACTATAAACCATATAAATTCCTCCTTAAAATAATTTTATTATGTAACATTAATCAAAATTCGATTTTAGCATTTCATTCCAAAACTGATTGTAACATACTATTTGTGTTCGTGCAACTATTCACAAGTATTTTTTTAAAATAATTTTAAAAGATAGCATTATAGCTAATTTAAATTGTTATATTAATTTCGTAGTAATGCAGAATGTTATTGTGAACATATAATGAAAACAAAAATTTTTAGTCTATACTAACAGAATCTTCAAAGATTCTCTATGCAAGGAGTGATGTTTCATTACATTTTATAAAAAAGAAGGTTTCGCCAGGGCTTTAGCTGCTTCTGCTTTATTGTTGGCTGGAGTTGTATACCTTTTTGATGATGTGCTTATAAAGTATTCTGGTCAAATAGTCGGCGGAGGAATACTTGGGGGGTTATTAGTATATTACAATATTCCAAGAGATCCCCAAAAGACAATAAAAAAAGTAATAAAAAATAAAAAAATCTATATTGATCATGAAGATGACGATAACGATGAAGTAAATGAATGGCCAAAAATAATTAGCTGTCAAGATAAGGATTACGGTTATTATTTGAGAATTGCAGTGCCAGAAGGTATAACTGATCATGAGTTTTTACAAAATAAGTATTATTTTGAATTTAAGCTCAGGGCTATTACTGAAATTTTCGAAAGAAATGGCGAAGTTCACATGATGGTCAGAGATAAAAACCAGCCCAAAACTAAACAATGGAAAAAAGATATCCCTAAAGGGAAGGTAAAATGAATTATAATATATGTTATTATAGAATTGTTTAGAGTATAGATGTATAATGGAATTAAGAAACTTTGAAAAAAGGGGTATGATTTTAATGGAAGAAAAAAATAATGAAAACAAATACCTTACAAAAGAAGAAGTAGTCAAGTTAATTGATGAAATGTTGGAAGAAAAGTTAAAAGGCTTAGAAGAACAACTCAAAGAAGAATTAAGAAAAGATTTTTGGAACGAAATTAAGAATGAAAAGCCCCCTACAAAAGGAAATAGCGAAGTAAGAAAGATGACAGCAGCCGAAAAGAT
Source organism: Natranaerofaba carboxydovora (assembly GCF_022539405.1). Taxonomy (NCBI): domain Bacteria; kingdom Bacillati; phylum Bacillota; class Clostridia; order Natranaerobiales; family Natranaerofabaceae; genus Natranaerofaba; species Natranaerofaba carboxydovora. Next base: position 1,291,831 of record NZ_CP054394.1, on the reverse strand, counting down.
CAAAAAAAGCTTATTTAGTTAATTTACTATTTATTCATATCTTTTGCCGTATCATTTGTCTTGACTAAACAATTAATATAGGTAGAATAAGGGGTGAAGTATTATTAACATCAGGGGGAGGATAAATCTTGAGTGCTTTAGCATATATAAATGGAAATTATGTTGATCTATCGAAAGCAAAAGTAGATGCTCTAGATAGGGGGCATATATATGGTGATGGTCTTTATGAAGTTATTGCTATAGAAAATGGACAGCTATATCAAATTGATGAACATTTAGAACGTTACGAACAAGGTGCTAAAGAAATGTTATATGAAAACCATCCATCTTCTTCAAACCTAAAAGAGATTAGTCAAAATTTAATAGATAAAAGTAAAATAAACAAAGGAATGATTTATCTTCAGGTAACACGGGGGACTGCTCCAAGGGCTCATGCTTTCCCAAAACCACAAAAACCCAACGTGTTCTTGTTTGTTAAAGAATTAGCAGACCCCAATGATACCCAAAAACAGGACGGTGTTAAAACAACTTTAGTGCCGGATGAACGCTGGAACAGATGTCATGTTAAGAGCATAAACTTATTACCTAATTGCTTCTACAAAGAAAAAGCCAGACAAGAGGGATATTTTGAAGCTATTCAAGTAGATAACTCCAAAATAACTGAGGGTACTAGTACAAATGTATTTGGGATAAAAGACGGCATTATATATACAGCACCATATGGTTCAAAGGTTCTTCGTGGGATTACCAGAGAAACTATATTAAAACTTGCAAAACAAGAAAATATTACGGTTAAAGAAAATTTTATCACTGTAGAAAACTTTTTAAACTGTGATGAGGTTTTCATTACGAGTACTACTATTAAACTCCTTCCGGTAAAGCAAGTAGATGAGGTAAGTTTTTCTGTCAATGAATATGAAACAACATTTTTACTTCAAGAAAAGCTAGAAGAATATATCGAAGACGAGTGTAATTAAAGGAAAACTATCCTTGTAGATGGTTGTTAAAACAAGTATATACTTAGAGACCTGGTTTTTACTATTAACCAGGTTTTTTTATTTTCTCAGTAAAACAACTTTTTTATTGAGTTCTGAAATTTTTTAAAATTAAGAATACTTAAATATGGGAGGAAAGTCAGATTTGTTACAAGAATAACATATTTGAATAATTGTGAAATATATGAATTTTTAAACACATTGCGTAATTACTCTATTGGTTATTAATACTGGCCCACGGGCAGTATTACATAAATATTATAAAGGAGGGTTATTCTTTGAGTTCTTCTAGCACTTCACTTAAAGAATTTTGGAACTATCTCTGGCAACTTCACTACAGGACTAAAGACATAATGACATTAAAATTTGCTAGACCAACCTACATCAACGAAAAAATAGCAGAAGAAATCGAGAAAAACGACAGGAAAGAAATGAAAGAGAATACGTTAAAGGCTGAAGACAAAGAAAAGAGTGATGATGAATTACTCGACACAGAAGACATCATACCAGGCGGAGATTCGGAAGGAGGTGGCGGGGGTAGTAACATGGACCCTGGTGAGAATTACGGAACCAGGCAAAAAGTTGGACTATTCTTAGGGCCAGCATTGTTTATATTTTTCTTATTGATACCTACCCCTGCAGAAATGTCAGTTGAAGCCCAAAGAGTTCTTGCCTCAACTGCCTGGGTAGCATGTTGGTGGATCACTGAAGCTATACCAATCCCTGCAACATCGTTGCTGCCTGTAGTATTGTTCCCTTTGACTGGGGCTTTAGAAGCAGGAGAATCGATGGAACCTTACGCCGATGCCAATGTGTTTCTATTTTTGGGTGGTTTTACAATTGCAGTTTGTATGGAAAGATGGAATCTTCATAGAAGGATTGCACTGAATATCATAAATATACTTGGAACTAGTCCAGTTCGGTTAGTTCTTGGATTTATGGTTGCAACTGCATTTTTATCAATGTGGATATCAAACACTGCTACTACGATGATGATGATGCCAATAGCTTTGGCAGTCATTGTTAAAGTTGCCGAAATAGTACAAAAACAAGATATGGACATTGATGTGAGACAAGGTAATTTTAAGTTTGGCACAGGATTAATGCTCTCCATTGGTTACGCTGCCTCGATTGGAGGTGTGGCAACCCTTATTGGAACTCCACCAAACATCATCTTTGCAGGTGTTGCAGATGAGATGTTTGGGCAGACGATTGGATTTGCTGAATGGATGTTTTATGGGCTACCTTTGTCTGCAGTATTTTTGGTCATCGCTTGGGTTTACATGACCAAAGTTGCTTATCCACCTGAAATGGATGAACTTCCCGGTGGGCGTGAAGTAATCCAAACTGAATTAAAAGATATGGGTCCGATTACTTCTCCTGAAAAAAAGATAGCTATTGTTTTTGCTTGTGTGGCTGTAGCTTGGATTAGTCGTTCGTTTATTTTGGAAGATATCTTTCCAATGATTCATGATGCCACAATAGGAATATTCTTTGCTGTAATTACATTTTTGATTCCAATTGATATTAAAAGGGGAGAATTCCTTAACAATTGGGAAACAGCAGTTAAAGTTCCCTGGGGAATTTTGCTACTATTTGGTGGAGGACTCTCTATCGCTAGAGGTTTTCAAGAAACTGGTCTAGCAGAATGGATCGGTGAGAGACTAGGATTCTTGCACGGCGCTTCTATGATTCTTATAATGCTTTCTGTTGTAGCTCTTGTAATATTCTTAACCGAGATCACATCAAATACTGCTACGACATCAATGATGATGCCTATTATGGCTTCTATGGCAGCAGCTATGGAAGTTCATCCATATGCACTAATGATAACTGCTGCAACTGCTGCATCATATGCATTCATGCTTCCGGTGGCGACACCACCAAATGCAGTTGTTTTTGGAAGTGGTTACATTACAATTCCACAAATGGCCAAAGCAGGTGTTTGGTTAAATCTTATTGCAATTATAGCAGTTACAATTATGGTGTATTTATACTTACCGGTAGTCTGGGATATTGATGTGTTTAATTTCCCATCGGGGTGGTAAAAATTTAAAATTCTATACAGAAATATTTAACAAGGAAAAGCCCGGTGAAAAAATTAAAAATCACTGGGCTTTTTGTACAAATTGAATATTAACTCCATTAGGATCTTTCACAAAGAAAAACTTTATATTAGGAGTAGGTTGAAAAGGACCTGAAATCTCTAAACCTTGACTTGTCACAAATTCAAGCTGATCATCAAGGGATTCTACTTCAAAGCCAAGAAAAATTCCTCCAGGATTATCTGCAGGCTTTTGTTCAGGATCGTATATTAATTCTACTTTTGTTTCTCCTTTACCCAAGAAGTAAACCTCAACGTTGCCCACATTAAAGTTATCACTTATATCAAGACCTACAACCTTTTGATAAAACTCCAAAGACTCTTTTATATTTCCAACTCTGATTGTACACCAGCAAAACTTCATTTGTATCTCCCTCCATTCCAATTGATTTTTTCAGTACCTAAATTATATGACTATTTAGCTATCTAATCAATATGTAGCTTTCTAATTGTATCTTTCCAGTCGAACTAATATTTGGTATAATAAAGTTTAACTTATCATAAGTATGGGTTTTATGGAGGATAATAAAATGCGTAAATGTAAGTTCATTCATGCTGCAGACCTACATCTAGGGACACCTTTACAAAGCTCTTATAATCTTCCTGAAGAATTATCCAAAATACTTCAGGAGGCTACATATGATGCCCTGGAAGGAATATGTGATTTAGCAATCTATCATGATGTAGATTTCATCATATTTTCTGGTGATGTATTCGATCAGGAAGCGCGTTCTATAAGGGCTTTGGAGTTTTTTAAAAAGCAAATAAATAAATTAAAAGAAAATAAAATTTTTGTTTACATGATAGGTGGCAACCACGACCCAATAAACAAAGAAACTATATCATTTTTCAAAGATTGTGAAAACCTTTGGATATTTGGAAGTGATAAAGCTGAAGAAAAAGACTTTTTAACCAAAGATAATCTATTGGTTAGAGTAATTGGACAGTCATATAGAAGTAGAGCTGATTCTAGAAAGATGGCTAATTGTTTTAACCCTGTGGATGATTTTAGCTTTAATATTGGGGTAGTTCATACTCAATTAGATCCTCATAACAATAATTACGTTCCCTGTTCACTTACGGAGCTAAAGAGTAAAAAAGATATTGATTACTGGGCATTAGGCCATATCCATAAAGGTAAGATTATTTCAGATAATAAGCCAACGGTAGTTTATCCCGGAACTCCTCAAGGAAGACATGTTGGAGAGGAGGGCCCCAGGTACTGTGTTTTAGTAACAGCAGAAGACAAAAATATAAAGGATATTAGTTTTTTATTAACTTCACCTGTTATTTGGTATGAGATAGAAGTATCAATTGATGAATCTTATAAGCTAGCTCCAAAAAATATTGTAGAGCTAGAAGAGCTACTTATTTCCAAAATAGAAGAGATTAATGACATTAATAAAAAAAATATAAAAGGGCACATGATCAGATGGGTTATTACAGGAAAAACTTCTTTGCACGAACAGCTAGAGGAACAGCAAGACGAAGTTAAAGAAAAAATTCTTGATACTTTAAGAAGAAAATTTCTTAGTGAAGATAGTTTTGTATGGAGCGATTCTATTTTATTTAGAACGAATAAACCATTACCTTCAGTTGAAAAATTAAAAAAACAAAGTGAAATCTTTGGATACTTAGATGAGTTAGCTAGAGAATGCCTTACTGACAACAGTTTGAAAAATGAAATAATAAAAGAACTTGGAGAAGTTTGGGAGTGGGAATCAGATCACGAAAATTATAATGAAGATAGGCTTCAACTTAATGAAGAAATTCTATCAGCTCTAATTGAACAAGCTAAAGAACATTCTATAGAAAGTCTCCTTGAAAGGAGAGAAAAAAATTGAAAATTAAAAGACTCAGGATAGACGATTTTGGAATTATTAGAAATCAGACAATTGAAGATATATCCTCTAATATGGTCGTTATAGGTGGGCCAAATAGATCTGGTAAAACAACTTTTAAGAAATTGCTAAAATGTCTTGGTTATGGTTTTAAGGGTCAATCTAATCTTCCTTCGCCTAATAACAAATATAGGGTAGAGGGAGATTTTATGTTAGAAACAGGGGATAAGTTTCAGTTATTAATCGAAGGACATTCTGAGCCTAAGGTTAGCTGTTTACAAGGTGATTTTAGTAGAGTGAAAGGATCTACTTGTCTTTACAATAACCTTGATATGTTCACATATCAGCAGTTATTTACCATTAGTCTGGAAGAATTGAAGCGCCTACCTGATAATCTAGATAAAAAAGAAGAAGACAAACTTCAATCAGTCTTGTTAGGGGCTGGATTAAAAGATATTATTCAAATTTCGCCCGTCGAGAAAAAACTTAGAAAAGAAGCAGAAAAAATTGGAGGCAAAAATGGAAGTCCTAATGTTAAAGAATTTAAGCCATTTTATAATCAAATAAAAGCAGGGCTCGAGTTAAGAGATAGAGCCAAATCACAAGTAAATATGTATTATCAAAAATTAAATGAAAAAAAAGAGTTAGATGACCAAATAAAAGAAATCCAGGACCGGTTAGATGATCAATCTTTAATATCTACAAGACTAGAAGTGTTAGAACACTGGTATACAGATTATCAAAAATTAACTGATCTAGAAAATTCTTTAAATGCCCCTGATATAAAAAACCTTTTACAAGAAGAGTGCTATATATCCCTGGAAAAAATTGATCAGTTTATAGAAGAATATCAAAACTTAAGTAATGATATTGAAACTGCTTATGAAGCTTTTGTTAACAAAATTACTCAAAATTATTTAGATAAAGGAAAATTAGAAAAAGAAAAAATTGTTTCAGCAGTAAAGAAATCTTTAATAACCAATTATAATCAGATAGATATGTATTATAGGCAGGCATCTGGCTTAAGAGAAAGACTCCAAAGATATAGAGAAGAAAAAGCAGAAATACAGAATACTGAATATAACTTAAAGATTGAAGCTAACAAGGTTTCAGACGGACTAGGAGATAGTTTGGACAAAATTACAAATATGAAACTAGATAATTTGAATAAAGATGCACTTATTAGATGTATAGAAGAATATCTAGAATTATCGAGACAAAAAAATCAAGTTTTAGAGGACAAAAAGAGTTTCGAGGAAGAATTAAATCATTTAAATTCGCAGTTAGCAAAAATTAGAACTCCTGAAAGCATAAGTTATTTAAATAAATACTTTATGTTTTCTTTAATATTTGTGATAGTCGGAGGTATAACAGGCTTAGTTAACATTTTGCTTGGAACTCTAATCGGTAGTGCTGGAATAATAGGTGCCGGCTTATATATATTGATCAAACATCAAAATACCAGCCATGAAAGATTACGCAAAGATGATTTGATGTTTCAGATTGATAAAACACAAAAACAGCTAGAAATAGAAATAGAAAAAGAAAAGGAATTGGTAGAGGAGATTAAAGACTTAGAAAACAAGATTGAATGGTATAAACAAAATATAGGTCTTAATAAAAATATTGCTGTTGAGATGATCAAAGAACATTTACATCAGGTTATCACTTTAAATGAAAAAGTTGAAAACTTGAAATCCTTAAAAATTAACTTTGAACAAAAGAAAATAAATTTAGTAAATGAATTTGAAAAACTTTATACATTAATTGATGAAATTTACACTAAGATGTACCAAACAACTAGCTTGCAAAATGAAATCTCTAAAGAAGAAGTACTTACTAAAGGCGAAAATTTACTTATTAAGTTAGAACAGCTTTTAGAATTATCAAAAGAAGCACTAGAAATTAAAAGGCTTGAGCAAAGAAAAAAAGATTTAGAAGAAAAGATGATAAGTGAACTTAATTTAAATGAAATTAGTGGAACTAAAAGCATATTGTCTACGTTAAAAACGTTAAAAGACAGGATAACAAAGCAGGAAAAATATAGACAGCTAGAAGAAGAGTTAAGTATATTAAAAAGTCAGCTGGTTTCTTTTTTAAAAATGGATAGGGTAAAAGAAGCTTTTGGAATAGAAGAAGACCATCTAGTCCAAAATGAAGAACTCATAAAAAGGTTTCGCAATTATTGGAAGGAGTATGCTATTGTCAAAGAAATAAAAGAGTCAAAGAAAGAAAATGAAAGAAAAATTGCAGAGTTAAAAGAACGATTAGACAAAGCTAAAGACAATACTAAACAACTAGAGCTAGAACTAAAAGATCTAGCAACAGATGAAAATATACAAAAATCACAGGCTAAAATAGATTCTGCTAGAAAAGATTTAAGACCCCTAGCTGAAAAATATGCGGTTAATAAAGTAGCAGCATTTCTACTTAAAGAAGCTAAGTCAAAATTTTTAAAGAAAGCTAAAGAAGACTTATTAAAAGAAGCTAATGTTTATTTTGAGAAAATAACTGATGGTGATTATAAAGGGATTATGCCCGTTCCTGACCTAATGAACTCAGATTTTCATATAGAAAGTAAAAATGGAGAGATCGTTCAAACAACTGATGTTTTAAGCAGAGGTACTAAAGAACAGCTTTTTTTGTCAGTGAGACTTAGTAGAATAAAAGAAATAACACCACCCCTTCCGGTTATTTTAGATGATACACTGACAAATTTTGATATGTACCATTTAGGTAGAACAGTTTCTCTTCTAACAGAGTTATCCAAAACACATCAAATTTTTATACTTACCTGTCATCCCGAGTTAGTTAAAGCTATTTTAGATTACAGTCAGAGCGCTCAGTTTTTTAGCCTGAAAAATGGAGTGTTTTCTCCTACAAAAGGAGAGGAGTTAATAACAAATTTAAATAGAAGATGAATAAATTGTCGAAACCGAGCAAATAGGTAATAACTTTATGATATAATTAAGAAAGTTAGGATATTTGTGCCAGAAAAGACGTAGAGAGGAGATGCGTATACAAAAATGTCTATTAGTCAAAAAACTTTATATCGTGGTTATTTTGTTTTAGTTATATCTTTAACTATATTTTTATTAATGATGTTTAATATCGAACTTGTTCATTCAAAACAAGAAATAGAAGTTATGATAAACGATAAACCAGCTGTATTCACAGATGCTACACCATATATTGATTCAAATAATAGAACAATGGTACCTATCCGGTTTATCTCTGAAAATCTTGGTGCAGAGGTTGAATGGGACCCACAAACAGAGACAGTAACAGTATCTAAAGATGAACTTCATATTGAATTACAAATAGATAGTGACATAATCTCTGTTAATGGCATTGAGGAAGAAATGGATACCAAAATGGTATTCAATGAAGAATATAACAGAAACTATGTTCCTTTGCGCTTTGTGTCAGAAAATCTTGGTTCAAGCGTAGATTGGAATAGAGACAACTCTGTAATAACAATATCTATAACAGATAAAGTTGATGATAATAATGATAAAGGCAAAGAATTTTATGGTTTATCTATCGGAGATAGTAAAGACTCAGTTATAGAATTATTAGACAAACCTGATAGAAAAGACCCAAGTGCTTATGGTTTTGAGTGGTGGATCTATAATCATGATTATGAAAATTATCTACAAGTAGGTATTAATGGTAATAATAAAGTTGTTAATTTGTATAGTAATTCAAATAACTTAAATTTCAAAGGCCTTAAAGTAGGTTTAAGTGAGAAAGAAGCAAAAAAATTATTTCCTTATGAAGAAACAGTTGAATATTCAAATGAATCAGCCGATTATACTATTAACCAAAGTGATAAAAGTCCAATGGAAAAATACCTGGTAATTACAGAAGATGATATCGCCTTAGAGATATTTATTGATATACATAACAATAACTATATTACTTCTGTCAGACTTAGTGAACCTGAGTTTGTACTCGCTTCTGGCAATTACTCAATCAGTTGGACTTTTAGTGGTGATTCCCCAGAACATCAAGCACAAGACCTATCTGAACAAGAACAAGAAGAGGTTAACCGTGCTAATGAACTTCAATTATTTGATTTAGTTAATTCTATAAGAGTTAGAATGGGAATCGATCCACTAGATTTTCATGAGGAAATAGCTGTAGTTGCTAAAGAGCATTCAATAGATATGTATGAAAACAATTTTTTCAGTCATACTTCTCCAACTACTGGCGGTCCTGGAGATAGGGTGACTAAAGCAAATATATTATATTCGTCAGTTGGCGAAAATATAGCATTTGGACAGTCGGATGCTATAGAAGCTCACGAAAATTTAATGAACAGTCTTGGACACCGTGAAGCTATATTAAACCCGGTATTTCAAGCTTTAGGTACAGGCGCTTATAATAAATATTATACACAAAAATTTATTACCCCTAGATAGACTTTTAGGCTCTTTCGGTATATAATTAAATTACCATATATTAATAAAATTTGTTCGATAGTTTTGGTATGTATTCAGTCCTGGCCATTGATATGTGGTCAGGATTTTTAAATTAATTCGATAGTTATAAATAACATATTCAAAAACAATACGTCTTAAATAATACAGTACTAATATAGACTTAATTCTTACTAAAATTAGGAGGAGAACACTTTTGGAAAATATAAAATATTTAATATTAATTTTACTACTCGTTATTAGCATTGGTACAAGTATGTCTGCCTTTAACAAGACTAATGAACTTGAAAGAGCCATCAACAATATTGAAGGGCTTAATAGAAATGAATATAATAGTTTATCATCACGAATAAGCTCACTAAATAACAGTTTGAGACAACTAAAAGAAGCAGAAAAATGGATAGTGTCTAAAGACTTTCACCCTAATACAGAAAACTCTACTCAAGATGAAATTATTTTAGATCTTGCCTGGAGCTTTAGAGAGTTAGAAAAAGATGCTTCTGTATTAGTTGAATACAGCAGTAATGGTAAAGATTGGACTAGGCAAGAAGCAGACAAAATCTCTGACACCAGTTATCTCGCTACTTTAAATTTAGAGCCTGAAAAAACATATAAGTATAGGTTTGTAGCTTCTGGGGAGGTATACAAAAGTAGTGACGAGAATATAATCCCAAACCATTATTACAAACCAGCCCTGGCAAGGATTACGAATATATACCATGGAAGCAGTAGAAGTATGGCCGGACCTAGTAATTATGGAATTGAGTTGTTTCAAGACAAGCCTATCTTTGACTTTTTTGAAGTTAAGGATATATACATGGACATAGAATATCAGGAAAATAACGATGAAACCATTAAATTAGATAAAGGAAAGTTAAGTGATAAAATAGATTCAAATCAACATGACTTTAGTCATAGAACAGAGGTTGGCGAAAAAAGTATCTCAGATTTTGGAGAAGGTCAGATATTCTCAGCTAGTAAAGATTTTGATAAAGAAGTAAAAAGAATATCAATAAGAGCTATTTATAAAAACGGTCTTATTCACGAAGGTGAATTATGGCCAAGTGAAACTTATTATCTAAATATTTATCCATAAAACAAGCTAGGCAGGTGATATTATTGCCAATAAAATCTATATTAAATGTATTTATAATTTTATTAATAATTTATCTAGTAATAGTTGTTCTTACTTATATTTTACAAGAAAAATTATTATTTCACCCTGTATCATTACCAAAAGAACCTTTTAGCGAAAAAGAAAAAGAACTCAAAAACATTGAAAGTATAAATATTAAATCAAATGATAGTACAAAGTTACATGGATGGCTTGCAAAAGAAGACAATAGTAATAATAAACAAGAAAAATCTCCCCTGGTATTATATTTTGGTGGTAATGCCGAAGAAGTTTCTCACATGGTAGAAGTTAAGGACAAATTTCCAGGATATTCATTAGCTCCTTTTAATTACAGAGGCTATGGTTTAAGTGAAGGCACACCTACAGAAGAAAAATTGTTTTCTGATGCGTTAACAATATATGATTATATGGCTAGTAGGGAAGATATTGACGAAAATAATATCGTACTAATGGGTAGAAGCCTTGGTTCTGGCGTTGTGGTTCATCTGGCAAGTAAACGAGAAGTAAAAGGTTTAATATTAGTAACTCCCTATGATAGTATCACTAATGTGGCTAAAAATAAATTACCTTTTTTGCCTGTTTCCTATCTTTTAAAACATAATTTTGACTCTGTGAACAAAGCACCCAATATCAAAACTCCAATGCTAGCCTTAATTGCAGAGAATGACAATCTTGTTCCTCCTGAACATGGCAAAAAATTAGCCAAAGAGTGGGGAGGAGAGTATGAATTAAAAGTTATCAAAGATAAAGACCATAACACCATTGATATGAGTGAAGACTTTTGGAAAAGTATAAATTCTTTTATCTCTGAACTTAATAAATTAAAGAAGTAAGAAGGCAAAATAGTAAAAAAGGAGCTTGATCATATATGGATATCAAATTTTTTAATAAAGATATAACAGAAGTTATAAAAAAACGAAGCTCTATTAGAACTTATAAGCCAGTGGCTTTGTCAGAAGAAGTTGAGTCTGACCTTAAAAACTACTCTAATTCTATAGAAAGCCCCTTTTCCTCAGAAGTACGTTTTGTTTTTTTAAACGATGATTCTTTTGTAAAAGAAACCGGTGGCAAAATTGGTACATATGGAGTTATCAAAGGTGCCAAAAACTTTGTTACCGGGGTAGTAAAAGAGGATGAAGCCTATAGTCTTTTGAATCTTGGATACACTTTAGAAAAATTAATTCTTTATGCAACTTCTCTAGGACTTGGAACCTGTTGGCTTGGTGGTACTTTTAATATTAAAGGCTTAGATAAACTCACAGGTCTAAAAGAAAATGAATTCCTACCTATTATAACCCCAATTGGCTATCCTGACACCAAAAAAAGCATGATTGACAAAATAATGAAAACTGCTGCAGGCTCTAAAAAACGAAAATCATGGGAAAAACTATTTTTTAATAATTCCATTAATTCGCCAATCACTAAAGAAAAGGCCGGCTACTATGAAACACCACTTGAAATGGTAAGATTAGCGCCTTCAGCCTCAAATTTTCAACCATGGCGTATTATTAAAGAAAATAATAACTGGCATTTTTTCATGGAATATTCAAAAGTTGTAAACAAAGCTATAGGATTTGATATTCAAAAGATAGATATGGGGATAGCAATGTGTCACTTTGAACTATCAGCACTAGAAAAAGGACTAAATGGACAATGGATTATTAACGATAAATTAGACATTACATGTTTTGAAGGAATAAATAACCTGCAATATATAGCTACTTGGGAAGAACACGGTTCATAATTGTCTCTTTGAAGCTTGTGCTTGGTTCTACATTAGCTGTTTGTCCAATTCCCATTTTTACCAAATTTGCTCCTATACCCGCAATGACTCCACCTGTAAACCTATCCTTTATTTTAATTATGATCACCTCAATTTGGTTAAAGTAAAATCAAATTATTAGTTTCATAATTATTTTTTGGTTAAATAAGCTAATTTATTATTACTAATTTAAACCATTTACTAATTATTATTTCACAATCACCCTTAAGGGTGATTTTTTATTTGTAAAATTAACCTAAAATTATATTAATAAATTTGTATATTCACTTAATATAAGTCTGATAAAAGATGTCAAAATAGCTTTTGGCTACAATGGTCAAAGTTAGCTAATAAACTCAAAAAAATAAAAGAAAAAGGATGGTGAAAAAAATGTCAAATTGGTATATAACAAAAGAAGGTAAGCAGTATGGACCTTATGATTGGAATCAACTTCTACAACTTAAAGGTGATAATTATTTAAACAAAAATGACTTAGTTTGGTCAGAAAAGCTAAATAATTGGACACCTGCAAGCCAAATAAAAGATTTGTTTGTCAACCAAGAAAACATCTCAAATGCTAATAATGTAAGTGGGTTAAGCGTAAGGTCTAATAATAATATTAATAATTCTAAAAAGGAGCTGAAGGGATTGAAATATCAAATCTTAGGTTCAGTTATGCCCATGGTGGAGATAATGCTAGATAAAGATGAAAGACTATACGCTCAAAGTGGCGCTATGCAGTGGATGGATCAGAACATCAAAATGGATACTGAAATGAAAGGTGGTGTTTTTGGAGCATTCAAAAGAAAAATGTCCGGGGAAGATATGTTTGTGCAATATTTTACTGGATTAGATGATGGTGCAATAGTTGCTTTTGGTCATACTTATCCTGGAAATATCCTTCCTTTAGATATTTCCAAAGGAACAGTTATTTGTCAAAGACGTTCTTTTTTGTGTGCTTATGAGTCTGTAGATTATGACATCCATATTCAAAGACGGCTTGGTTCTGGATTCTTTGGCGGGGAAGGTTTTATTATGCAAAAGTTATCAGGACAGGGGCTAGCTTTCATCGAAATAGACGGAGAGTGTATTGTGAAGGATTTGGCTCAGGGAGAAAAAATCAGAGTAGAAACAGGTTCAGTAGGAGCATTTGAAGAAGGGGTTAGCTTTAGTATTGAAAGAGTAAAAGGAATAAAAAATATGTTTCTTGGCGGCGAAGGGATGTTTTTAACCACTTTGGAAGGTCCAGGGAAAGTGTGGCTTCAAACAATGCCTATACAGAGTATGGCAGGAGAACTTTATCATTATCTACCTCTAAGCAATAATTAAATATACACTTTAACAAAAATAAGTGAGTTAGGAAAATAACAATCCTGACTCACTCTATTTTTTGTTTGATTTGTTATTTTATAATTTTTTTTAGTTATAATAGGTTATTGGTCATCACAGCCGCCATCATCATAGTCATCACAGCTGTCATTATCATTATCTGATTCATTACCATCAAGCCTATTTTGATCATTAAGGTAGAAAGGTACTGCCCCTCCACCTGCACCTATTCCACGTCTTCGTTTACCGCCTTTTAACAATGGACGAATTATAACAAGATAGACAAATATAAGAATAAATATTACCGAAATAAAATCCATTTTATTCACTCCATTCTCAAATTATTATTTTATACAAATAAACCAACAGAATCACTCCTAGTAAAACTGACACAGTAGTTGTGAGAATTACCCTTGACTCCTTATCCACGTAGACCACCGCCTGTTAAATGAAATAATTTATTCGTTTATAATATCATCATCTGTTATTTCTTCCTCTTCTACTTCAGTTTCATCAACATCAAGTATCTCATTTAAAGTTTCTATATCCCAAATTTCAGCTAGCCCAGTTAGTTCTTCAATTTCGGCAGCGAAGTTAGGATTCTCCCACCTTTGCATAAAGTTTCCACTGCTATAGGTCATGTTTTCTACAACAATTATTCCTGAATGTATTGATTCATCTTCACTGCCATACAGTTGAAACTCAACAGTTTGGCCTGGAGAAATAAATTCCGCAACACCTGTCTCTGCGATTTGCCCTGGTACATAATTGCCATCCGAATCTATAAAAACAACAACTCCTTTAATAGTACGTATTTGTGCATTCGATACATTGGTTATGCTAAAATCATAAGTAGTTGGTAGAGGATAAAACATATCCTTTCTTATTAATTTAGAAATTTCTACAGGTGATTTCCCCTCTTCAGTAAGCTGGCTTATACTTTTGGTTACATTCCCTTCTGAGCTAGAATCATTTAGACTTTCTTTTGCTTCTACTTCTTCGCTATTCTGATTACATCCAAATGTAGTAATTGCAAATAAAAACAAAACAAAAAGCAAGGTGATGTATCGAAAATGATTAGTTGAATTTTTGTTCATTCATATCCCTCCTAATCCTGGATTTATTACTTTTATTGTACTCAATTTAATCAACCCTGCCATCACCCTTTAAGGTGATATTAAGAATCAAAATTTTTTACACTGAAATAAGGTATATAAAGCAGAGCAAAAAAAGTCACTCTACTTTATATATATCTAGTTTATCTAATGCTACCTGTAATCTTCTTTTAATATAACTTGGGTCTTAGCAAATCTATCCCCAAGTCTTAAACCTTTTTTATCAATAGCTGCAACTAATGGTTCAGCAAAACTAGCAATCATATTTAACCCTGGTATCCAACTTAAAACTGCACCTATCACTGCTGCAACAACGTTCCTTTTAAAAGAGTCTACTTTATTACAAGGTTTGTTGTCAGTCAAACGGACTACCATCAACCCTGCAGCTCTTTTCCCATAGCTTTGACCATTTTTAAGCCCGTCACGAACAAATGAATAAACTATACTCCATCCAAAACCTATAATAATGCCGATTATCCCAAGAGCCCATTCAAAGCCACTAGGAGTAATCCATCCATCAGAAGCAATATACCTATAAATTGGCATTAATGCTATAGGAATTAAAATAATTAAAGGTACCATGGCGACAATCCCGTCTACGATATATCCTAAAATTCGTTTTCCCATGCTTGCTTTAGGGTAGTCATAAGCAAAGTCACCCGAGCCTGACATAACATCTCCACCAAAACCAGGAGGGTTTGGTGCTAACGGTGGCGGAGATGGTGGCATAGATGGAGTTGGGTTTGACATTACAGCATTAGAAGGTGGTGGCGGTGGCGGAGGTGGACTAGAAGATTTTTGATCAGTAGTTGATGCAGCAGAAGATGAACTAGCATGTGAAGAAAAAGATGATTTGGACAGCGTTGGTGGTTTAGCTGGTATTGGAGATGTTGGAGGCTTTGGTGGCATTTCTGAATCGTTCTCTAGCATCGAATAGCAATGTTTACATTTTACTGCTTTTGATAGAATCTCTTCTCCACAAAATGGACATTCTTTGTAATTAGACATTAAAATCTCCTCCTATCAAAGTTAATACAAATATCAATTTAATTGATTAACTTTAGTTTATAGTGAAACAATCATAAAAACATCACCCTTAAGGGTGATGTTTTTATGATAAAGAAACATTATGATTAAATTATCAATTAACTCATATATTATAGAATACTTTTGTAATGGAGGGGAGAGAAGAGAAAACAAAAATGAAAAATAAAAGTGTTTTTTTGAAAGTAACTATAATATTACTTGTTTTGTTTTTCATTAATGGTTGTGCAAATGAAATGGCTGAAGAAATTACAACACACGATTTGGCAAGAGATTTAGCAGAAGACAATCAACTAAGTGAAAGTGGGATAGAAAAAATAATAAAAGAAGGCATTATTTATCTTGATACTAAAGATGTAAAAGATGCTTCTGAAAAAATTACTAAACTATTAGAAAAATCGGAAGGATTTGTAGAAAAATCAACATTTCAACAACAAAATGACATTCATTACGCCACAATGATTCTTAGGATAGATAGCGCTGAGTTTGACTCATTAATGGATGAACTCTCAAATATTGCAGATGTTACAAGAATGGAAAGCTCAACTTTAGATGTAACTGAAAAATATATTGATTTAAGAGCTCGCATTGATGTCCTAGAGGCACAAGAACAGCGGCTCATTCAACTCCTAGACCAAGCTGATAATATTGAAGAGATTATAAATATCGAAAAGGAATTAACCCGCCTAAGGGAAAACATTGAAAGTAGCCAGGGTAGAATGAATTATTTGGAAAGGGCAATTGACTATTCAAAAATTACAGTTTATTTACAACATAAGATTACTATAACAACCACACCTGATAATATAATCACTGGGTTTTTATATAGCTTTCAAAATGGCTGGAATACATTTGTAGTTGCTATGGTAACTTTACTAAATGGCATTTTTATGATTTGGCCTTTTATTATCCTGCTTGGAGTCTTTGCCTATTTTTTAATCAAAAAAATAAAAAACTAATAAAAACACTTTACATGCGTGAATAGACTTTTTGCACCAGAATCAGCGTTAATTTTTATATTTCTTGATATTTAATGCTATAGATAAAAGTTCACGTTTTTGTGTTACTCCAAATTTAGGGTAAATATTTCTAAGGTGAGATTTTAATGTGTTATCACTTATAAAAAGTTGTTCAGCAATTTCTTTGTTTTTTAAGCCTTTTAAAATTAGTTTTGTAACTTCTTTTTCTCGTGGTGTTAGATTTTCTCCAGGGAGTAGCTGACCAAGTAAAATATCAAAAATATCTTTTTCTTCAGCAAGAGTTTCATCTTCCATGGTAACTGCCACCATAGTAGTAAAATCACTATTTATTCTTTTATTTAACCAAGGTATAACCAAGTGAGTTAAAAAAATAGCTGTCGCAGCAAATACAGCCATTATCAATCTATGAGTTTCACCAATCTGAAATATTTGACTACCTATTATATTACCTGCAAATATGCTTGACACCATCACACCCAACACATAACCAAACAATTGATAAGGTGCACCATAAATAAAAGCTAAATTACCCAGAGCAACCCATACAAATAAATCTAAAAAAGCAAAGGATGATTCTACTAAGGTATGAGTTAAAAATAACCCTACTATATTATCTCCTAAAAGAGCAAAGGAGACAAAAGACATTCCCAAAAGGGTAACCCCCATATAAACTAGCAGGTAATATTTTATTTTACTGCTTAATTTAAAAATTATAAGTAATACTAAAATGTAGGGTAAGTATGTATAATTCTTAAAAAAAGGTAACTCTCCTTCAAATGAAGGAAGCATTATATTATACATAAATCCACCGTTCAAAAATAATCCCGCAACAAATATACAAAATATTATTAAAGTTTTTGGCAGGGGGAGTGGGGAGTCATCTTTTTTAGTATTTTTTGCCGGCTTTATTTCTAACTTTAACAATTCTGGTATTTTGACCAGAATAACCATAGAAGCAATCAAAGGTAATATAGCTACAGTCAAAAGCTGAATTGATGATAAATAAGTTGATAGCCAATTAATTAAAACAAATACAGCATTAGATATAATTATTATTGCAGCCATAGTTTTAATTTTATTGTTAAAGGGGATACACATTGAATACAAACAACTCCAGCCTAATATATAAACAGAAGATAAAGCCCCCATTATCCCCATAAATATTAATAGTATAGTAGAGTCCAAAAATATAAAAACTATATTAAATAAAATAATGACCGTAAGACTTGTTAACATAACTTTTTTCCATATATAAATATCTCTTAGAAAAATTCCACCAAAAATAAAAAAAACAGCATGACAAAAGACAAAAATTAGAGGTAGATTACTTAAACCATCTACAGAGTTTTTAACTGTAAATACTTGAAGTACCGGACCATAGAAAGGAAAGGAAAGTAACCACCCAAAATGAAAAGCAAGAGATAATATTATCGCACTCTGGTATTTATACTCATTCATGTTCAAGCCTCCAAAAATTATCTATTATCTGCCATATAGTCATATTATATCATTTTAATAGTTATTTGTACCTGATTTGTATTTTTTTCTAAGGATGCTTCAAAAATAATTTTAGAAAATCACCTTGACATTCTGTGTGAACTTATGATAACTTATCTAAAACTAGGAAAAATTCTAATTTTTAAAGAAACTATAATATTAAATTAAAAGCTATGAAGAGGTAAAGTAGATTTAAAATCACTTCTTTACAGCGAGCCGGAGATGGTGAAAGCCCGGTAAGTTATTTTAAATTGAAGTTCACCTCGGAGCTGCAGGCTGAATGCGTAATGCTAATAGGCCGAGCCGTTAACTCCTGACGTTAACCTGGAGGGTATATCGGAAATTATGAATTATATTATTATGTTACTATAATATTCTAATTTCCCGTATGCTTTATGAGCGGGTTCCTTTATGGAATCAATCTGGGTGGTACCGCGTGGTGTATGTAATACTCCTCGTCCCTTTTTTGGGATGAGGAGTTTTTGTATTACTTATAAAAATTATATTAGGGGGTAATAATATGATTATTATTATGGAACCATCAGCAACAAAAGAACAAATTGAAAAAGTAGAAAATAGGTTAGAAGAACTAGGGTGTAAAACACATCCAATTTATGGTGAGGTGAAAACGGTAATCGGAGTTATAGGTGACAAAAGACATTTGGACAATGATCAACTAATGATGTATCCCGGTGTGGAAAACATTGTGCCAATTATGAAACCATACAAATTAGCAAGTAAAGAGATACAAGAAAAAAGCATTGTTAAAGTAGGAGATGTTAAAATAGGCGGAGACGAGTTAGTAGTTATGGCAGGTCCATGTGCTGTAGAAGATAAAGATGACTTCTTCGTAACAGCGCATAAAGTTAAGGATGCAGGGGCTAAAATATTGCGCGGTGGTGCTTTTAAACCTAGAACTTCTCCTTACTCTTTCCAGGGACTTCAAGAAGAAGGGCTAAAAATGCTAGATACAGCTAGAAAGGAAACAGGTTTAAAAATAGTTACGGAGGTTATTGACACAAGAGATGTTGAAACTGTTGCAAAATATTCTGATGTGTTGCAGATAGGAGCCAGGAATATGCAAAACTTCAGATTATTACAGGAAGCAGGTATGACAGAGAAACCAGTTTTACTAAAAAGAGGTCTTGCCGCCACAATAGAAGAATGGCTTATGGCTGCAGAATATGTAATGTCTGAGGGGAACTCCGACATTATATTGTGCGAACGGGGTATTAGAACTTTCGAGACAGAAACTAGAAACACAATGGACATTAGCGCAATTCTAGTAGCTAGAGAACTGTCTCATCTTCCTGTTGTTGCTGATCCAAGCCATGCTTCTGGTTCGTGGAAGTATGTAAGCGGTTTATCAAAAGCAGCAGTAGCTGCAGGGGCAGATGGGTTAATTATTGAAGTTCATAACGACCCAGCCACGGCTATGTGTGACGGTACCCAGAGTTTGAAACCAGATAAATTTGCTAATCTTATGGAGAGCTTAAAACCAATAGCCGAAGCGGTTGATAGAAATATATAAAATTAAAAGAGGGCTTTTGCCCTCTTAATTATTTAACCTTCGTCAAAAAGTTCTTCCTCCGTTGACTTATATTTATCATTTTTATAGAGAAGTTGGGGTTTTTCCATTATTACCTGGGTATCAGGAGGTACAGATTCTGTCAACCAAACATTACCACCTATTACAGATCTCGCACCTATAGTAGTATCTCCTCCAAGAATAGTAGTACCAGAATAGATTATAACATCATCTTCTATATTAGGATGTCTCTTTCTACCTCTAAGCTGTTCTCCAGCATCTTTAGGGAGGGATAATGCTCCAAGGGTAACACCTTGATATATCCTTACATTTTTGCCAATTGTAGTAGTTTCACCAATAACGATTCCAGTTCCATGGTCTATTGCAAACCTTTCATTAATCTTCGCTCCGGGATGTATATCGATACCAGTTTTACTATGTGCATGTTCTGTCATTATCCGAGGTAATAATGGAACATCATTTTCGTACAAAACATGCGCTACCCTATAAACAGTAATAGCATAAATACCAGGATAGCTAAAAATTATTTCGTCATAACTTTTCGCGGCAGGGTCTCCATCAAAAGCTGCTTGAACATCAGTAGCCAAAAGTTTTCTAATATTAGGGATTTCCTTTAATACCCTAAGTGCAATATCGTACCCCTGCTCATTACACTCCTGACACGTTAAATTGTAACGATCACAGTCATGACGAATGGTACTGATTATTTGGTCAGCTAACATACTATAAAGCCTTGTTACAATTTGGCCAATATGAAAATTTAAATTAACAGGATCAAGTTTATCAGAGTTAAAATAACCAGGATATAGAACTTCAAAAAATTTATCAATAATCTCTATAACAGATTCTCTAGATGGTATTGGCTCAAAATCTACATGGCTACCAAATCTTTGCTCATTATAACTCTCGATAATATTTTGAGTTACCTGGGGAAGCTTTTTTCTGTATTTCGCTACTAGGTCTTCCTCATTAATTTCACACGATAAATCTGGCGAATGCTTGTCGTCTGCCATTTTCTTCCTCCTAACGTAGTGGTAAGTTATAAAAATTATCATTAAAATATCAAATATTAATTGATAAATAATCTTAATGATAAATTATACTAGTATAATATCACAAAGAAATGTTTTTTTAAATATATTACCTACATCTCATGGTTATTAAAGCCATATGGCTAATGCGGGCTTAAAGACAATTCATTTCTTAAGCTAGAAAGGGAAACAGGCCTGTTCTCTTTTCTTGACTTTTCTGCAGCAAAAGCTGCTAAATGACTTTCAATTGATAATTCCAATGTTGTTAGATTTTTATTTTTATCACTTTCTAGTTCACCCAAAAATTTATCAAATTCTTTTATCATAATAAAATCCCCACCACCATGTCCTCCTCTTTCTACTGAGGGGGATATAATGTTTTCTTTGCCCCTATAAGGGTTAATCCAAATTTTATTACGGGCAAAATCTGCTCTTATTTCACCTTTTGTTCCAAAAATATTTGTTATTCTCGTCATCTCTTTTGATAGACCTGTGATCGTAAAGTTTACTCTTATATCATCTTCAAAAAGAAGTGAAGCTGTTAAAAATTCTGGCATTGTATTATCACACAGATAAACACATTTGCCAAGGCCAGTAAATCTAACGCCTACTTTTCTAAAATACTTCGATGGCATTTCTTCAATTATATCTTTAGGCCACGGAAGATCATCAGTAAGGTAGATATGTCGTGCTGAGTAAGGACAGTTCGGCTCAGCTTTACAATCAAGGCAGTTTTCTCCCGCATCATCAGGGTGATTCTCTTTATTAAAGTACGTTTTTCTGCCACCTGCAAAAACTTCAAGGCATTTCCTATTTAGGAACCAATAAAGTAAGTCAAAATCATGAGAGCTTTTTGCCAAAAATAAAGGAGCTGAGATGCAGTCATTTCTCCAGTTTCCTCTGACATAGCTGTGTACGAAGTGATAATAGCCTATATGTTCATTATGGTCAATTGCTTTTATCTCTCCAATTATTCCTTTATTAATAACATCTACTATAGTTCTATAAAAAGGGGTATAACGAAGGGGATGTGTCACTAATATTTGATTATTATGTTCTCTAGCTTTAATTACTATATCTTTAAATTGCTTAAAATCAGGCGCAATTGGTTTTTCTAGTATTATTTTATAACCTTTCTCGATCCCTTTTATTGTGGGATAATAGTGATGATGGTCAGAAGTAGTTATCATAATAGCATCAGCTAACCTGTTTTTATCAAGCAA
Source organism: Natranaerofaba carboxydovora (assembly GCF_022539405.1). Classification (NCBI taxonomy): domain Bacteria; kingdom Bacillati; phylum Bacillota; class Clostridia; order Natranaerobiales; family Natranaerofabaceae; genus Natranaerofaba; species Natranaerofaba carboxydovora. The sequence goes on along the minus strand of NZ_CP054394.1, from coordinate 1,269,784 downwards.
TTTTTCGTATGATTTAAATTGTTTTCGAATTGAAATATTATGTTCAATAGAAGCTTGTTTTCTTTTAAAAAAATTTGGCTCTGCAACGGCAATTATTCTCGTATTAAGACAATGATTTTTAATATAGCGCCCATATACTTCTCTCCCACGACGTCCTGCACCAATTAATGCAACAGTTATCATCATTTGACCTCCAAAATAGAATATAGCATTTATTATTATATCTTAAAAAATAAATCTTAAAAATACATTAAAGTTCACTTATAAAATGCCTTCACGGCAGGTGAAAAAATGAGTTTATAGAATATAATCATGGGAGATTACTAAGATAACTATTAACTACACGAGGTGATAACTTTGCAAAATATATGGATATTTATTTTAGCGATAGGCGCTCTTTTACTGATTTTTGGCCTAATTTTTTTATTTTCTGTTATTTTATTAAGACGAGCAACTAAGTCTGTAATTAATTCTTTTAGAAAAAACAATGCTCTAGAAAAACGAAATGCAAAAACAAGAGAAGAGTTGGGGTTAATACAACAAAGCGCAACAGAACGACTAGTTAAAGCTCCAAATTATAAATTAAATGCAATGGAATTATTAATTGATTTGGATGTTATTAGATTAACTTTTGATCAGAGGCTATATCTTTCAGAAGAAAAACTTGAATCACTAGAAAAAAGAAAAAAAGAAGGAAGTTTAAAACTTTGGAAAATATTGATATCTAAATAAAAACAATAATATAAACATGTTTACTACAAATTCCTAATTTTTAAAATTAATAAATAAGGTTAAAGGATACAACATTTTTATGTAGAATTGTGATATCACCTACGTTTTTAATACCAAAAAATGACACTGTTAAGGAGGCAGAATTAAGATGGATGAAGAAAGGCGAAAGAGGCTAGTCTCTAAAAGAGCCTTGGCAAAAAAGCTGAAAAAAGCTGAAGCTGAGGAAAGAAAAAAAGCTATTAGAGAAAGGAACCCTTTTAAAGGCCTACAAATTAGACCAACAGCATCTTTGTTTGATGAAGCAGGCAAAGAAGAACCTGGAGCAAGAAACTGGGAAGCTTATGGTTTTGATATCCATCCTCATGTCACATTAGTATCTGGATTTTTATTAATAGTTTTTATAGCACTAACATTATTCAATCCTTCTCAAGCTGAATCTATTTTTGAGATAGCTTTGGATTTTGTCACGAGAAACACAGGCTGGTTTTTTATCCTAACAGCTAACCTTTTTATAGTGGCCTCTTTATACTTTGCATTAGGTAAGTTTGGTAATATCAAAATTGGGGGCAATGATGCTCAACCAGAATTTACTACTTTTGGTTGGTATGCAATGCTTCTAAGTGCGGGTATGGGGATTGGTTTATTATTTTGGAGTGTTGGCGAGCCAATTTTGCACCTAAACACACCTTCTCCTATGTTTGGAGATGTTGCATCTGGATCTTCCGAAGCTGCTCAGTCTTCAATGATAACTACTTTTTTTCACTGGGGAATTCATCCCTGGGCTATTTATTCTATAGTTGCACTTGGGCTTGCATTCTTTGCTTTTAACAGAGGACTCCCTTTAACAATTCGCTCTATATTCTACCCTTTAATCGGAAATAAAATATATGGTGGTTGGGGTAACCTGATCGATATTCTATCAGTTTTAGCTACCTTAACAGGACTAGCAACTTCACTTGGCTTAGGAGTTGCTCAGGTTAATGCAGGTCTCAATTATCTGTTTGGGATACAAATAAGCGTAACAATACAAATTATACTTATTGCATCAATTACTGCCCTTGCTGTCATTTCTGTTGTCAAGGGGCTAGATGGTGGAGTAAAAAAACTTAGTGAAATAAACATGGTACTTGCAGGCGTTTTTATGCTATTAATACTCTTCCTTGGTCCAACAATTTATATCATGGGTGGTTTTACGCAAAACTTAGGTAACTACGTTTCTCATCTTCCGGCCATGAGTCTTTGGACTGAGACCTTTGAAGCAACAAACTGGCAGGGGGATTGGACAATATTCTACTGGGCCTGGTGGATATCATGGTCACCTTTTGTGGGTATGTTTATAGCAAGAATATCTAAAGGTCGTACTGTCCGAGAATTTATTCTTGGAGTAATGCTTTTTCCAACTTTAATTTCATTCTTATGGATATCTGTATTTGGAAGCAGCGCATTATATTTAGAACTGAATAATATTGCAGACCTGGTTTCAGTTGTTGAAGTGGATGAAGCTGTAGCATTATTTGCCATGCTTGAAAGTTTTCCTATGACAGGACTCTTATCTCTTGTAGGCATTATTCTTGTTACAGTATTTTTTGTCACTTCGTCTGACTCAGGTTCGCTGGTAGTAGATCACCTGACTTCAGGTGGAAAATTAGATTCACCTACTACTCAAAGAGTTTTTTGGGCAGTTATGGAGGGGGTAGTTGCAGGTACTTTATTGTTAGGAGGAGGACTTACAGCATTACAAACTGCATCGGTTATGACAGGGCTTCCTTTTTCATTAATTCTGATATTAATTATTTATTCACTATATGTTGGACTCTTAGAAGAATACGAAGTTGAAGAAGCTGTAAAGAAAAAACTCGAAGAAGTTGAAGAAAAACATATTTTACAAGAAACTGTAGCCGATGCCGTAGATGATGCTCTAGATGATGCCTTAGATGATAGCCAGGTTACAAATAAAAATTCAAATTAACTAGTAAGCAACAATTAATTATAATTAAAATAAAAAGCATATAAATATAAAAAAAGAACTCAGCATAAATATTTTGCTGAGCTCTTTTTTTATTTAGCCATCTTTATCATTTTTTAATATACTATACAAATTATTTATGTTCTCTTTAGCATCTCCCCAAACTAATATAACATTATCTTTTCCATATAAAGTGTTAGGAACACCTGAGTAACCTGGTGAATCATCTAAGTTACAAACAATAACATTTTTGGCATTATGGGCTTCTAATATAGGCATCCCCGAAATTGGAGTTCCCTCGGAAGTACTAGCTGCAGGGTTTACAACGTCGCATGCTCCAATAACAATCACAGCATCAGTTTCTGGAAATTCAGGGTTTATAGTATCCATTTCAGAAAGTTTGTCATAATCAATACCAATTTCTGCTAGTAGTACATTCATATGTCCTGGCATCCTTCCTGCAACAGGATGAATTGCCAACTTGACCTCTGTTTCTTCAGCCTCTAGTAAGTCAATTAACTGTTTTAGCTCCTGTTGAGCCTGAGCAACTGCTAAACCATATCCTGGAACAATTATAACTTTATTGGCTTCATCTAATATAGTTTTTGCACTATCTAGTGGAGTAAGTTCAATTTCTTTTTCTGCTGGTTCATCGGTTGTTTCGTGATGTTTTACCGCGTCATAATCTTCTTGATCTACTCCTATCTGATCAGGTTGTTCTTTTTCAGAGGGTTTTATTCCGCTAAAAACCTGTTTCAAGCTTCTGTTCATAGCTTTACACATTATGATAGTAAGAATTAATCCTGCCATGCCGACAAGAGCTCCTGCCCCAACAAGAATTATATGTTCTATAGCAAGACCACATACAGCAGCAGCTATTCCTGACAAAGAATTCAAAAAAGAAATCAAAACTGGCATATCTGCTCCACCGATTCTAATAGCCATGAAAAAACCATATAACGCAGATATAATTAGCAAAAATGGCCAAAGCATAACAAAAAACATACCATTATAAGCCGGGCTAATAATCACCAGCAAGGCCCCAATTATTAATAACGCTACTAACAAATTATTATGACCGTTAATGTTTAACGACTCCTGAGAAAACCATCCCTGAAGCTTACCTGCTGCTATTATGCTGCCAAAAAGAGTCAAACTCCCTATAGCTAATGCCAGGGCAGAAGTAAAAAAGAAAATCCAATCTCCCTCAGTAGAATACAATAAAGCTGAAACAGTAGCTACGGCAGCAGAAGCCCCTCCACCTGAACCATTAAAAAGCGCAACAGTTTGTGGCATTTGTATCATCTGTACTTTTCCAGCTAATATAGCTCCTAGAAGTACACCAATTAAAATAAAAAGCCAAAATATAATTTCATCAGCTACCCCGAATTGGATAATAGCAAATACAAAGCCAGCTACCATTGACAATGCACCAATTCGATTACCCCATACGGCAGTACCTGGGGACTGCATAAGCTTTATTCCTATAATAAAACCTACTATAACAATTGCTCCAAAAATAATATTTATTGCCATGGAATCTGCTCCTTATCAATTGTTTGTGGGTCTTTTTTATTGAACATTTTAAGCATCCTTTCAGTAACATAAAAACCCCCAACCACATTAATCATCGCCAAAATTAAAGCAAGACCTGCCAAAGACAAGTATTCTGGAGGAGCAGTAGCGTATATGGCTACTGCTCCTATGAGAGTAACTCCGGAAAGAGCATTCATCCCCGACATCAAAGGAGTATGAAGAAGAGGAGGCACTTTAGAAATTGTCAAGTATCCCAAGATAGACGCTACTGCTAAAATAAGAATTAATAAAGCAAACAAACTTTTTTCCTCCTTTAAATTTGATTCTATGAATTTTTCATAGCATTCAAAGTACCTTCATGTACAATTTCTCCATTTATTGTTACTAATGGATTTTTAATAACTTCGTCATCTTTGTCGGTTTTTATTTTGCCGTCTTCTGAAATATATGATAAAAACTGCCACACGTTTTGTGAGAACATGGATGTTGCATCTACTGCAAGATCAGCTGGCAAGTTTTTTAGTCCACTAATAGTAACACCATTATATTCATATTCTTCTCCTGGTTTTGTTAGTTCACAGTTACCACCTTGGTCTACAGCTATATCAACAATAACAGAACCTTTTTTCATTTGAACAACTGAATCTTTTTTTACAAGTTGAGGTGATATTTCTCCTGGGATCAAAGCAGAAAGAATAATTGCATCACTTTCTTTTATATATGGTGCTAAAAGTTCGCGTTCTTTTTCATACCATTCATCAGGCAAGCGTTTGGCATATCCACCTTCTCCTGTAGCAAGCTCCTGGGGAACTTCAAAAGGAATGATCTCTGCTCCCAGGCTCTTGGCCTGTTCGTTAGCTTCATTTCTTATATCCACAGCTTTGACTTTGGCGCCAAGACGCTTCGCCATTCCAATAGCCTGCAAACCTACAACTCCAGTACCAACAACTAAAAACTCTGCTGGAGGAATTACCCCTGTGGCAGTCGGCATCATCGGAATAAAACGCGCAAGATGATACGCTGCCAAAATAACAGTTTTATATCCTGCTGCAGTACTCATCGAAGTCAAAGCATCCATCTGTTGAGCACGGGAAATGCGAGGAATACTGTCTAATGTAAAGCTTGTAATATTTCTGTCAGCTAATAACTTAACGGTTTCATGATTAGAGGGATTAGCAGGGTGTAGAAAACAGATTAAGTGGCTGTTTTCTTTCATCAATTCAACTTCATGCTTATTTATACTATCATTGATGCTTGGTTCTTTTACTTTTAGTACAATATCGGAATGTCCAAAAAGTTCACTTGGTTCCTTAACGATTTCAGCATCTCTATCAATATAATCTTCATCATTAAAAAAACTGTTCTCACCAGCACCTGTTTCAACTAGAACTTTTGCTCCTGCTTCTTTCATTTTCTGTACGGTTTCAGGTGTTGCAGCCACCCTTTTTTCTCCCGGCATTATCTCCCGTGGGATTCCCACAGTTAATCCATTTAACCGCATTTAATAACCTCCCTCTAAAATATTGAAATATTTGCAATTTCATTTTACCATAACAGTCTCTATTTTCGCTATATAATCAAAATAATAGTAAATATTCGAAAATAATTGTGTTACCATAGAAGCTGTGAGATAATTTGAGCAAAACTTATCAATTAAAAAGGGTAAAAAGGGGAGCTATATAAGATGCAGCAATATCAAAAGGCAGGCTATCTTTTAATTATTTTGGGAGGTATATTCTGGGGATCTACTGGTATACTTGGCAATCCATTATTTGAAAGTGATTTGCCTACACTTAAAATAGTTAGTATGAAAACTAGTCTTGCTGCCTTAATAATGTTGTTTGTCTCCTTATTATGGCAGCCAAATTTATTGAAAATAAATATTAAGCACATTCCCTTCTTTATTTTGTCCGGCTTATTAGCCCAATTTATTTTTGGTTTAGGTTATTATAATGCCATCAGGTATAGTGGAGCAACCGTCGCTGTTATCTTACTATACACAGCTCCCATTTATGTTTTGTTTTACTCTTTATTTTTTTTTAAGGAAGAATTGACAAAAGGTAAAATCATGGGTTTGATTTTAACATTAGTTGGCTGCTTTCTTGCAGTTGGAGGCTTTAATATTAATAGTTATGATAATTTTAGCCTTTTAGGAGTTTTATATGGTCTTTTGGCAGCAATAACATACGCTTCGTACACAATTATGGGTAAGATTGGAATGGAAAATTACTCTCCTTTTACTGTGGCAACATATTCACTTATTTTTGGTGCTTTGTTACTGGCAATACCTTATCCTCCTGTAGGAAATGTATTGACTAAGATGGATATATATATGTGGTCTAGCCTCTTAGGGCTTGGATTTGTAGCTACTTTTTTAGCTTTTGTTTGTTACACTGCAGGCCTAAAAAGAGTTGATTCTAGCAAAGCAAGTATAATAGTAACTGTTGAGGTAGTAGCTGCTGCTATACTAGCTTATTATTTTTTGGGAGAAAGCTTTAATTTAGCTAGAGTTTTAGGAATAACTATGGTTTTATCCGGAATAATTTCAACTAGAATAAGTTAAAAAAACACCAGGGAATAGAATTTGATCAATAACCCTGGTGTTTTTTCTAATAAAAATTCAAAGATACAAATTAAATTTAACTTTTATTAACTGGTACTACAGTCTCTTTAAAGACCATATTTAAAACACCTGCAGCAGAAGTATACCAGGCTGCCAGTGCTGTCAATATTCCAACATATCCACCTATAACATTGAAAATCGGATAGCCAAAATGACCAATATCAAGCAGGATAAAAGTTATAAGTAATAAGGTGAAGGTTACATTTAACGCTGTGTTAACCTTAAAACTGCCTATCCACATATAAAAAGTAAATATCGTCCAGGCAACTAAAAACCAGCCTGTCAAGGTAGTATTTACTTCTGTATCAGGAATATAACCTTGGTTTGAAAAGATAGTTATCAAACTCAAAGATACCCAAAAACTACCATATGATGAAAAGGCCGTAGCACCAAATAGATTCCCAGTTTTGAATTCCCACATACCGGCCATTATTTGTACTATACCTCCAAAAACAAGACCAGATGTAAGCCATACATGCCCTGCGGCTTCCATGTCAATTAATCCAGCATTAACTAAGCTTAATAAAAAAGTAGTAAGGGCAAAACAATTTAAACCTAAAGGACCTGGATCTGCTATTTTAACTTTATCACTCATTTTTTCACCTCCCGTAAAAACAATTTTGCTATATTTATTAATGCCTGTGAAATCATTCTCTTAACAAACTTAAAATCCCTTGTTTTTATAAAAAGCTTAAATTTTAGAATAATTTAGTATAGTTCGATAACTTTGAGATTCACAGCTTAATAAAATAAAAAAACCGGGATTCCCCGGTTTTTGTTAATGCTTACTTTTTACTCTATCACCTTTATATCTTCTTGATTTATTTCTTGATTTATTGTGATATGGCTTTTTTGAGTGAGGTTTTCTTTTTTTCGACTTTCCCTTAACAACAGGTTCTTCTTCAGTTAATTTTACAGGAGCATCTGATTTATTTTCATTAATAATTAAACTTAAAGCACCAGCAATTAACTCAACAGAATCATTTTCTTCAAGCAGTTCTTCTGCTAGTTTGTAATGTTTTTGTACATCTTTACCTTTAGCAGCATTAAGAATTTGTTCTACAGCTATTTTTTGTTTTCCCTCAATAGCTTCGTCAATAGATGGAGTTGGTCTTTTCGGTATGTTTTTCTTAATAGATTTTTCTATAAGATTTAGATGTCCTTTTTCTCTAGGAGTTACAAAAGTAATAGCAACACCAGATTCGCCGGCCCTTCCAGTTCTTCCAATTCTGTGTACATAGCTGTCAGCATCTTGAGGAATATCAAAATTAAATATGTGACTTATTCCGGAAACATCTAAACCCCTTGATGCCACATCTGTTGCAACTAAAATTTCTACATCTCCACTGCGAAAGCTTTTTATTACACTATCACGTTTACCTTGAGTCATGTCACCATGAATACCTTCCGCAGAATAGCCTCGCCTGTTTAGAGCTTTATAAAGCTCATCAACTCGTCTTTTTGTTCTGCCGAATACGATAGCTTTTTCGGTCAGTTCAGAATCAATCAATCTACAAAATACATTGAATTTATCTCTTTCTTTTACTTCAACATATTGTTGAGTTATACCCGGGAGGGTTATTTCCTTTGTTTTGGTCCTGATTAATTCAGGCTCTGTCATGAATTTTTCGCCAAGCTCTTTAATAGGTGGCGGCATCGTAGCCGAAAACAAAAGCGTTTGCCTATTCTCTGGAGTTTCATTCAATATCACTTTGATATCATCAATAAAACCCATATTTAACATTTCATCAGCTTCATCAAGGGTAACCATTTCCACTTCATTTAGCCTTATAGTCCTTCTTCTCATGTGATCCATTAGCCGTCCTGGTGTACCTACAATAATTTGTGGATTCTTTTTTAGCGCCTTAATCTGACGATCTATACTCTGACCGCCATATATAGGAAGGGCTCTAACTCCTTTGTATTGAGATAGTTTGTTTATCTCTTCAGCCACCTGAATTGCAAGTTCTCTAGTAGGAGCAACTACTAAACCTTTGATATTTTTTGATCTTTCTGCAGGTATTCTTTCGATATAAGGTATGCCAAAAGCAGCAGTCTTTCCAGTACCTGTCTGAGCCTGACCTATTATATCTTGCCCATTTATAACAAGAGGGATTGTCTTTTCTTGGATTGGGGTTGTTTCTTCAAAGCCCATCTCAGAAATAGCTTTTAAAGTCGGCTCACTTAATCCTAATTCGTTAAACTTAACCATTAATCTGTTCATCCTTTCAAAACTTTTTGATATTATGTGTTTATTTTTATTATGCACAAAAACATGCATAAAAAAAAGACTTTACATTTGTCTTGCAAAGCTAACAATGTAAAGCCCTGCGATCAAGTTATTATACCATGAATTAACACAAACTAGCAAACACTTTCTGCTGTATTTTTGCTTTTTGTTAATCTATAATCAACTCTATCTTACAATTATCTCTATCTATAGTTAACTTCATCATAGTAGTGTGCAGTCAAGTATTCAATTTCTGTAAGTTTATCCTCGCTTAAAGGCTCGAATTCTTTAGCTAGCTTTATATTTTCTCTTAGCTGTTCAATATTAGAAATTCCTACAATAGCATTAGAAACTGAAAATGATAAGCTATAATAAAAAGCTTCTTTCATCTTAGATATACCGTCTTCACGGAACATATTACCTTTTGCAAGTATTTTCATGGCTGTAATTCCCATTTCTTTTTCATTCGCCGCTTCTAAAAAGTCAGTTTGGAATGGTTTTTCATGAATATCTGCAGCATTTAAATTAATCAAGCAAGTATCAAATTCATATTCATTGATACCTGTTAAAAGTACCTCCGGTGCATTATGACTTGTTATTCCAATATTCTTAATATCTCCATTTGCCTTTAATTCCTCTAAAGCCTTTATAGCTCCGTTATCGTCAAAAGCTTTAAGCAAATTGTCCGTATCAGTAATGTTATGAAGCTGATATATATCCAAATAATCTGTTTGAAGTCTGTTTAAACTTTCTTCAAATAAACGCATTGTACCATCATAACTTCTATCATGAGTTTTTGTAGCAATAACTATATTATCTCTAAAATTAATTTCACTAATTACCTTTCCAATATTTTGTTCGCTTAAACCATTCCCATATCGTGGAGCTGTATCAATATAGTTAACTCCATATTCTAGAGCTTCTTTGATTATATTTTGGGCTTCTTCTTCTTTATCTGGGGTTAATAAAGCAGCTTCTCCACCTAAACTAAAAATGCTTACATCATACCCTGTATTTCCTAGTTTTCTTTTTGGTATGTTATTTTTAACATCTAAATCAGTATCGTTATTATCTTTCACACTATTGTCTTCATCAATAATATCTTCAATATCTTCGAAGTCACAACCTCCAAAACCTAATAAGCCAGCAGCTACCAGAGTACCACCAAAAAATTTAAAAAATTTTCTTCTCTTCATCTTAAAATAACCTCCAATTCAACCCCGAAACTCGGGGATATTATTTAAATTGGTCAGGTGCCTGCAGGTGAATCATCAAAATCATAAACCTTATCTTCATCTATTTCTCTATTTCCTTCGTAAATTTTCTGAGGTATTTCTCCAAACATTCGGTCACTTACAGCTTGACAGAAATCCTCATATGAAGTTAACTTAAGGTTGTCTTTTTCCCAATCATCTAAACCAAAAAATATTGAAGTATCATCTTCAAGGGGATATATCATTGAAATAATAAGTCGAAGATCATACACGATTACTCCTAATTCTTTTTCCGCTTTGTCGTCTAAAACTAAATCGTCAAGCCTTGGTAAAATAAAATATTCTTCGTATGCTTCAAAATAAGTAGGAGATTTATTTGAATTGCTATCAGGACACATCTCAAGGATCTTTTCGTTTAGAAGGTTAAAATCGGACTTTATGCTTTCTAATTGAGTTTCTATTCTGTCAGTATCATTTGTTTGGGGTTCATCATTACAATAAGTTGCAAGATCTTCTAATCGCATCAGTGTATTTCTTAGATTATTATCAAAGTTGTCTATATCATCTTTAGCTTCAGGAGAAGGCTTTTGAGAAGATTCTGAAGTAGACTCACAACCTAACGCAAAAAAACCACCACCCAACATCAAGGTTACAATAGTGCCAAGTATTATAATTTTAGTAGCATTAATTGTAATACAAATCACTCCCAATTTAAAAAATGGTTATTTATAAAATATCATATTTCTGTTCTATAATAAAATATTAATTTAGATTTAGTAACATATTAATTTAGATTAAGTAGCCAGGTGTATTTTACAATAGAATGAGGAAGGACAAGGGGTCAAGGTTAACTTTAATTAAACCAGTTATGTTTTCTATAAGAAAAAAACAATGTTATAATTTTTGTTATGAAATCAAACCAGTTAAAAAACTCAAAAATACAAAATTTAATAGTACCAAATAAATCCCCATTTTATTATGGTTGGACTATGGTTTTAATAGGGGCTCTTGGGCTTTTTTTCTCAGGGCCTGGTCAGACTTATTCAGTCTCAATTTTTATAGATTATTATGTTACTGAAGTTGGCTGGAGTCATTCACTTGTATCTGGGCTATATTCTATAGCAACATTGATATCAGGACTTAATATCGCTTTTATGGGTAAAATAATAGACCGCAAGGGGCATCGAAAAATATTTACTGTCGTTCCGATTTTATTAGGGTTAACATGTATTTGGATGAGCTTTGTTAGATTTCCTATAATGCTTGGAATCGGTTTTATATTTTTAAGGTTCTTTGGTCAGGGGTCATTAACATTAATACCTGATACATTAGTCCCTCAATGGTTTCAAAAGAAGCGTGGTATTGCACTTAGCATTATGACCCTTGGGGGATCAATAGGAGCTATGGCTATACCACCAGTTAACAACTTTTTAATCTCAAGTTATGGGGTAGAGCTTGCCTGGAGGTTTTGGGCATTATTATTAATATTCTTTATGGCACCTGTAGCACTATTATTAGTAAGAAATAAACCTGAAGATATCGGTGAAAAACCAGATGGCCAAGGTTATAATTACAATAATCATAATAAAAGAGGTAGCCATGATAAGGCGATTAAATCTTCAAATTTAAAGAAACAAAACCTAAAAGAAGAAGAGTCTATGACTCTAAAAGAAGCTAGAAAAACTAAGGCCTTTTGGGTGCTATTATTTATTTCTGCAATTCCAGCACTTGTTAATACAGCTATTACATTTCATATGGTTTCCATTATGCAGCTAAAAGGACACACAACTGGTTTTGCTGCATACATCTTAAGCATTTTTGCAATTTCACAGTTGATTTCTACTTTCTTTGCCGGTTTTGTATACGACCGGATCAGCCCTAATTATGTTAAAGGAATGAACTTTTTCATCTTCCTAATCACTATTTTGATTTTGATATACTTTGATTCTTATAATATTTTGATAATATACTCTATTCTTCATGGTCTTTTTAATGCATTTAATCTTGTAGGAATAGGTGTATTGTGGCCCTACTATTTTGGTCGAGAACATTTGGGTAGTATAAGGGGGATGGCAACAACAGCTGTTGTCCTTGGTTCAGCTTTAGGCCCACTACCCTTTGGTATGGCTTATGATTTATTCGGCAGTTATAACGAAATATTGCTATTAACTATGTTATTTCCTTTAATTGCAGGCGTATTCTGCATAGTATTACCTTCTCCTAGTAAGTCTTAACATAAAAAAACTACTTTTAAAAAAGGGTGTTATAGTTTATTGTCGGTGATCTCAGAACACCTGCCTGCTGTAGACGTGTCGCACAGGCAGGTGTTTTATTTAGTTACCCTATTTGAAATAATTATTTTTAAACTTTTTATTACGTCCGTTTGTACTATTACAGGTTAATTTACTTATATCATGCAAAAATCCACAAGAACAAACTAGTTCTTTAGAGTTATTATATCTTGTAATTATTGGTTTTTCGCATACATCACACCTAAATTCTATCCTTTTATTTTTCATAACCTTTGTTATCATTTAATTCACCACCTTCTTTTGTCATCTCACCATACATGTTCCAGCAAAGGGCTAATTTTGGCATATTCTTTACCACAATTGATACAAACATATTTAGTGCCATATTTTTTACCTTTTCTCTTAAGCTCTAACTCTTTTACAATTTTACATTCTTCATCAACAATAACATCAAGTTCGGCTTCAAGTTTAACTTTAAACTTCAGGTTAGTTGATTTACACTTTTTGCAGAACTTCATAATAAATCCCTCCCTTAAAGCATTTCCTTATTTATTATTAAGCATTACTAACTATGAGAGATTGTATATCCCAATGAGTCTTAGTTATTATAAATTGTACAACTCATACTTATTTATGCTTCTTATTGCTATTATGGGTTTAGTTTTTCTTAATGTCAATAATTTTCTAAATATTTTTACAATTTCACAGATATTGCAAATAATAAAGGAAAGCAAGCGAAAATTGTAGAACATTAATTGATTAGAAGGAGGGAAAAAGAATTGTCTTACGAAAGTGATAGTTATTTAAATAATTTAAAAATGGCTTCTTTAAAATTCTTAGACAAAGCGTCAATACCAATATTATATGTTAATTCCGAAGGAGTTCTTTTGTATATTAATAGAATAGGCAAAAAGTTATTTGATGAATTTAAAATAAATACGGAACAAAAAGTACCATATCCTATAAAAAAAGCGTTGAAAGATAAATCTAATAATACTCCGATAGAACTTAATTTAAATGAAAAGTTATATAGTTTTAGCCTTGTTTGGATTAAAGAAGAAAAAGCAGTTTTCTTCTATGGAAGTGACATTACTGAAAAACGCAGAGCTGAAAAGGATTTAAAAGAACTAGACAAAATAATTGATGAAACTATTAATATTGTCTATATTACAGATTATGAGGGGACAATTGAATATGTAAACAAAAAATTTGAAGAAGTGACCGGTTATTCTAAACAAGAAGCATTAGGGAAAAACCCAAGAATACTTGCTTCCGGTGAAACAAAGCTCTCCGAATACAAATACATGTGGCAAGAAATAAAAAAAGGCAATACATGGCGAGGCCTATTGAAAAACAAAAAGAAAGATGGTACTTATTATTGGGTAAATGGTTTTATATCCCCTATACGCGATGAAAATGATAACATTACTAATTTTTTGGCAATTCAAGAAGATATAACAGAGAAAATAGCAGTCGAAAAACAGCTAAATTATCTAGCAGAGTTTGATACAATTACAGGTATGTTTAACCGGGAACACTTTTTAAAGCTGTTGGACGATTATTTAAATAATGATAATCTCAAAAATGAAGAAGCAGCCTTGTTACAAATTAATATAGATGGTTTTAAATTAATTAATGACTCTTTTGGGCATAGCGTTGGCGATAGATTCCTAAAAGCTTTCGCTGACTATTTAGAAAAACAAATAGAAGAGCTCGATATTATCACAAAGCCTTCAAAGAGGTCTTTGACTTCAAGGCTTGGCAGCGATGAATTTGCAATTTTTATTGTCTCAAAAGGCAAAAATGAAACAATTAAATTAGCCGAAAACTTAAGAAAAAATATTGAAGAGCATGCTTTTTTAAATAATGCTTTAAGAGTTACCGTTAGTATTGGAATTTCGTTATTCCCGGAGCATGGCACAAGCAGTAATGAACTTTTGTCAAAATCAAGTGCAGCTATATCTCACGCGAGAGAACAAGGGAGAAATCGTTATCTCATGTATCGTGAAGATGATGCTTATTTTGAGAACGTGGAGTCTGTTTTGGAAGAAAAACAGCTTATAATTAAAGCAATAGAAGAGGAAAGGTTTGTACCCTGGTTTCAACCTATACTTGATTTATCTAATAATGAAATTAGTCATGTAGAAGCATTAGCAAGGCTTAAAATGCCTGATGGCGAAGTTTTGTCTCCAGCAGCCTTTATTCCAACTGCCGAAAGGCATGGCCTAATATCTGAAGTAGATAAAATCATAACAAAAAAAGCAATTAAAATGCAGTCAAAACTGATGCAAGAAGGCAAGATAATTTCATTTAGCATGAACCTCTCTGGCAAATATTTCGAAGACGAAGAAATGTTTAATTATCTCCAAGATACAATTTATCAGTTTGATGCAAACCCAGAGCATATAATTTTCGAGATTACAGAAACTGCTGCAATTAGTAATCTTAGCAATGCAGTTAGCTTTGTCAAAAAATTGAAGGATATGGGATGTAAATTCTCTCTCGATGATTTCGGTGTTGGTTATACTTCATTTGTACATTTAATAGAGATGAATGTAGATTATTTAAAAATAGATGGTACTTTTATTAAAAACTTACCAGAAAGTAAAAGAAATAAAGTTTTAGTAAAAACTATCTTGGATATGTCAAAAAGCCTTGATATAAAAACGGTAGCAGAGTTCGTTGACAGGGAAAAAACGATTGAAATTTTAAGGGAACTTGGGGTTGATTACGCTCAAGGATACTTTATTGGTAAGCCTTCGCCCTCTTTATAGATATAAGGGAGATGAGTATTATGACAGAAGAAGCCAAACCTTCTAAATTAGGGCCAAATTTTAAAAATAAGTTAACTACTATATTTCTAATTAAAATTATAACTTTTTATTTTTTTCTAGCAGTTGGCATAGGCACTATGTCAGGTATTTTAGTTGCATACTCCCAAGGGGCACCTGATTTTAACCCTGATGGATTAGAAGCAGGCCTTCCATCAATAATCAAAGATAGGGAAGGAAAAAGAATTGTAACTTTAGATAGAGACCATAGACGCGAAGAAGTTTCAATCGATGAGGTCCCTAACCATGTTGTAAATGCTTTTATTGCCATTGAAGATTCAAGGTTCTATGAACATTCAGGAATAGATATAAAAGGTATACTTAGAGCGGCTAGAAATAATTTCTCCCAAACAAGAAATCCTTTCAGAGGCAATCAGGGTGGCAGTACCATAACACAACAGCTTGTAAAGAATGCATTTTTATCATCAGAACATCAGTTAGAGCGCAAAATTCAAGAAGCTAAACTCGCTTTTCAGGTTGAAAATCATTACTCAAAAGATCAAATATTAGAATTTTACTTAAACTACGCAACTTATTTTAATCATAACAATTATGGCATACAGGCTGCTAGCAAGTTTTATTTTGATAAAGATGTCGACGAGTTAAAGATTGAAGAAGCAGCTCTTTTAGCAGGCATGATTAGAAAGCCCAGTAGATTATCTCCACACGAAAATCCCGAAGGAGCCATAAGCAGACAGCGAACAGTACTTCAAGCTATGAATAACCAGGGATTTATCTCAGCAAATGAATACAGAGAGGCCTTAGACCGTGATTTAGATGACATGTTAGAGCCTCCACCTGAAAGAAAGTTTCCTTACCCTCATTTTGTAAATTATATTATTAATGAAGAGGCTAAACATATAATCGAAAATAAACTTGAAAAAGAAGACCATGAAGAAGTGCTTTACCACAATGGACTTACCATACATACTACAATGGACAGAGAACTCCAAAGTCAAGCAGAAAACATTATAAATGATCCAGGTAATTATCCAGAAAACTGGGAAGATGAAAACGGGATTATACAACCCCAGGGAGCTTTAGTTCTATCTGACCCAAATTCAGGCGAACTAAAAGCTCTAGTAGGTGGACGTGATTATAATTATCACAACATGTTGAATCGTGTAGTAAGTACTAGGTCTCCCGGTTCAGCGATGAAACCTATTAATGTTTATTCACCTGCAATTGAAGAAGGTTTAATCAACCCTTCTTCGGCTATTGATGATTCACCTACAGCCTTTGAAATCTATGGTGAATATTATACTCCAGAAAATTTTGACCAGACTTTTACCGGTTTGACAACTGTACGGGACTCTCTTGTACGTTCTCTAAATGTTCCGGCTGTAAAAGTTTATGATAAATTAAGTATCAAGACTGGAATAGAGTATGCAGAAAGTTTTGGAATAACTACTTTTGCTGAAGCTGACAGAAATAATTTGGCAGGTGCGATTGGCGGGTTAGAAAGAGGGGTTAAGCCAATTGACCTATCAAAGGCCTACGGGGCTTTGGCCAATGAAGGAAAGAAAATGAACCAGCATGCAATTACAAAAATAAAAGATAGACATGGTAATATTATATATGAAAATAATCCAGAACCAATCCAAGTTATATCCAGCGAAACTGCCTGGCTTATTAATGATATGTTAAAAGATGTTATAACAGAGGGTACAGCATCCTCTCTTAATTTAGATTTTCACGCAGCAGCCAAAACAGGCACTTCTCATAATTACAGAGATGCCTGGCTTGTAGGTTATACGCCAAATATAGTTGCAACATTTTGGCTAGGTTATGACAGGGATAACATTAAGGTAGAAAACAGAACCAACTATACAACAAAGGTTATAGAAGATATAATGTCTTTTGCCCTCAAAGATAAAAGTAATACTGATTTTAAAAAACCTGATAATATTGAAGGCCCTATCTCGGTAAGTACAAAGTCCGGGCTAAGACCTTCTAGTATTACACCAAATTCTTTTATAACAGAGGATTATTTTGTTAAAGGTAGTGTCCCTACACAAAGATGTGATGCATTTGTTCAGTTAGAAGTTTGTACTGAACATGAGTCAGCAATTATTGCCTCAGATAACTGTCCTTCTGAATTAACAACTACAAAAACTTTTTTGGATAGAGATCCACCTAGAGTAACTGATAATAGGTGGAATGGAGGCGCAGGTAGAACTACACAAGATAAGTCTCTTATGCCACCCACCAATATTTGTAATAACAATCATGATGGGTCTGAAGAAGACAAGCCTGAAGCAGAAGAAGAGAAAGAGGAACTAGAAGAAGAGGACGAGGAAGAAAATATTGAAATTAATAATGACGATTATGAAGAAGAACAAGATGAAACTGATATTACAGAGTAACATAAAGAGTAACATAATAAATTAAATTGCAGGATACTAAATAAATGTAACGAATTTTGATATGAAAAGCTAAAATCATATTATAAACGCCACTGACTGGAGGTAATAAAATGGATTTAGATTCACTTTTTGAAATGTCAATTTCTTATGGAAGTCAGGTATTATTAGCTCTTATAGTCTTAATTGTAGGTTTAAAAGTAATTAAAAAAATTACAACAGTAGCTTCAGCAAGGCTTGTCAAGTCATCGATTGAAGAATCTTTAAGTTCTTTTTTGACCTCTGTAATAAGTGTTCTATTAAAAATTGTATTGCTAATTACAGTTGCTTCAATGTTAGGAGTCGAGGTCACTACTTTTGTAGCATTAATTGCTTCAATTGGGTTTGCAATTGGACTAGCCCTTCAGGGTAGTCTTGCTAATTTTGCAGGGGGAGTACTTATTTTGACTTTAAAACCTTTTAAAGTCGGAGATTATATTGAGTCAGCTGGCTATGCTGGTACAGTTCATGATATTCAAGTATTTTATACAATATTAAACACTCCAGACAACAAAAAAATAATCATTCCAAACGCAAGTCTATCTAACAATAGCGCTATTAACTATTCAGCCTATGATACCAGAAGATTAGATCTAACGCTAAGTGTAGGTTATGATACAGATATAGAGAAAGTAAGAGAAATACTTAAAGATATAGCAGATAAACATGAACTTATATTTGATGATCCTCCTCCACAAATAGTCCTCGGTGAACATGGGGATAGCGCTCTTGTCTTTTATTATAGGGTATGGTGTAAGGCTGAAAATTACTGGCCTTTACTTTTTGAATTAAATGAAACTACTAAAATAGCCTTTGATAAAGAAGGAATCAATATCCCCTACCCCCAAATGGACGTACATCTACAAAAATAAAACTAAAAAAGACACAACCTTTCAAAAGGCTGTGTCTTTTTTAGTTCATTAGTAATTCTCTTAATAATCTTCAAATCTATTAGATGGAGTGCTACAGATAGGACATCTCTCAGGAATATCATCGATGCCTACCCACCCGCAAACAGGGCATAGCTTTATCTCTTTATCTTCTAAATCTTTACCTTCTTCTACAATCTTTTTCAGCTCTGTGTAGGTTTTACCATGAACTTTTTCAGCTTCATTAGCCCTTTCAAAACTCTTAACTGCTTTGCCATGATCTTCTTCTTTAGCTTTCTCAATGAACTCTGGATACATATCGGTATATTCGTATTCTTCTCCTTTTGCAGCTTCTTCTAAGTTTTCTACAGTACTGCCAATTTTGCCAGCTACCTCAAAGTGTTTTAAAGCATGAATTGTTTCTCCTTCAGCAATAGCTCTAAATACACGAGCTACGTTTTCATAGCCTTCATTTTCTGCCTGCATAGCAAAAGCCAAATACATACGATTTGCTTGAGATTCCCCTGCAAAAGCTTTCATTAAGTTTTCATTTGTTTTCATGCATATCACCTCTTTATTTTTGGTATATTATTATTTTAACACTAGTTATTAGTTCTATGAAATTTTACCAAATCCTTTTAAAATAATCCTTTTTTGTTAAATCCTTTTCTTATTTTAGTATAGAGTATATAATATCTAATTGAAAGACAAAATTTAAAACAATTATTTAAATTAACCAAAGGAGATGTTAAGTTATGCTAAAAAAAGCAGCACTTTTAGCAGTTTGCACATTAGTAACTATCACCGTGGTAAGTGGTATTGTAAATACCAACGTTACGTATGGTCAAGAGGATAACATGGATAACAATGAAAAAGTTTCACTATTTGTTAATGAACATTTAATATATTTCCCAGATCAAAAACCTTTTATTGATGAAAACGATAGAACCCAAGTCCCGTTAAGGTTCGTTAGTAGAGCTTTAGATGCTGAAGTTAACTGGAATGGTGATAACGGTGATAACGGTGAGGTAGAGATCGTTAAAGATAATTTAAAGTTACAGTTTAACATTAATGATTCAAGCTTTGTACATAATGGTGAAGTTTTGGAGCTTGATGCAAAAGCAAAGATTACTGAAAAAGATAGAACAGTGATACCCCTAAGAGCTTTAAAGGATGCCTTTAATCTAGAAATTAACTGGTCAAATGATTATAAATACGTTCAAATTGTAAACGAGGAAATTACAGTAAGCGAAGAATATATTAAAGATAACAACCTGGATGTTGATGAAAATGAAAAAATTAATGAAAAAAATAAGGAAGATCAAAATGAATCTCAAAATAAATCTAAGGAAGACAGAATCTCTGATAAAGTTAATGCAGTCTATGAAGTAGTTTCAGAATATAACACCCTTAATATGGATGAAGTTGAAAAGCTAGTAACAAAGACAAAAGAATATGGTATAGATATCCATGTTGTTTTAGGATTGATACAGGTAGAAAGTAATTTTGACCCGGAAAATGTTGGTAGTGTGGCTGGCGCAAGAGGTTTATTACAAGTTATGCCTAGTACAGCTGAGAGAGTGGCAAATAGTCACGGATATGAATTCAATAGTGAGTTACTTTTTGACGCAAAATACAATATTAAAATAGGCACGACTTACCTTAAGGAACGATATGAAAAATATGATGGAGACCTCCATAGGGTTTTAAGTGCATATAATATGGGATCGGAAAATCTTGAAAGTTATATTCAAACACATGGTACTGCTGAAAGCGACTTTTCTAATACTGTTTTGAAACAGGCTGATATATATAAAGAAAGGATCGAGGAAAATATTAGCGAATAAACAATATAAGGGAGGGGCAATCAAAATGGAAGGCAATGAACAAAAAGTATATCAGGTTTTAGATAGTTTGAGCATAAACTATGATAAATACTCTCATGAGCCGGTATACACTGTTGAAGAGTTAGAAGAAGAGGTAGAAGGGGTAAATGCAAGCATATGTAAAAATTTATTTTTACGTAATAATAAAGGAAACAAGCATTATCTTGTTGTATTAACTGGAGAAAAAAACGTAGATCTTAAACAATTAGCATCCAAAATAGAAAGTTCTAGGCTTAGTTTTGCTTCAGAAAGAAGGTTACATAAATATCTAAAGCTTGACAAAGGAGCAGTTTCTCCTTTCGGAGCAATTAATGATGAAGAAAATCACGTTGAAATCATCATTGATAAAGATATAAGTGACGATAAGAATATAGTGCTACATCCAAATGTTAATACAGCTAGTATCGTGTTGAATTCTAAAGATTTAATTAGTTTCCTTGAGTGGAGTGGGAATAAATTCAGCTATATCGATCTTAATTAATATTTAACGAGAGTTTTTAGCAAGCTTTAAGCTTGCTTTTTTTATGGCTTTTATTTTTTTGTTAATATTGAAATCGCTTTCATTTAAAGAATGTGTAGTAACGAAAATTAGAAAAAATTAATTTTTTTTTGAGAAAATAGAGGAATTTTTGTTTCTCCCTAGAAATAAGCATCAAGAGGCCATGAAACCGTTTTCATTTATTAGAAAATTGTAGGGGGAGGATAATATAACTATAACAGTTGTTTTGAACGGTCCTCTCGAAAGGTATTCAGTAGAAAGTGAAACTAAAGTTAATAAGGTTACTATCAAAGAAAGCAGCACACTTAAAGATTTAATTGAATTTTACGGCTTTATTAAAGGAGAGCTAGGAGTAATTTTAATAAACGACAAACTTGTAACTAATTATGAAACTTTAGAAAGTATTAAACTAAATGACGGTGATGAAGTGAAGCTTTTTCCCATTTTTGGCGGCGGCTAATTTAAATAAATTTTTAACAGGAGGTGTTATCAAATGAGCTACGGATTTATGGGAAATGTATTGTTTGTAGATTTAGAAACAAAAACCTATGAAATAGAAAGTTACGGCGAGAACTTTTACAGAAAATACATGGGGGGCCTTGGCCTCGGAGCATATTTTCTGTTGAAGCACGTCAAGCCAGGAATTGACCCACTAGGTCCAGATAATGTATTGGTTTTTGCACCTGGGCTATTAACAGGATCAAAAGCCCCTGCAGTACCAAGATATACTGTCTGCGCTAAATCTCCTCTTACCGGTGCTTTTGGCAAGTCAGAAGCAGGAGGGTTCTTCGGACCAGAGCTAAAAAAAGCCGGGTTTGACGCGTTAATCGTTAAAGGTAAAGCCAAGAACCCAGTATATATAAATATTGATAACAATCAAATAGAAATTAAGGATGCTTCTAAACTTTGGGGCAAAGATACTCTAGAAACTGAAAAAGTAATAAAAAATAATGAAGAAGAGAAAGTAAAGATAGCTAGTATTGGCCCGGGGGCAGAAAATCAAGTATTATTCTCTAACATCGCAAACGAACTTGCTCACTTTAATGGTAGAAATGGCATGGGCGCAGTAATGGGGTCAAAAAATCTAAAAGCCGTTGTTGTAAAAGGTGACAATGAAGTTGGATGCTATGATTATGACACCCCAAAAGAAATCACCAGATGGGTAGCAAAAAATATGAAAGACCATCCCTTAGCTTATGGGTTATACAAAAATGGAACTGCCGGAGGAATCACTGCAGTTAACGCAGGTGGCACACTACCAACAAATAACTGGCAGGATAGCGTATTTGAAAACGCTGAAAAAATTGGCGCTGAGAGTTTAGAAAACATTCTTATCAAAAGAAAAGGTTGTTATTCGTGTCCAATTAGATGTAAAAGAGTTGTAGAGCTAGATAGAGAAGATTATGACTACAAAATAGATCCAGCCCTTGGAGGGCCTGAATATGAAACTCTTGTATGTCTTGGTTCTAATCTTGGCATAGATGACATCGAACTAATATCAAAAGCAAATGAACTTTGCAATAGATACACTCTTGATACCATGAGCCTTGGAATGACTATTTCCTTTGCTATGGAATGTTATGAAAAAGGACTAATAACAAAAGAAGATACTGATGGATATGAGCTAACTTTTGGCAACAAAGAAATTCTGTTTGATCTAATCGAAAAAACAGCTAACAAAGAAGGCTTTGGCAAAAAATTAGCCCTTGGCTCTAAAAAGCTAGCAGAAGATATTGGAAATAATGCAGAAGACTTTCTCCTTGAAGTTAAAGGTCAAGAACTACCTGCCCATGACCCAAGAGCAAAAGCTGGACTTGGACTACAATACGTTATATCTTCTCACGGTGCAGATCACTGGGTAGCACAACATGATCCATTTTACCAGGAAAAAGATTCTTTAGGTCTAAATTCAGTTAAACCAATCGGCATTAACGAGCCTGTTCCTGCAGATGAGCTATCTGAAAGAAAAGCCAAAATTGTCTATTACACCCACATGTTAACCATGATGTATGATTGTCTTGGTATTTGTGTATTTGGCTACATTTCAAGAAGTATCGTCTCACTACCGCAATTGTACAAAGTATTTAGTGCTGTAACCGGCTGGGATAGCAGTTACTTTGAACTTATGAAAGCAGGAGAAAGAGCCTCAGTAATGATGAAAGTATTCAACCAAAGAGAAGGCTTTACCAAAAAAGATGACAAGCTGCCAAAGAGACTATTTGAAACTATATCCTCTGGCCCACTAAAAGACAAAAACAAAGTAGAAGAGAATGAATTTGAAAAAGCTCTAACTAGTTATTACAAAATGGCAGGGTTAGATGATGACGGCGCACCAACAAAAGCTAAGTTAAATGAACTATCACTTGAACAATTTGATGAAGGGGGGCAATAACTATGAGTGTCACACCATTTATGTTACCGGAAGTAAATTATTTTGGCAAAGGAGCATTAGAAAATCTAAAAGATGAAGTTAAAGATAGAAACGCAAAAAGTATTTTTCTAGTCTCTGATAAAGGTCTAGATAATGCAGGACTCGTTGGGGAATTGACCCAGATATTAAAACCAATGAACGTTGAAATTGTAAAATATTTAGATGTAGAACAGGAACCAAGTGTAGAAAATGTTGACAAAGCAGCCATTGAATTTAATAAAGCAAAATCTGATATGATCGTCGCATTAGGTGGTGGTAGTGTTTTAGATGTGGCAAAAGGTATCTCCGTATTAGCTTCAAACGGTGGAAGCATTCTAGACTATGCAGGGGTTGATTTAATACCTAAAGCAGGTATCCCAAAAGTTTTGATCCCTACAACTTCAGGAACAGGGGCAGAAGTCACAAAAAATGCCATATTTACTGATAAGAAGCAAAAATTAAAGAAGGGCATAGTTAGTAAGTATCTCTTGCCAGAGGTAGCTATAGTTGATTCAGATCTGACTCTGTCTGTACCACCTGCTATGACAGCTGCAACAGGGATGGATGCCCTAACACATGCTATAGAATCTTATACAGCTCCAAAAGCAACCATTCATACTGATCTATATGCTTTAAAAGCTATCGAATTGATCAGCAAAAACTTAAGATCAGCAGTCTCAAATGGCAAAAATCAATATGCTAGAGAACAGATGGCACTAGGTAGTGTTTTTGCCGGTATATCGCTGGCTAATGCAGGAGTTGGAGGTGTACATGCTCTTGCCTATCCACTAGGAGGACAATTTGATGTTAGTCATGGTATAGCTAACGCACTGCTCTTACCCTATGTTTTAGAGTTTAATATTGCAGCCGACTTAGAGAAGTTTTCAAAAATAGCATCTGCCATGGGAGAAGCTACAGAAGGCAAATCATTAAAAGAACAGGCAGAGCTATCAGTTAAAGCTGTCAAAGATTTGTCTAAAGATGTTAAAATACCACAAAACCTTGCCGATGTTGGTGTTAATAAAGATAACATTAAAGATCTTGCTAGTGCAACCATGGGTGTTACAAGACTATTAGATAACAATCCAAGAAGGATAACAGAAGAAGATGCTTATAACATTTTAAGTAACGCTCTTTAGCCAGTTTTTACCTGCATACTAATCCATCCACACTCCAATAATTATATTTTATAGTATGCAGGTAAAAAAATAGATTTAGAAAGACTTTATATGCAAAGGGGGTGAAAATATGAAAAGCAGTGAAGTTAATGTTAATCTTAAAGGTAAAAATGCTATAGTTACAGGTGCCACCAAAGGTATTGGACGAGCAATAGTACTTTCGTTAATAAAGTCCGGAGCCAAAGTTATTGCTGTCAGTAGGACCGAAAAAGATTTACAAGAATTACAAGAAGTAATCAGTGATATGGGCGGTGAATGTATCACTGAGGCTTGCGACATTAGCAAAGTAAGCGAGATAAAAGATCTTTTTACAAGGTTAAGAAGTTCTGTGAACAAAATTGATATCCTAATAAACTCTGCAGGTCTTAACATCCAAAATCACGTTTTTGATGTCACAGAAGAGGACTGGGATACAATGATGAACACTAACCTAAAAGGCGCATTTTTCATGTCCAGGGAAGCTGCCAAAATCATGAAAGAACATGAAGAAGGTAAAATAATTAACATTACTTCTCAGATGGCTTTTGTTGGTTATTACAAGCGCGTAGGCTATTGCGCTAGCAAAGGTGGTCTTACCCAGGCAACTAAAGCAATGGCAGTTGAGTTAGCCCCATACAACATTAAGGTTAATTGTGTAGCACCAACTTTTATAAAGACTCCTCTTACTGAACCAATGTTTGAAGATAAGGATTTCTTAGAAGAAGTTAAAAACAGGATTCCACTAGGAAAAGTAGGAGAACCTCAAGATGTAACTGGTGCAGTACTATTTCTTGCTTCAGATTCAGCCAATCTAGTAACCGGGAGTTCAGTAGTCGTAGATGGCGGTTGGATTGCCTGGTAATAATTTTTGAAAAAATTTATCAAAAATTAATAAAAATACAGAATATTAACTTTAAATTAAATTTTACTAAATTTTAAGGAGGGAGATCAATTGTTACAAGCAACCAGTAGGTTTTTTGTTAACTTAATGCAAAAATATTTACCTGCTCCATTCCTATTTGCTATTATATTGACTTTTGTTGTGTTTTTAATGGGATGGAGTATGACAGATGCCGGCTTTATTGACATGACAAGGTACTGGGGAGAAGGATTTTGGGACCTATTAGAATTTGCTATGCAGATGTCTCTGATCCTTGTTACCGGTCACATCCTTGCAAACAGTAGGCCAATCAAAAGTATTTTAAGAGCAGGGGCTTCTGTACCAAAGAATATGCCCCAGGCAATTGTAATGGTTACAATTGTAGGTGCAATAGCTTCCTGGATACAGTGGGGCTTTGGACTAGTTGTTCTTGCGCTATTTTCAAAAGAAGTGGCAAGAGTTGTTAAAGGGGTAGATTACAGGCTTCTAATAGCAAGTGCTTATTCTGGTTATTTAGTATGGCACGCAGGGCTTGCAGGTTCAGTAACTCTTGCAATTGCAGGAGAGGGACACGATTTTGCTGATATTATGGGAGTAATCCCTACTTCACAAACAATTTTTAATCCTGCCAACCTTCTCACTGTACTTGCACTAATAATTTTGCTACCAATATTAAACCGGGCAATGATACCAAAAGAAGAAGATATTATTGAAGTTGATCCTGCAGTGTTGGAAGACGAAGTAGATGACACCGAAAATGCAAAGCTTGAAACAGTATCTGATTATATCAACAACAGCAGAGCTATCTCAATGATAATCGGTGGCCTTGGAATGATTTATGTAGTATATTACTTTGCTAATCAGGGCTTTGATCTAAATCTTAATATAGTTAACTTTATATTCTTGTTCCTTGGAATATTACTTCATGGTACTCCACAAAGATTTTTGAATGCACTACCAAATGCTTCTGTAGCAGCAGGGCCAATTATCGTACAGTTCCCATTCTATGCAGGTATAATGGGCATGATGACAGCTTCTGGTCTAGCGGCTATTATGTCAGAATCTATTATTGGGTTTGCTAATGAAACAACATTCCCAATCTTTACTTTCTTAAGTGCAGGTATCCTAAACTTCTTCGTTCCATCAGGTGGAGGACAGTGGGCTGTACAGGCTCCTATAGTTATGCCAGCAGCAGAAGCCTTAAATGTCGACTATGCACAAGCTGCTATGGCTGTAGCATGGGGTGATGCTTGGACAAACATGATTCAGCCTTTCTGGGCACTACCAGCACTTGCAATTGCCGGGCTTGGCGCCAAAGATATTATGGGTTATTGCATAATGGCTCTGATTCTTTCTGGTATTGTAATTCCAATTGGCTTAATGTTCATGTAACTAAAAAACAAAAAACTTAAGTTTGTCCCCGTTACCTATACGGGGACAAACTTAATTATGTTAGAATAATATATAGAGTAATATATAGTACATTTAGTACAACATTATAAAGCAGTTTTATAATCAAATAATATTTTTACCGGATGTGATAATAATGAATATTACTATAAAAGATGTCGCCAAAAAAGCAGGTGTTTCTCCAGCAACTGTTTCCAGGGTATTAAACAATTATAATTACGTTAATGAAGATACTAAAGAAAAAGTAGTTAAAGCAATGACAGAATTAGGATATAAGCCAAATGAAATGGCAAGAAATTTTGCTTTACAAAAAACAAATACCATCGGACTAATAGTTTCAGATATAACAAACCCATTTTACAGTGAACTTGCAAAAAATATTACTGATAGAGCAAAGTTATTTAATTACAATGTAGTGCTGTGTAATACAGACAATAAAAAAGAAAATCAAGACTTCTATATCGATTTTTTAAGACAAAAGGGAGTAGATGGGATTATATTTTCTTCTGTAAACCTTAACGATAAAAAAGCAGAAGAGCTAGTAAGATCAGACTACCCTTGTGTATTTTGTAACAGACGCTTAAAATTAAAAAAAGCTGCTTTTATTGCCTCAAAAAATAAAGAAGGAGCCAAGTTAGCTGTTAACCATTTAATTGAAAAAGGGCATAAGAGAATAGCTTATATTTCTGGGCCTAATAATCTTTCTACAGCCTCAGAAAGGTTAGAAGGTTTTTATGAAGCTATGAAAGAAAAAGGGCTCCAAATTGAAAAAAAATATATTAAACAGGGACCTTTTAGCAAAGAGATTTCGTACAAGCTTACCAATGAACTTCTATCTACTTCACCTGTTCCAACTGCAATATTTGCAAGCAATGATCTAATAGCTCTTGCCTCAATGGAAATAATAAAAGAAAAAGGCTATCGTATCCCTGAAGACATAGCTCTAATTGGGTATGATAATATAGATATTAGCGGGCACAGAAATATACTTTTAACTACTATAGCTCAAAAAAAGAAGAAATGGGCATCCTTGCTGTAGACACACTAATGAATAACATAAGTAATGAAAGAAATAAACCTCAGCATACTTATCTTGAACCAGAATTGATTATTAGAAACACCACTTAATTTTGCCTTGCTTTTTGTTGTATTATACAATTTAATTGTACAAACTTCTATAATTGTATAAAATTTAATTAGCAAGGTATACTTTAAAAATATAAATAATAATAAGGAAGGTGAGGCTAATGAGTAATGAGGAATTGGTCAATTTAGAAAAAGGAATCGGCGAATTATTTGTTGAACCCGACGCAGATGGAGCCAGAGAATATTTTAAGAAAAAGCCTAGAAAAAAAGTTCCAAAGGTCACTACAGTTAAAAAAGCAGTAGAAGAATTTATTGAAGATGGTACTTATTTAGGTGTTGGTGGGTTTGGTACAAATAGAATTCCAACTGCAGTCTACCATGAAATAGTACGGCAAAAAAAGAAAAATATTGGTCTATCAGGTCATACTGCAACTCATGACGGGCAAATATTAATGGCTGGGAAAGTTGTTGACCGTTGTGATGCAGCATATGTTGTTGGTCTTGAAGCCAGAGGCTTATCAAAAAGTGCTAGGGATGCTTTTGAAAAATACGGAATCAAAGTCACAGAATGGAGTAATGCGGCTCTTGCCTGGCGCTACAAAGCTGCTGCTATGGGACTGCCTTTTTTACCTACTAGAGTCCTTCTTGGTACTGATACCTTTAAATACAGTGGAGCCAAAGTTATGAACTGTCCTTTCACTGGTCAAAAGTTAGCTGCACTTCCTGCATTAAATGTTGATGTTGCCGTTATCCATGTCCACAAAGCTGATATATACGGAAATTGCCAAATTGAAGGAATCGAAGTAAGTGACACTGATTTAGTAAAATGTGCAAAAAGAGTTATTGTTACTACTGAAGAGTTAGTTCCACATTCCCAGATGAGAAATGAAACTGACAAAGTAAAAATACCTTATTTCCTTGTTGATGCAGTAGCAGAAGTTCCATTTGGTTGCTATCCCGGTAATATGGCATATAGATATTTTAGCGATGAGGAACATCTAAAGCTCTGGTTAGAAAAAGAAAGCAAAGGTGAAATTGAATCTTTTATTGAAGAATATATTCATAACACAAAGGACTTCGAAGAGTATCTAGAACTTTGCGGTGGTATTAAAAGAATCAAAGAGCTAAGAAGACAAGAAAATCTAATTGAAGACCTTGAAGAACTGGAAGGTTTAGATCAATAAATTAGATTGATAATTATGATGATATTTCATGCTTATGAGGAGGGATTACAATGTCTGGAAATGAATATAATAAAATGGAGCTTATGATAACCCTTGCTTCAAGAAACTTGGAGGATAATAGTACTGTAGTTGTTGGCACTGGAGCTCCTTGTGCGGCTGCAATGCTTAGTCAAAAGACAGTTGCCCCTAATTTGGTGATTATGTTTGAAGCAGGGGGAATGGGACCACAGCTTCCCACAATGCCTATTAGTGTAGGTGATTCTAGAACATTTTATAAAGGTATACAGGCTACCAGTATGGCTGAAATAATGGAGTATTGTCAAATGGGTATGGTTGATTATACATTTTTGGGTGGTGCCCAAATAGACAAACATGGAAATCTCAACTCAACTATAATTGGAGATAATTATGAAAAACCCAAAGTAAGGCTACCAGGGAGTGGAGGAGCCAACGACCTAGCTTCGCTTGCTTGGAACACAATGGTTATGACACCCCATGACAGCAAAAGATTTGTTGAAAAAGTAGATTTCCTTACTACCCCAGGATATCTATCAGGCAAAGGAAAAAGGGAAGAAGCTGGTCTGCCTCCCGGTTCAGGACCTTACAAAGTTATAACTGATTTGTGCGTTATGGGATATGATGAAGATGAAAAGCGAATGCAGGTTGAAAGTATTCATCCGGGAATTGATAGGAAGCAAATAGAAGAAAATACAGGATTTGAATTGCTATGGAGCGATGATTTGGTTGACAGTAAACCGCCAACGAAAGAAGAGTTAGAGCTTTTACGTAATAAAGTAGATCCATATGGATATATTATAGGTAGAGCATAAGGTGTGTGAAATTAGATGAAAGAAATAATATGGAAAACCGGAATTGAGATAAGTCAATCAATTAAGGATAAAGAGGTTTCTCCCGTTGAAGTAATAAAATTTCATCTTGATAGGCTTAACGAAATAAATCCTAAACTAAATGCAGTAATTCATACAACAGAAAAAAGAGCATTAGAAGAAGCAAAATTAGCTGAAAAAAAATTAATAGATGATTCTGATGACAATAAAAGTTATTTAGGACCTTTTTTTGGAGTACCTCTGGTAATAAAGGATAATATAAATACAAAAGATATTAAGACTACCTTTGGTTCTAAACTTTATGAAAATTATATCCCAAAAGAAGATGCAATTATGGTAGAAAGGTTAAAAAAAGCAGGTGCGATTATTATTGGAAAAACTAACTTGCCAGAATTTGCACTTCTTGCGATTACTGATAATAGCTTGTTTGGCGATACAAAAAACCCCTGGGATTATGACAAAACACCTGGCGGATCTAGCGGTGGCTCTGCTGCCGCAGTAGCAGCAGGCATCTCACCACTATCGCTAGGCAATGATGTGGGGGGATCTATTAGGCTTCCGGCCGCTTTTTGTGGAGTATTCGGTATCAAACCAACTAGTGGACGTATACCCTGCTATCCAAGGTTATCTGGATGGGAAGGATTATACCATGAAGGCCCAATCACAAGAAGTGTTGCTGACGCAGCCATGATGCTTGATATCATGGCTGGTCCGGATATTAGAGATAGATTGGCACTGCCCGATACTTATGACAAATTTTATGATTCTTTAGCTAAAAAGACTAACAATTTAAGAATAGCTTATTGTAGTAACCTTGGATATAATAAAATAGATTCAGAGATAAAAAATATTACTAGAGAAAGTGCAAAAACTTTTGAAAAAGAAGGATTTACAGTTGATGAGATTGAGTTAAATTTACCAGACATGGTAAAACATTTACAAAACATTACAATCTCTGATTTCCTTGCTGCTATGGAAGATAATTTAGATGAATGGAAAGAAAAAATGGACCCTAAATATTCAGGTTTTTTTGAAGTGGGAGAGAAAATTTCAGGTAAAGATATAAGTAAGATTATGAAGGCAAAAGATGAACTGTGGGAAAAGATTTGGCCTATTTTTGAAAAGTATGATTTACTATTAACACCAACAACTGCAGTACCTCCATTTGATTTTAAAGATGGAGGACCGATAGGACCCTCAAAAATAAACGGCGAAAAAGTAAGCAGAATGTCTTGGATGGGGTATACGTATCCATTTAATTTTACCGGTCAACCAGCAGCATCAATTAACTGTGGCTTTACAAAGGATAACTTACCAGTTGGACTACAAATAATAGGAAAGCATTATGATGAAATAACTGTTCTAAAAGCATCACAAGTTCTCGAAACAGTCATACATAGGAGGTAAGAAGCGCTTAATGACTAAATATCCACCCGAACCATACAGAATAAAAATGGTTGAACCAATAAGGATGACAACAAGAGAAGACCGCGAAAGAGCTATTAAAAAAGCAGGTTATAATACATTCCTGCTAGATTCAGAAGATGTATATATAGATCTTCTGACCGATAGTGGCACATCAGCTATGAGTGATAACCAATGGTCTGGCTTAATGCAAGGAGACGAAGCATACGCCGGAAGCAAAAACTGGCATAATTTAAGGGACACAGTACAAAAAGTTTTTGGTTATAAATATGTGGTACCAACCCACCAGGGACGCGGCGCAGAAAACATCCTATCCAAAATCATGATAAAAGAAGGCGACTATATTCCCGGCAATATGTATTTTACAACAACCAGGGCACACCAAGAATTAGCTGGTGGTAACTTCAGGGATGTTATTATTAATGAAGCACATGACCCAAACTCTAATCACCCTTTTAAAGGAAACGTAGATTTAGAAAAATACCAGAACCTTATAAATGAAGTTGGACCAGAAAAAATACCTTACATAGCTGTTGGAGTTACAGTAAATATGGCAGGTGGCCAGCCTGTTAGTATGGAAAATCTAAAGCAGGTTAGAGATATTTCAAAAAAACATGGAATAAAGGTTATCTTCGATGCAACAAGATGTGTTGAAAATTCTTATTTTATTAAAGAAAGAGAAAAAGGTTACGAAGATAAAAGTATCTCTGAAATCCTAAAAGAAATGATGAGCCTTGGCGATGGTGCTACTATGAGTGGCAAAAAAGACCCTTTAGTTAACATTGGAGGTTTTTTGGCCCTAAATGACAAAAGCTTGTACCAAAAAGCAACTCAATTAGTTGTAGTATACGAAGGAATGCCCAGTTATGGCGGTATGTCAGGCAGAGATATGGAAGCTATGGCAAGAGGTATATATGAATCCTTAGATTATCATTACATCGAACACAGAGTTAACCAGCTTCAATATTTAGGTGATAAGTTAGATGAAGCAGGTATACCAATTGTAAAACCTGTCGGAGGTCATGCAGTATACTTAGATGCCAGTAAATTTTTAAGCCATATACCAAGAGAAGAGTTTCCTGCTCAGACATTAGCCGCTAATATTTATTTAGATTCAGGAGTCAGGTGTATGGAAAGAGGAGCAGTTTCGGCAGGAAGAGATAAAGATGGAAACAATATTTATCCTAACCTTGAAACTGTCCGCTTAACAGTTCCAAGAAGAGTCTATACTTACGCCCACCTTGATGTAGTAGCTGATTCAGTTATTAAATTATATGAAAAAAGAGATCAATTAGTTGGGCTTAGATTTACGTATGAGGCACCCGTTCTTAGATTTTTCACTGCAAGGTTTGAGCCTGTTAAATAAGCCCTCAATTGGGCTTTTTTTTTATAATTTTATGGACAACCTATATATTATGCATTTATACTTAAGTTATTGAGAATAAAACATTGTTGTATATAAAGTATCATCAATATATTATATCTAATAATGAGGAGGGGCGCTATTTGAAAGAAGACCCAAGATACAAACAGTGCAACAAAGAAGCTTTAATTTGTGTAAGCTTAGGTTTAGCGAATCTGATCTGGTGGTTTTCATGGGGATATGGCCTTGGATCTAAAGATCCTTCAGAGTATACTTTTGTAATGGGATTTCCTTTATGGTTTTTTATGAGTTGTATTGTAGGAGCATTACTTTTTACTGTATTAACAGTAGTTTTAGTTAATAAATATTTTGTAGATTTTTCCCTCGAAGAAACAGTACCAGAAGAATTTGTCGTAGAAGACAACAGTAGTGACGAAGAGAGTGATGACGTTGGCTGAAGAAGTTAGATTTGATGCATTAATACCTCTAATTATTTATTTTATAATCATTTATATAATTGGCTTTATAAGCATGCGATATGTTTACAGAGCTACCAAGCGCGAGGGCAAAGGTTTTTTGAAAGAATATTTGATGAGCGATCGAAATTTAAATGGTTTTGTGCTGGCTATGACTCTTGTAGCAACATATTTAAGTGCTGGAAGCTTCATCGGAGGACCAGGTACAGCTTATACATATGGTCTAGCATGGGTTTTTCTCGCAATGGCTCAAATGCCTACAGGTTATTTTACCCTTGGAGTTCTGGGGAAGAAGTTTGCAATAATAGCAAGAAAAATTAACGCAGTGACAATAACAGACTTTTTAAAAGAACGTTATGAAAGCAAATTACTTGTAGTCATTGTCTCTTTATCTGTTGTATTTTTTTTGCTGGCTGCAATGACGGCACAAGTAATAGGAGCTGTAAGGCTCTTAGAAGGTGCTCTTGGCATATCCTATGAAGTTGGCCTGATCTTTTTTGCCTTCACAATACTCATATACACTATTATTGGCGGTTTTAGGGCGGTGGCACTAACAGATACACTGCAGGGGATTGTTATGACAGTTGGTGTATCAGCTGTTATATTTGCTGCAATTAGTGCAGGAGGAGGGATAAATAACATAATTCAGGACATGTACAAGCTAGACCCTGGAATGATATCACCTTATGGTACTGATCCAGAATTTTTGACAATAGCTTACGTTACTTCTTTTTGGGTATTAGTTGGTTTCGGTGTAGTAGGTCTTCCCAGGGTAGCAACAAGAGCAATGAGTTACAAAGATAGCAAAAGTTTAAAAGATGCTATTATTTATGGAACAATTATAACAATGATTTTATTACTTGGGATGCATTTACTTGGAGCCTTTGGAGCAGTCTTATTACCTGGAATTGAATCAGGGGACTTAGTAGTCCCAAAGCTAACAACTCATCTTTTCCCAAATTGGATCGCAGGTCTAATCTTAGCGGGACCTCTTGCTGCAGTAATGTCGTCTATCGATTCCCAGCTGCTTGTAGGGCTTGGTGCAATTGTAAATGACGTCTATGCAAATATAATAAATCCAAAACTTCAAAGGACATCTTTAATTACATTTTTAAGTGCTATAATTATGGGGGCTGTTGTATTTATTATGGCTTTTGACCCACCTGATCTAATGGTTTGGTTAAACCTTTATGCAGCTGGAGGCTTAAAAGCAACTTTTCTCTGGCCAATTGTTTTAGGCATATACTGGAAACGTGCTAATACTAAAGGTGCTTACACCTCTATAATATTAGGAGTTCTTTCCTTTATATTATTTGATATCTACTGGCCCACACCCCTTGGTATGCATCCTATTGTATTAACATTAGTCTTGTCTCTTGCAGGATTTGTAATTGTTTCACTATTAACTGAAAAACCACCTGCTAGAGTAATACAAAAATTTTGGGGGGTATGAAAATGAAAATAGTATCATGGAACGTTAATGGTTTAAGAGCCAGTCTAAAAAAAGGCTTTTTAGAGTCTTTTGACAAATTAAACGCTGATATCTTTTGTATTCAAGAAACCAAACTACAAAATGGCCAAATAGATCTTGAATTAAAAGAATACGAACAATACTGGAACTATGCCGAAAAAAAAGGCTATTCAGGAACAGCTGTGTTTACTAAATTTACCCCTCATAAAGTAAGTTATGGGGTTGGAAATAACGAAAATGATGAAGAAGGGAGAGTTATCACACTAGAATATGATGGATTCTATCTTGTCAATGTATATACCCCAAACTCTCAAAGAGGCCTTGTAAGACTAGAACATAGGATGAATTGGGAAGATACTTTTAGAAATTACTTAATAGAATTAGATGAAAGTAAACCAGTAATTCTATGCGGAGATCTAAATGTGGCACATCAGGAGATAGATCTTGCTAACCCCAAATCCAACAAAAAAAATGCTGGTTTCTCTGATGAGGAAAGAGACAAAATGACCAGGTTACTTGAAGCTGGCTTTGTTGATACTTTCAGATATTTATATCCAGAAAAAAAAGATGCCTATACATGGTGGTCTTATATGAGAAAAGCTAGAGAAAGAAATGTTGGTTGGAGAATAGATTATTTTATTGTTTCAGATAAAATCAAAGAGCATATTAAAGATTCAATAATACACTCAAATATAACGGGAAGTGATCATTGTCCAGTGGAGTTAAAAATCTCCTTATAAAAATTTACCCTTGTACTAATTATAATATGATGATAACATTAAAATAAAAAAAGAGAGGTGTATAAAATGGCTTATAAGATTACTGAAGACTGTATTCAGTGCGGTATGTGTGAGGATGAATGTCCAGAGGAAGCTATTAGCGAAGGCGATGACATTTTTGTAATCGACCCAGAAAAGTGTAATGATTGTGGCACTTGTGTTGATGAGTGTCCAGAGGAAGCTATAGTAGAAGCGTAACAAAAATACTTACTCATAATGGGTATTATATTTGATTATTACGAGAGCCTTCAATATTAAACATGGCTCTCTTTTTTTTATAAATTTTTTAATAAAAAACAAAAAAATATGAACAATAAAAGAGGTATCTTACGTCTAAATAGGAGAATAAGCCATGGAGGGGTCATATTTATGAAAAAAGCTCTAGTATTAAGTTTACTATTAGTTGTTATATTATTAGCCGGTACAACAAATGCGATAGCAAGCAGTAATGATATTGACGTTTATATTAATTATGAAAAAGTTTCATTAGAAGAACAAAAGCCATTTATTGATGATAATAACAGGGTACAAATTCCATTAAGATTAATTGGCGAAGAACTAGGGGCTAATTTTGAATGGAATGGTAATAACAATACAATCAAAATCGAAAAAAATGGTACCGAAATTTCATTAGAGATTGGCAACAAATACTATGAAATAAATGGAGAAAAAAGTGATGATTACAAAATGGATACCACACCAGAAATAACTGATACAGGTAGAACAGTAATACCATTACGCTTTGTTTCTGAGGCTCTTGGAGCATATGTCAAATGGAATGACGAAAGCAAAACTGTGTATATAAATGACGATGAAAACTTCAAAGCACCAGACAAAGTTGTAGAAGAATACTGGAAACTACTTTTTGTAGATGGTGAAGTTGATAAAGCTGAAAAACTAATTAAAGAAGGCAGAGAGGAAGAACTTGAGTACATTTATGCAGGCATTGAAGACTTAGAAGATCTACACGAAACAAAAAATAAATACGATCTAGAAATTTTCGAATACAAAAAGTCTAATGATACAGCAATAGTAGATGTGAAAATAACAAAACCAGATTTTCAAAAGGTTCTTGATAGATTGTCTGAAGAAGGTATACCCAAAATTGTCGAAATGTCAAGTGAAGATAAAGATATGACAGTTATGATTGAGAGTGTTAATGAATTACTAACAGAATACATTAAAGAAACAGATACTATAACTCATGAAGGAGAAGTAGAGCTTCGCCTTGTTAATGGAGAGTGGAAAATTTACGATATGATGGGTGATATAAAAGAAAGATTTGAAGAGATAGAACAGGAAATCGTAGACTTAATAAAAGATTTACAAGAAGAAATAGAACAAGACAAACCTTGGTGGCGGAGAATATTCGGTGGCTAATAATTGATTAAAAATCTCTTTTTCCCAATATAATAAATGAAGGCTACTTCTAATAAGAAGTAGCCTTCATTTATTTAATCCTCTATCATTTTTAAAATACTTCTTCTCTACAGTCAGGACATAAATGTTCTTGTGTGGTTTCCACAACATTCTTTGTAAAGGTAACTACACTCCAAGGTTCTCTACAGCATTTGCATACGTGATTAGCTGTAAGTTGACATTTTAATAATATCGCTCCACTTGAGAATAACCCTAACCATCCAATTCCTAAAATTATGATTAATATAGGTGCTGTATATCCTATCATACTAAGTAACAACCCACTAACTACTAATAACAAACTTACAGAAAATATGTTTTTCATTTTAAATACCCCCTAATTTATTTTAAAACTCCTATTAATCTTTTGTTTAAATCAAATTATGTGTTATGCAACAGTTTTTATTATCTTGTATATTGTATTATAACAGATTTTGAGGTTGTGTCAAGGTAAATATAACAAAAAATTTTAAAAGTAACCAAAAAAAATAGCTCTGTATAAAACAGAGCTTAAGATTACTAATTACTAAATATACTTACCCGATATCCTCAATATTTATTTTTCTTTCTTTTTGATTTTCTCTAGATACTATAAACTCTCCGTTATCCAAATACATTGTGCTTTTCGTAAGTTTAAGTCTCTGGGTAGGGTAGTTCGCTACACTTCTTATATATCCTATAAAAAAGATATCTATATTTTTGATTATATTATCTGGAATTGTTTCTTCGTCAAATTCAGTTGTTATTATAATGGTTTTAGTAGGGTGGTCAATTATTTCTTTAAGAGTTTTAGACTCTTCTAAGTTATCTACATCTTCAATTACAACAAGCCCATCTTCATTATTAACATTAAATTCATCTCCAGGTTTAAACCATATAGAAGAGCCCTCAAACTGTTCCATGATTTTCTTGGCTAGTTCAACTTTATCAGATTTTACATTTCCAACTATACAAATATTGTTGTTTTCTTCTAAATCAAACTCAACTTTTTCACCTTTTTTGTCAATTCCTAATTTAATAGTCATATTCCACTCTCCTTTTCAAAATAGATTTAAGTTATGTAATTAAGTTAATTTTAATGAAAACTCTCTGTTATAATATATTTTACACATCAATGAAATTTTACCTGCTAAAAATTAAAGATTTCACATAACATTTTTTATTTCTTTTGCTTAGTATTATAGAAATATTATCGTTTAGCTTGAAATAAATATTTATATAAGTTATAATATAAAACGCGTCGGGGCGTGGCCCAGTTTGGCAGGGCGCTACACTGGGGGTGTAGAGGTCGCAGGTTCAAATCCTGCCGCTCCGACCATTTAACATATGACTTCAACCGTGGATGCAATATACATCCACGGTTTTTTTATACTTTTCTCCCTATTATCACCTTATAATCATAAATTGATAAAAAAAATACTTGATGGTATACTTTGTTTGTGAGATATGTCACTTATATTCAGAAAATTTATAATACAATTGTCGAGTTTTCTAAACTTAACGAGGTGAGTAGTTTGACTCAACAAAGCATTGCTAATAAAGACTTTATTGATCAAAGATACTTTAATGATGTATTAAAAAGCTTTTGTATAGCAACTAGTTTAAATGTAGAAATAGTTGATGAAAAAGGGCAAACTTTCTATTCACCTGAAGATATTGATAGAAAAGAGTTTTGTAAGATGATACGTAGTACCAAAGAAGGAAATGATCTTTGTCAATCGTGTTACGAAAGGGCTCATAGAGAAGCTGTAAAATGGAAAGAACCATATTTTTTTAGATGCCATGCTGGATTAGTTATATGGGCAGTACCTATATACATGCAGGATAATCCGATTGGAAGCATAATATGTGGACAGGTATTACTTTGGAAACCTGATGATTTTTTTTGGTATGAACTAAACTCTTTAAAACCTATTATAGAAGAATTTGATAAATTAAAAGAACTTGCCTTAAATATTGAAGTATTATCCTCAGATAATTCCCAAGCTGCTGCTGACATGCTTTTCATAATGGTCAATCACCTAACTAAAAGAAGTATACATTTCTTAGAAGAAGAAAAATCGATTAAAATGGAGCAAGAAATTATTAGACAAAAATTAGAAGAAAAAAAGAAACAACGCAAAAAATATCAAGTGCCGGATATATACGAAAGTTACTTCAAAAAAGAAAAAAAACTATTACGTTATGTCCGATTAGGTGATAAGACCAATACTACAAAAATCCTTGAGGACCTCCTAAGCGACCTATACATTAAAACCGGAGGCAAGAAGCATATAATACGTGCAAGAGTATTAGAATTGACTTCTCTTGTTTCGCGGGCAGCAGTAGACGGAGGTTCTGATGCGGAAACAACCATGAAACTACTTGAAAAATTTAATAATGAGATAAGAAATTTAGAAGTTGAAGAATTAATTTATAAAGTTTGGGCAATAGTCGAAAAGTTTCTTGAAAATATATTTGCGTTAGCGGATAAGAAGTATTTAAATCTTGTTAAGGAAGCTAGAAATTATATTATGGAAAATTATGATAAGCAAATAAAAATTGAAGATGTTAGTAATTATTTATGCATTAGTGAATCACATTTAAGCAGGCTTTTTCGACAAGAAATGAATTGCACTGTTAATGAATATATAACCCGAGTAAGAGTTGAGAAATCTGTAGAACTACTAAAAAAGCCCGAAATGAGTGTAGGAGAAGTAGCTAGGTCTGTTGGGATTAAAAACCAAAGCTATTTTTCAAAAATATTTAAACAATATATTGGTGTTACTCCTATAGTTTATAAAAACAGTTTATTCTAATAAGTTTGAGAGGTGCTAATTTAAAATGGAGGATTTTTTTCAAAAAATTAGAGAAGCAATTTATGTAGGTGAAGCCGAAAAAGTAATGGAACTTACTAAAGAAGCACTAAAAAAATGGTATCCACCTGAAGTTGTTTTAGAAAAAGGCATTATATCAGGTATTGATGACGTAGCCAAAAAGTTTAAAAACGAAAAAGTTCTTGTTCCTGAAGTATTAATGTCAGCAAGGGCAATGTATGCTGGGTATACAATTTTAGAGCCTTATTTTAAGTCAGACAATAATCACTTTAAAGCAAAGGCAGTCCTAGGTACTGTTGAAGGAGACATACATGACATTGGAAAAAACCTTGTGAAAATTTATTTGAATTCTTTAGGTGTTAAAGTAATAGACCTAGGTGTAGATATTACAGTCGAAGGATTCGTAAAAGCAGTGAAAGAAGAAGAGCCAGATTTTTTAATGATTTCAGCTCTTTTAACCACAACAATGAAAGTGATGCAGGATATAATAAAAGAAGTTAATAAGCTTCCATTAAGGAAAAATCTTAAAATAGTAGTTGGAGGAACACCTGTAACCGATGTTTTTGCAAATGAGATAGGGGCAGATTATTATTTTTCAGATGCACTAGAGACTAAAGATTATCTTGAAAAAAATTTAAAGAAAATGCTTGTAAGGTAGGGTTTATAACCCTGCCTTTTTTTGTGTTTGAGTATCGATCAATTTTCAATATATTTAAAACAATTATAATATTGTATTCCGATAGATTTATATCAAAATAAGCAGAATAGTGTTAAACAATGTCATATGAAGTCATGTTAGTATTATTACGAAACCAAATTGAGCGTAAATAAACTTTAGTTAGAAAAAGGAGGAATTTAAATGGAAGCAACCGAGAAAATTCGTGAAGCTGTTATGGCAGGAGAAGAAGAGGATGTTGTAGAGAATATTAAAGAAGCTTTAAACAGTGATGTCCCTATTCAACAGATCACTCAAGAGGGATTAACTAAAGCTATGGATGAAATCGGACCTAAAATGGCTTCAGGGGAGTTATTTGTACCCGAAGTTCTTATGTGTGCTGAAGCTATGAAAAAAGGTTTAGAATATCTAAAACCAATGATGCAGGAAGGTGATCATCACTATTTAGGCAAGGTAGTTGTTGGTACAGTAGAAGGAGACCTACACGATATAGGTAAAAATATGGTAGTCATGATGCTTGAAAGCTCTGGATTTGAAGTGGTTGATCTTGGAATCGATGTGCCTGTAAATGATTTTGTTGAAGCAGCTAAAGAACACAAACCTGAAATAATGGGACTTTCTGCACTATTAACAACAACTATGCCTGCAATGAAAGAAACAGTTAATGCATTAAAAGACAACAATATAGATGCCAAGATAATTGTTGGAGGAGCACCGGTCAGTGAAGAGTTTGCAGAGGAGATTGGAGCGGATGGGTACGGATCTGATGCATCTTCAGCTGTAGAGTTGTCAAAAGATATTATGCAAGTAAGCTAACAAAATTATTGAAAGGAGGTAGAATAATTATGTTAAAGGGCGGAGTAGAAGCAAACTATTTAAAGTTTTTAAGCCAGGAGGATATCGAAAAAATTCATCAAGCTTCTATGCAGTTATTAGAAGAAGTAGGGGTTAAATTAGGTGACAAAGAAGCTTTAGAACTCTGCGAAGAAAAAGGGGCTAAAGTAGATTATGAGAAAAAATTAGTTTATTTTGATCGGGATATCGCTACCAGGGCAGTAGAAAGTGCTCCTTCCACGGTTACTATATACAGTAGAGATGAAAGCAAAGATAATGTAGAGCTTGGAGGAACTAAAGTTTATCTAGGTACAGGTGGGACTGCATTGTCTATCTTAAATCTTGACAGAAATAGGGTTAAAACCACTTGTGATGACGTTCAAAAGACGGCCAAGCTAGTAGATGCATTAGATAATATTCACTTTTATCTAATACCCTGTTATCCAAATGAAATTGAAACAAAAGATGCTGATGTCAATAGATTTTATCATGCTATGAACAACACTACAAAGCCAATCATGGGAGGAGTATACACTATAGATGGTTGTGAAAGAGTCATTGATATGGCTACCGAAATTGCTGGAGGCAAAGAAAATCTAAAAGAAAAACCTTTCATATCTTTTATATCAAGTGTTGTTAGTCCACTGCAGTATGAAGATAATCATGTGAAAATATTGATGAGAATTGCAGAAGAAGAAATACCGGTAGCAACATCATGTGCACCTCTCTCTGGTGCTACAGCTCCCGTAACTTTAGCTGGAACATTAGCACAAATCAATGCAGAAGCACTTGCAGGTGTTATAATGACTCAATTAGTAAATCCAGGAGCTCCTGTACTATACTCGACTGTTCCTACAATAATGGACATGAAAACGATGAATTGTATTTTTGGTAGCCCAGAAGCTGCTATGATGAACGCTGCTACGGCTCAGTTAGCCCAATATTATGACCTACCTTTATATTCTACTGGAGGAATCACTGATTCAAAACAGCTAGACCAGCAGGCTGGCTTTGAGAAAGCTATGACTGCTATATTACCAGCCCTATCTGGAGCTAATTTCATTCATGAAGCTGCAGGTATGTTAGATAGCTGTATGACACTAAGCTACGCTCAATATGTGATCGACAGCGAAGCCAATGGATATATTTTAAGGACACTAAAAGGAATTGATGTAAACGAAGAGACTTTAGCAGTTGATGTTATTTCTAAAGTAGGACCGGGAGGCGACTTCTTAAGTCAAAAACACACAACTAAACACATGAGAAAAGAACTCTTCTTCCCAGAACTAGCAGCTCGTACCGATTATGCCGGATGGGAAAAAGCAGGTGCAAAGGACCTGTGGGATAAGGCAGAAGTTAAAGCTAAAGATCTATTAGAAAACTATAAACCAAACCCAATTCCTAAAGAAGCTGATGAAAAGATAAAAGAAAAAGAACCAAATATTAAGCTTGATTAGTTATAAATACTCCGGGGTCACTAAGACCCCGGGAAATATCCATCCGTTTTTCCATATTGGGACAAAATTAAAAAGGAGGGTGAAATATGTCCCCAGAAATGATTTCGGAGGCAATTGAACATCCAGAAGTTATTTCAGCTATTATGGAAGGAGCTCCTTTAGCAATATTAAAGGACTTCGGCTTAATGGCACTATTGATATTTATAGGAAAACTTTTAAGAACAAGGGTAGCATTCTTTCAAAATTTCTTCATCCCGCCATCAATAATTGCTGGATTTATCGGACTAATATTTGGGCCGCAGTTGATAGATGTTATACCATGGTCTGAAGCAATTGCTAACTACGCCTGGCTTTTAGTTGTAATACTTTTTGCAACTTTCCCTATAGGTAGAAAGAAAGTAAAAGGTCTAAAGTCGATTGTAAATAAAGCAGGGCCAACATTTTTCTTTAACAAATTTGCCGAGGTCGCACAATTTGCCATAGGGGCACTCTTAGGAATCACTGTGTTTAGGATAGTATGGCCAGATCTTCACGAAGGTTTCGCCTGGATGCTTCCTGCAGGTTTTGCCGGTGGCCACGGTTATGCAACTGCTATCGGAACTACCTTTGGACAATATGGTTTTGAAGATCCTGTTACAATAGGGATGACTATGGCAACTATAGGTTTATTAATGGCAGTATTTTTAGGTATTTTTATCATCAAACAGGCGACTAAAAAAGGTTATACAAGGATTGTTGATGAGGTTGGAAACTTACCTCCTTCTATGACTAAAGGCCTTGTTGAGGAAAAAGATAGACAAAGTATGGGATCTTCAACAACTTCTCCAATGTCTATAGATCCTCTTGCATGGCATCTTGCTTTAGTTTTGCTAGTTACTCTCGCAGGTGTTTATCTGACAGAATGGCTCGGACAATTCAAAGTGGCAGGTGAACCTTTGTATATTCCTGAACTAGCTACTGCAGTTATCTTTGGATTTGCTTTCCAGGCTTTATTGGAAAGACTAAACATGGCTCAGTACATTGATAAAGAAGTAATCACAAGGATTGGAAGTACAGTTTCAGATTTCATGGTTGGCTTTGGTGTAGCTTCAATCCAAATTTCAGTAGTATTAGAGCTTTGGCAACCACTATTGTTCTTAGTTATCGTAGGTGTCGGGTGGTTACTATTTAACCTATTCTACATTGCGCCAAGAATGCTTAATAACTTCTGGTTCGAAAGAGGTATTTTCAACTTCGGTTGGTGTAGTGGAGTAGTTGCTTTTGGTGTTGTTTTACTTCGCATTGTAGATCCTGATTATAGAAGTGAAACCCTAGAAGATTACGGAATAGCATATATTATCTTCGCATGGACACAGTTAGTTTTAACAGCCTTTGTTCCAGTTTTCTTTGTTATGGCACCAGAAATAACCACAGGGTTGTTGATAGCAGCAGCTGTAGCTTTACTTGTACTTGCAAAGGTTGCAGGATTCTGGTACCCAGCTGATAAGACAGCTCCAAGAGAGGGAGAAGCTGAAAAAATATCAGGTGTAAAGACAGATAGTCAGTAATACTAAAATAGGGGAGGTAAGCTGATGCTCATAGTAGGGGAAAAAATAAACACAAGTAGAAAATCGATTAAAGAAGCAGTAGAAAACAAAGATGATGAGTTCATTAAAAAAGTTACAAAAGACCAAAAAGAAGCCGGAGCCCATTATATCGATGTAAACTGTGGAACCTTTATAAATAACGAACCAGAGTTAATGCAGTGGCTTGTAGAAACTGTTCAAGAAGAAGTTGATTTGCCTCTATGCATTGACAGTCCAAATCCAGAAGCAGTAAAAGCTGGGCTAGAGGCACACAAAAACGGACAACCTATGTTAAATTCAATCAGTGGTGAAAAAGAAAGATATGATG
This sequence comes from Natranaerofaba carboxydovora, assembly GCF_022539405.1. Classification (NCBI taxonomy): domain Bacteria; kingdom Bacillati; phylum Bacillota; class Clostridia; order Natranaerobiales; family Natranaerofabaceae; genus Natranaerofaba; species Natranaerofaba carboxydovora. The sequence continues at coordinate 1,225,160 of NZ_CP054394.1, read as the reverse complement.
GGCTAACACCTCTAGTGAAAGAATACAATTGTAAGGTAGTAGTTCTTTGCATGGATGATGATGGTATACCCCAGGGCGCAGCAAAAAGATTTGAAGTAGCACAAAAAGTTATAAATGATTTAAAAGCCGAAGGGGTTAAGGAAGACGATATTTACGTCGATCCATTAATTCAGCCTATCAGCACAGATACTAATAATGGAATGTCTGTATTTGAAACCATAGAAAGAGTACATTCAGAATTCAATGATGTCCACACCATATGTGGTTTAAGTAATGTCTCTTATGGTCTTCCTAAGAGAAAAATACTAAACCAAACCTTCATGATCTTATGTATGAAGTCAGGACTTGATTCAGTAATCTTAGATCCTACAGATAAAGAAATGATGGCTAGAATAGTATCGACCAGGGCTTTGATGGGTAATGATAATTTTTGCAGCAGCTATCTAAAATCTTATAGAAAAGGTATATTAGGAGATTAAAATAATAACATTAAAAAACCGTGAGAAAAATGAAATAGATTCTCACGGTTTTTTATTTTTAGCTCTGTTATAGTTCATTGTTGATATTTATTAAAAGCACCTACCTGCTACCATAAATGAGCTTTTAATTTGCGCGATTTTTTAGCAAGTTCCCCCGACATGTTGGTAGCAAGGTAGGTGCTCTGAGACCACCAAAACAATGAATTATAAGAAGCCTATTTTTAAAATAAGAAGAAGTATATTATAATTTAGGTTAATACTTAACAACTTTAGGAGGAGCAAATTTAATATGAACTTTTCTGAATTTAAAAGTTGTGTTAATCAAATAATTAATAATAAGATTCCTCCTGAGTTAATGAAAAACCTCAATATGGGAATCATTATTATGCAAGAAACAAAAGCAGAAGACGATTACTATATAATGGGTGAATACATCAATGATGATTTGGGTAAATATGTTGTTCTTTATTATGGCTCTTTTAATGAAATTTTGGAAAACAAAACAGATAAAAAATGGCAAGAAGAGATACTATCAACAATAAAACATGAGTTAACACATCATGTTGAAGCCCTTGCAGGAGAAGAAAAGTTAGCTAAATTTGAAGAACTAGAAGAGTTAAAAGAATTAGAAAAAAACAAGCCAAAAAAAGATACCCTCGGGAAAATTCTAAAGTTTATATTTAATAATTTCCCGGGAAAGCGCAAAAACTGACACCTACATCAAAAATTCAATAAAATATAACTCCACTCATATCCCTATCTTATAATTTATTAATATTAGTCTAAAGGAGTATGTCGATTAATAACGAAATGTTTCATATATCTAAAAATACCTAATAAATTTTAATAACTATACGCGATAGGAGGATTAGTTAATGCATAGTAATAAAAGAAACGGCGAAGGCCATAAATTATCAAAATTAACAGAAACTCTTTCAATAACTGCAATGGGAAATAACAAAGCAGACATGGTAATCAAAAATGGGAATATTGTAAACGTTAACACTGGAGAGATCGAAGAAAATAAAGATATAGCAATAAAAGCTAGCAGAGTTGTACTAGTAGGAAAGGCAGATCATACAATCGGAGATAACACAAAAATAATCGATGCTTCGGGATATTATCTTGCTCCTGGGTTTATGGATGGCCATGTTCATGTAGAAAGCAGTATGGTCACTGTCACACAGTTCGCTAAAGCTGTTCTTCCAAAAGGGACAACCACTATCTTTATGGACCCCCATGAAATTGCAAATGTACTTGGAATGGATGGAGTTAAATACATGATAGAAGAAGGAAGAGACCTTCCATTAAGAGTGCTAGCTACTATGCCATCTTGCGTCCCATCTGCTCCAGGTTTTGAAGATGCAGGAGCAATATTTGGACCCGAAGAAATAGAAGAAGCTATGCAATGGGAAGAGATTATTGGACTTGGCGAGATGATGAATTTCCCTGGAGTTATTTTTGGAGATACGGATGTTCACGAAGAGTTAAAAGCTACTCTTAAAAGTGGAAAAGTCATAACCGGTCATTATTCTATACCTGACACTGAAAAAGGTTTGCAGGCTTATTCTGCTGCTGGTATAGCATCCTGTCATGAAGGTACTTCAAAGGAAGATGCTATATCAAGGATGAGACTTGGAATGTATGCCAAAATGAGAGAAGGATCAGCCTGGCATGATGTTAAAGAAAACATCAAGGCAATTACGGAAAATAATATAGATTCCCGTTATGGTATCCTTGTTTCTGACGATGTTCACCCACACACACTCCTCGAGAAAGGACATTTAGATCATGTAGTCAGAAGAGCCATCCAGGAAGGATTGAATCCTATTACTGCTATACAGATGGTTACAATAAATACTGCACAATGCTTCAATGTAGATAGATTTATGGGGAGTATTTCTCCAGGTCGTTATGCTGATATTCTATTTATCAAAGACCTAGCTGATGTAAGTATTGATAAAGTAATAGCAAGGGGAGAGGTTATCGCAGAACATGGTGAATTAACGACTTCCCTAAACACATATGAATACCCAAAATCTGCTTCAAACTCTGTTCACCTTCAAGAAAATTTAAAACCAGAAGACTTTGAAGTTAAAGTCAACACACACGAAAATACCGTAAAAACAAATGTAATGGAAATTGTCGAAGCACAAGTTGGAACAAAACACAAAATTATCGATCTGCCAGTTAACGAAGGAAAAGTACAGCCTTCTTTAGAAAACGATATTATTAAAGCAATGGTTATGGATAGACACAGAGGAGAAGGAAGTTTCGGTCTAGGTTTTGTAAAAGGATTTGGAATAAAAGAAGGTGCAGTAGCTTCTACTGTAGCACATGACAGTCATAATCTATTAATAACGGGAACTAATGACGAAGATATGGCTTATGCCGGTAATATTTTAGCAGAAGAAGGTGGGGGGATGATAGCTGTCAAAGACAAACAAGTATTAGCTCTCCTGCCTCTAAGCATAGCAGGCTTAATCTCAGATAAACCAGTAGAAGAAGTAGCTAAATTGGTAGATGATATGGCTGAAGCCTGGAAAAAACTCGGTTGTGATATAGTCTCGCCATTTATGACAATGGCTCTTTTGAGCTTACCTGTATTACCAGAATTAAGACTTACAAATAGAGGCCTCGTCGATACCTTAAATTTTAAATTTATCAGAATTACCGAATAACAAATATTTCTTTTGGAGGCTTCTAATTATGGATGAAAAAGAAAAAATCCGCCAATACTGGTTTCTTTCATTAAAAATAATAGGTGTTATATTCGGCATTTTATTTTCAATCTGGTTTATTTATAAGGTATCGTGGGTCATATCTTTATTTTTAATAAGTGTTTTAATTGTTTATTCTGTAAGCCCTTTCACTGATTGGCTAGAGAAGCAAAAATTTTCAAGAACTTCCGCCGTCGTTATTACTTTTTCACTACTAATGTTCTTTTTATTGGGATTTTTGTATTTTACTATACCCAGACTATATGCCGAAGTATTAGCTTTAGCCAATTATGCACCAGTGTTATTTGAATATATTGAGGAGCAGGGATATCTTGAAAAATTGTATCTGCTAATGGAAGCACCTGAATTTGCACAAAATTTAGAAGAACTATTTGACGCTTTTCCAGGAGCTTTAGAAGGCCTTCACGAAGTATCTAAACAGCTGACGAATTTAATATTTGCTTTAATTACAGTTTTCTTTGAATTTTTGATTTTAATATTTTTAGTCTTTTATCTATTAAAAGATATTAAAGAGATAAAATCAGGAGTGATTTCCTTCGTACCATCAAAACGCCAGGATGAGGCGAGGGAGGTTCTAAAAGTTATAGACTTAAAAGTTGGACAATTTTTAAGAGGAAATTTAATTCGCTGCTCTTTGGTAGGCTTTGTCACAGGACTTGGTCTTTTTATCATTGATATAAGATTTTATATTTTACTTGGTTTGTTGGCTGCAATACTAAATATTATCGTCTACATTGGCCCATATATTGCAGCGATACCTGCCATTATAGTTGCATTATCTTACTCTATCGAAACAGCAATAATTGTAGCATTAATGTATGTAGTAATTCAGAGTATAGATGCTTTTGTTTTATATCCCGTTCTATTAGGGAAAGCTGTTGATTTGAGACCTTTTACAATAGTTATTGCTATTTCCATTGGTGGTGCACTTTACGGTATAGTTGGCTTTATCATCTCAGTGCCTATTGCAGCTATACTAAAAGTCCTGTTAAACTATTATTATTTAGAAAAAAACAATAGTTTAAGAGCTGATAATTAAGAGCTGATAATAATATTACAAAATATAAAATAAACCCCTATAGTTGGGGTTTATTTTATTGTTTATATCATGTTTCTTTATATCATGTTTATTTTGTTTAATTTCTCTTATACAGTTTAACTAACAGCAGTCTCGTTTTCTTCTTTTCTTTTAGCAATAAACTCTATTGCAAAGACAAAACCAGCTAATAGTAATCCTATTGCATCAATCATTAGCGAAGCTTCCATTAGCATAACTGCGCCTATAAACAAGATTATACGATGCCACCAGGGCATAACACGTACAAAATAGCCCTGTATTGCAGCTCCAAGCCCCACACATGCGATGAATCCAGTAATCACAGCTAGTATTATCCACTGTACATCTCCCTGCATCAACAAAGCTTCACCATATATAAACATAAAAGGAACAATAAAGGCTGTAATACCCATTTTGAATGCCTCAATACTTGTGGTTAAAGGATGGGCACCAGACAGTCCAGCTGCCGCATAAGCTGCTAGCCCAACGGGTGGAGTAATATCCGCATCGGTTCCAAAGTATAGTATAAATAAATGTGCTGCAAGAAGTGGTGCTCCAAGGTTATGAAGTGCGGGTGCTACAAGGGTTGCAAGAATAATATATTTAGCAGTTGTAGGTACACCCATGCCAAGTATAATAGAAGCAATCACGGTATAAAGTAGCCCTAGGAATAAACTTTCTCCTGCAAGATGTTCTACAAGTGTCGAGAAACTAACTCCAAGGCCCGTCATTGTAACTACTCCGATAATTATCCCTGCTGCAGCACAGGCAGCTACAACTTCTAACGCTTTTTTGACTCCATCAGCGGTAGCTAACAAAATATCATACGGTCCCATAAATGTTTCTTTCTTGAACCAACTTATCACTATTGTTGAAATAATAGCAAATAGCACCGAGCGTGTAGCCGTAAAACCTTGAACAAGCATAAAAATAAGTAAAACCAATGGAATAAAATAATAAAATCCACTCTTAATAACATCCCAAAAGTTTGGAAGTTCCTCTTTGGGAACTGGCTTTAGTCCTTCTTTTAAAGCTCTAAAGTGAACCATATAGTACGATGTAATAAAGTAAAATGCTGCCGGGATAATAGCTGCAACCATTACAGTTACGTAACCTACTCCTAAGTATTCTGCCATCACAAAGGCAGCGGCACCCATTACAGGTGGAAGTATTTGACCACCAGTAGAAGCATCAGCTTCAATACCACCTGCAAAAGCAGGTTTGTATCCAAGTTTTTTCATAAGAGGAATAGTAAAAGTACCAGTAGTAACAACATTAGCAGTTGAACTTCCAGTAATAGATCCTATAAAACCGCTAAATAATATCGAAGCCTTACCTGGTCCACCAACATAGTTACCAGTTAAAGCTATTGATAAATCTTTGAAAAACTCTCCGGCGCCAGCTCTTTCAAGATATGAACCAAACACAATAAAGAGTAAAATAAATCTAGAAGAAACCCCCAGGGGAATACCAAAAATACCTGCATCTGTTAAGTAGAGAAAAGAAAATAGTCTGTCAACATTTTGTCCAGCATGACGAAGCACTCCTGGCATATACGGACCAAAATATGAGTAAATTAAGAATAAGGTAGCAATAATAACTATTGGCCAACCAACAGTACGTCTCGCAGCATCAAGAACCAATAGTGTTAGTATCATCCCAAGGATCCAATCTGTAGTAGTTGGTGCTCCAGCCCGCCCAGCAATATCTTGTATATTAATAAGCAGGTAAAACCCAATTATAAGAGTTGCTATAATGCTAACTATGTCAATAATTTGAGGGCGATTTTTAGGAGAGTTTTTGCTAAACGGGAAATATAAAAATACAAGCACACCGATCATCATCCAATGAATATTTCGAAATAATATAGCAAAAGGAGGACCAACTGCAGCTGTATATATGTGATATAATCCAACAAAAGCTGCGAAAAATGTAACAAAATAATTAAATTTCCCTTGAAACTCTCTATGCTTTCCTTTGATAGCTTCCTCAGTGAAAGTATCTTTTTTTGAGTCTACAAATCGTTTAAGCATAAAGTTCTCCTCTCATTAAAGATTTTATTTAGAATCAGTCCTGTTATTCCCAATAAAGGAAAACTCAGAATCAATTTCTACATTAAGTAATGTTCCTCCTTTTGTAATCTCTGATAAGTCAAATTCTTCATCGCCTATAGTCAAAACCTGTGGTACTGTATTAGCAACTCTAATAGGAAGCACCTCAAAAGAACGATCGTAACCACTTACAATCACTTCACCGTTTTTTGATGAATATTCTAAATCACCCGAACCCGCTTCAAGACCAGCTCCATACCATTCATATTTTTCTTTCTCCAGGGATAATTCTCCTTTTTCCTTTACCTGAAACACCTGAGTTACTGGAGTACCATCAGCAGAATGAACATACCATAAAGTAATCTTTTGCCCTAGGTTTACCTGACGTTTAACAAGTACGTCATCAGTATCTCCATCTTTGATAATTAAATAATATTCATGGGATAACCCTCCTAGTACAAGGAGGGCTCCCACAATTAAGAACAAACCTAAAGTTAATAGTATAACTAACCTTTGTCTAGTTAAAGGCATTAGCCTCTGCTCCTCATTTTACTGTTCTTCCAAAAACTTTTCTGCGCCTGGATGTAAAGCTGGTTCTACATCTTCACTCACTTCAAAATGATCTGCCATCGGATGAATTCCTTCAAGTTCCTCTAATGATTCTTCATGGAAAATATGAGTTAACAGCTCATAAGCAAAATCTTCATCCATATCTTCATGTACTAGCATCAAGTTACCAACATTTAACGAAGGTACATCTTCTTCTAAACCATAGTGTCCTTCAGGGATCTCACCTTCGAAAAAGTAAGGATAATCATCAACTATATCAGCCATTAAATCATCGTCCATAGGGATGAACCTTATGTCTCGACTTGCCTCAATCTCTTCAATCACGCCAGCCTCTGAAGCAAAATTATAAAATACAGCGTCAACATCACCATCTATCAATGCGTCTCTTGCTTCGGGCTGAGAATAATACTCTGTATCTACATCATCTAAAATTTCTGCATACTCTAATATAATATATGAGGTGACCTGACAACCACTTCCCATAGTATCAACACTAACAGACTTTCCTTCAAGGTCATATACTGATTCTATATCTGAATCTTCAGGAACAATTAAATGCTGCTGAGCCTCGTACATAGAAAACAGTGTGCGTAGTGGTAGTTCTCCATCATCCTCAAAATCTCCTTCTCCTTGTATTGCATCATAAGCTATGTTAGACATTGCCATCCCCATTGTATGTGTTTCATCTGCAACATAACGAGCATTTTCAACTGATGCTCCAGTTGTTTCAGAACTTGCACTAAGATCTTCATCTCTTCTTTCTAGAACATAGTCAATTCCTGCACCTAATGGATAATAGACACCACCTGGACTTCCTGCACCTATAGTAACAAACTCATCCTCAGCTTCTGGCCCACAGCCACCTAAAGCAAACGTAAGCGAAACGATTAAAAAAATTCCTAAAGTTAAAATTCCAACCTTCTTATTCATATTGACCCCTCCTTGTAGTTAATTTTCTTTTCAATATTCTGAATAATTGTTCAGTATAAGCTACAAGCTTTATATTTATTACCACCTCCTTGAAATGAATTGCGGTAACACTAATTTAAAAAAAATTTAGTATAATTTCAATACTTAAAATTGGTGTTGTTTCCTAAATATTACTTATATTATAAGAAAAAGTAAAATAAAAAGGCCTATAATTCCCCACATAACAGGAAAAATAGACCTCATTGCCTAAATTTGAAAATATGAAAATATTTAATATTTTCTAGTGTTCATTTTAGACTTATAAATCTTTATTGTCAATACTAACATTAGACACTAATAGCACTTCTAATTTAGTTCCAATACTCTGTTTTTACTTAATCATTATTTTTTAATCTAAAGTTCCAGTCTGTTTCTCATCAATTTTCTTGATCGCTCCATGTCTACATACTTCATAACATAATCCACAATCATTACATAAATCTTGATCAATTTCAAAAATAGGATAAGATTCTTTTATTGCTTCTGCTGGACACACTGAAATACAGGTGTAACAGAATCTACATTTATCAATTATCTTATAAGGCATCAATAATCACTCCAAAAAAACTATAAAATCTACTATCAGCGGCAAAATAAAATACCCTTAGGGGGTTACCAGTCCGTACATTCTATAATATTTTTATAAAGCTATTTTGTCAATAGCTAGATGACGAATTTTCACTGAATGTCTGCAATACTTGTAGTTACAATTGACAAGGTAAAAGTATTGTTTTAATATGTATATTAGGAGAAATACTATACTAGGGTATATGAGAGTATATTGTATGCTTGTAAGGAGAAAGAATTTATTCAGGAGGGATACAGTTGACAGAAAAAAAAGATTATAAAGATCTTTCAATTGATGAACTAGAAGAGGTATTAAAAGAAAAACAAGAAGACTATCAAGAAACCGAAGATATGGGAGAATTCCTGTTAAAACATACTACTAACCATCATGTACCAGGGTACACTCATAATAACTACGTTTTAAAACTTGAAGAATTAGATAAAGAAATAAAAGAAATAAAGAAAATAATTGAAGAAAAAAAGAACTAATAAAAATCTTTAGTCAAAAACGCTCTTACACGGGGCGTTTTAATTTTAGTATTCATTCCTAAAGATACTCTATCAAAAGAATAGTAAGAAAATTCACACAATAATAATAAAAAATGATAGAATATGTATAATAAGTTATAGGAAATGATAAGGAGAGAATAGTATGTTATACTTAAATAGAATAACCAGGAGGATAGGTTTTATCTTAAATAGTTTTAGAAGAGATACTGACTTCCAAGCACGCAAAGGAATAGCTCTAAAGCAAAAAATAGCCGAAAATAAAAAAATATATGGTAAGGGAATTGAAAAAACAGATCTATATAAAACATATTACTGCACTATATCATACAAAAATAAGATAAAGAAATTTCGGCTAAAGTTTCGTTTTAAAATGCTTAAAAGAGCTACTTTTCTTTCTTTACCTCACGTTTTAACAATAATGGAAATGAATGCTGATAAATATAAAAACAATGAGCTTAACGGCTTATCGAAAGATGAAAAAGAAATTGCAAAAGAACACTATGAAGTTTTAACTGAAATGTTTGGTGAAAATTACAATGAATTCATAGAAAATATTTTAAACTAAGCCTAAATCGAAGTCCCTAAAAGTCCCTATTTAAGTTAGTTTAACCATAAGATGGGGACTTTTTTATTTTAAAATTAATTTTAGATGAGTCTAAAATTGAGGAGTTTAAAAGAGAGAAGTTGAAAGTTTGTTGTAACTTAAATGCAGTTATGTTACAGTAAGTAAAAATTTAAATAATAATAGGTGATAAATATTGTCAATAGATAACTTTCTGCCTGTATCAAAAGAAGACATGCAAAAACGTGGTATAAATCAATTAGATTTTATTATTGTTAGTGGGGACGCTTATATCGATCACCCTTCTTTTGGAGTTGCTATAATAAGTAGGCTCTTAGAAGCAAAAGGATACAAAGTAGGTGTAATACCTCAACCAAACTGGAAAGATTTAGACGAGTTCAAAAAACTTGGCAAACCTTCCATTGGATTTTTTGTAACGGCCGGTAACATTGACTCAATGGTAAATCATTATACAGTCGCCAAAAAAAGGCGTAATAAAGATTCATATTCTCCAGGAGGTAAAACAGGGCTTCGTCCAGATAGAGCTACAATAGTATATTCACAGAAGATTAAAGAAGCATTTAAAAAAGTACCAGTAATATTAGGTGGGTTAGAAGCAAGTCTTAGAAGGCTCGCTCATTATGATTATTGGGAAAATAAAGTTAGACGTTCTATACTTTTAGACTCAAAAGCTGATCTTTTAATTTATGGGATGGGCGAAAAGCCTGCCATAGAAGCAGCAGAGGCTTTAAGCAGTGGGCTTAGTATTAATGATCTAACTTATATTAAAGGAACCGTATACAAAACTAAGAGTATAGAAAACGTATATGAGGGAAAACTCCTTCCATCTTATGACGAGATTTTATCTTCTAATGAAAAATTTGCCAAAAGCTTTAAAATACAGTATGAAAATACTGACCCATTCAATTCTGTTCCTTTAATTGAGCCATACAGACATAATAATTTTGTAGTTCAAAATCCACCTCCAGAACCATTAGAAACTTCAGAATTAGACAGTTTGTATCTTCTCCCTTTCACCAGGACATACCATCCGATGTATGAGAAAAATGGCGGTGTGCCGGCTATAGAGGAGGTAAAATTTAGCCTTGTTAGCAGTAGAGGATGTTTCGGTGGCTGCAGTTTTTGTGCTTTGCATTTTCACCAGGGTAGAATCGTACAGCCGAGAAGTATCACTTCAATTTTGGAAGATGCAAAAGAAATGACAAAAGACCCAAAATTCAAAGGTTACATCCATGATGTAGGAGGACCTACTGCTAACTTTAGGAAAAAAGCCTGCACAAAACAGGAAAATCGAGGTGTTTGTAAAGATAGAAGGTGCCTTACACCAAATCCATGTAATAATTTAGAAGTAGATCACAACGAATACCTAGAACTTTTACAAAAATTACGTAACCTTGATGGAGTAAAAAAAGTATTCATCCGTTCAGGTATTAGATATGACTATCTTATATATGATCAAGAAAATGAAAAGTTTATCGAAGAGCTTTGTAAGCATCATGTTAGCGGACAGTTAAAAGTCGCTCCAGAGCATATAGCACCTTCAGTGTTAAAGAAAATGGGGAAACCCTCTCATAAAGTATATGAAAAATTCGTAAACAAATACCAGAAAGTAAATAAAAAACTTGGCAAAGAACAATATCTAGTTCCTTATTTGATGTCAAGTCACCCTGGCTCTGACTTAAAAGCAGCCATACAACTAGCTGAATATCTTAGAGATATAGGGCATTATCCTAAGCAGGTTCAAGATTTTTATCCGACTCCAGGAACTCTTTCTACCTGCATGTATTATACAGAACTCGATCCCTATACAATGAAAAAAGTTTATGTTCCAAAATCTCCTCACGAAAAAGCAATGCAAAGAGCTCTTATCCAGTACAAAAATCCTAAAAATTATAACCTGGTTTACGAAGCTCTAAAAAAAGCAGGAAGAGAAGACCTTATAGGATACGACAAAAAGTGCTTGATTAAACCCAAAGAAAAGAAAAACCCTAAAGACAAAAACCAAGTAACTAAAAAATCCAGAAAATCTAAAAACAAAAAAGGTCCTAAGTTAAAAAAAAGATCCTAAACCCAAAAAAGTTAATAATAAAGCAAAGCAAATAGACTTTGGATAAGCAGCGAATTTCGCTGCTTTTTTTATTTTTTTAAAAAAAGTTAACAAGCTATGCATAAATCTAGTCCACTTTAATATCTATATAGTGAAACTTGTTCAAAATAAAATATTTTCCTCAACTGAAAGGAGGTGGAAAGCAGCATGAGTATGGATTTCATTTTGGAAGATGAGCATAAGCAGATTTGGAAAATGGTTAACAGCTTTGCTCAAAACGAAATCGCTCCAAAAGCCGAAGATATCGACCATGAAGGAAAGTTCCCCACAGAAATAATTGAACAAATGGGTGAACTGGGGTTATTTGGTTTACCATTTGATGAAGAATACGGGGGTGCTAGCGCCGGTTATTTGTCTTATGCCATAGCTGTTGAAGAAGTTTCTAGAGCTTGTGCTTCAACAGGGATAACTTATGCTGCTCATTGTTCAATAGGTAGTGGTCCGATAAACTTATTTGGGACTGAAGAGCAAAAACAAAAATGGCTAAAACCTTGTGCAGAAGGTAAAATCCTTGCTGCTTTTGGATTAACAGAACCAGACGCAGGTTCTGATGCAGGTGGAACACGCACAACAGCAGTTCTAGATGGAGATGAATGGGTGATTAACGGTAACAAATGTTTTATTACCAATGCGTCCAAGGCGTCTGTAGCAGTAGTTACTGCTATGACAGATAAAAGCAAAGGCACAAAAGGTATAAGTTCATTTATCGTACCAACTGAAACACCTGGCTTTCAAGTCAGTGAACCTTACGAAAAGATGGGCCTAAAAGGCTCTGATACAGCCGAACTAATAATGGAAGATGTAAGAATCCCCAAAGAAAATATTCTAGGCAATGAGGGAGAGGGATTTAAACAATTTCTTAAAGCACTAGATGGAGGAAGAATTAGTATTGCTGCTCTATCAGTAGGAATTGCACAGGCTTGTTTAGACGAAACAATAAGATACGCTAATGAACGTGTTCAATTTGGCAAGCCAATAGCTAAGTTCCAGTCAATTCAAAACAAAATAGCAGACATGGCAACCCAGATAGAGTTATCCCGCCTGGCCACTTACAGGGCTGCCTGGCTTAAGGATAATGGCTATCCATTTACCAAAGAAGCATCTATGGCTAAACTTTATGCTTCCGAAACTTCTGTTCGAGCTGCACTAGATGCTATACAAATACACGGTGGCTACGGATATATGAAAGAGTATCCAGTTGAGCGCTATCTTCGTGATGCAAAACTTATGGAGATAGGCGAGGGAACTTCAGAAGTACAACGCCTTGTCATCGCAAGACAGCTTGGCTGTTAAAAACTATCAATATCTTTAGGAGGGATTATTTAATGAACAAAAAGGTGGCTATAATCGGAGTCGGTTATTCAAAGTTTGGGAGCACAACCCCAGACGTTTCTTACAGAGAGATGATCTATGAAGCTGCCACCAGGTGTTATGAAGATGCTGGAGGTATTCATCCAACAGAAGTAGACGCTTTTGTTGCTTCTTCTGAAGATTTCATGGAAGGAGTAAGTATAGCAGATGAATACGTTCCAGATCAGCTTGGTGCAGTATTAAAGCCTGTACAAAGTATTACAGGAGACGGCCTTCAGGGCCTAGCATCAGCTATGATGCAAATACAAACGGGACAGCTAGACCTTGTAGTTACTTCAGCCTTTTCTAAAGCTTCAAATGTTCAACAAAAAGAAAACGTTATGTCCTATGCATGCGATCCACTTACTGTTAGACCTCTAGATGAAAATCCAAATTTTATCGCTGGACTAGAAATGAACCGTTTTCTTGAAGAAACAGGAAATACCCGTGAGCAGTGTGCCAAAGTAGTAGCCAAAAATAAAGCAAATGCTCTTTCAAACCCCTATGCCTCATATGGGGCTAATATAGATGCTAAAGACGTATTAAATTCACCAGCTCTTTTTGAACCGATAAATAGATTAGACTCAAGCGAAGATTTGGACGGTGCTATTGTATTCCTACTTGCATCTGAGGAAAAAGCTTTAGAGTTATGTGAAAATCCTGTTTGGGTCAAAGGAATTAGCTGGGCTACTGATACTCCTAATTTAGATTCAAGAAATGAAGGGCTTGGCTCTGCTGTATACGCTAGATTAGCAGCCCAAAAAGCTTACGAACAGGCAGGAATAAAATATCCAAGAAAAGAGTTATCTTTGGCTGAAATTGACGATACCTTCTCTTACAAAGAACTTCAGCATATAGAAGCTCTTAAACTTTGTTCCCCCGGAGAATCTGGTGACTTATTAGAACAAGGGGTCTTTTCAAAAAACGGAGATTTACCTGTGAATGTATCAGGAGGTAATTTAGGTGTAGGTCATATGCACGAAGCTAATGGTTTTCAAAAATTACTCGAAGTTGTCTTACAGCTTAGAAATGAGGCGGGCAAAAGACAGATTGAAGGTGCAAATACAGGACTTGCCTTTGCCTGGAGAAACATCCCTACAGCTACCGGGGTAGTTACAATCTTAAGTAATGATCGTTATTAAAGCTTATAATTTCAAAAAAATAATCAAAATTAAATAATCATAATTCTTAGAAGGAGGCTTTTAAAATGAGAGACGTCGCTGTTGTTGGTGCTGGAATGACTAATTTTGTCAGAAGAGCACTTGAAACACCTAAGGAATTATCTTACGAGGCTACTAAAAATGCTTTAGACAGCTGTGGTTTGCAGCTTGATGATATCGAAAGTATAGCACATGGTAGTGCTCCTGATGCCTTTGATGGTATCCATCAAAAAGGAGAATATCTAGCAGATGGCTGTGGAGGATTTAACAAACCTACTATGAGGGTATATGTAGGTGGAGCTACAGGAGTACACTCACTGATTCACGGATGGTATCACGTAGCATCAGGACATTTTGATACCTGTGTTGTAGTCTGCGAAGAAAAGATGTCTAGTGCTATGCCTCATGCCCAGGCATTTTTCAAGACTATATTTGATCATACCACAGAAAGACCTTTGGATCCTACTTTACTTTGGATTTTTGCCATGGAGATGAAAAGATATATGGAGACATATGGCTATACAAAAGAAGACATGGCAATAGTTGCAGAAAAAAACAAAAATCAGGGGATAAAACATCCTGCTTCCCAGTTTGATACCGAGGTAACAGTAGAAGATGTGCTAAATTCAGAAGTTATGGCATATCCAGTTAACCGCCTAGATGTTAGCCCTGTTTCTGATGGAGCAGTCGCAGTAGTGCTCGCCTCAGACAGAGTGGCAAGACAGATAACCGATCAGCCTGTTTGGGTGGAAGGAGTAGGTTGGAATCTTGATACGGCATACTGGGCAACAAGAGACTTGTATTATCCAAGGTACTGCGAAAAAGCTGCCTGGATGGCTTATGATATGGCAGGTATAAGAAACCCAATAGAAGATATCGATATAGCAGAACCTTATGATCCTTTTGATTACAAAGCCCTTCATCATATGGAAGGACTACAGCTATCACCGAAAGGTAAAACTGTGGATCTTTTAAAAGACGGTTACTTCGATCAGGACGGGGAAATTGCTATGTGTCCATCTGGTGGCTTAATGGGTGTTGGAAACCCTATTGCAGCTGCAGGAACTATGAAGATAGCAGAGTTATTCTGGCAGCTTAGAGGCGAAGCCGGGGAAAGACAAGTGCCAGGTTCACCTAAGCTTGGCGTAGCCCAGGCATGGGGTGACTTGATGCAGGTTAGTTCCGTAGTAGTAATGGGTAATTAAGAACTCATAAATATTTGATGCTAATCATTTATTAATAAAGGAGGCGAACAACAATGGGAAATATGGAAAAATGGGTATCCGGTGGTACCTCCGTATCTGAAAAAGACATTAAAGCCGGCGATATATTCCATACCTTTGATAGTCTAGATTGCGAATATACCTGGGACTGTGGGAAAGCAATTGGTAAATATCTTAGCGAGCTAAAAAAAGGAAATATAATTGCAAAAAAATGCAACGAATGTGGACGTATTATGCTGCCACCCCGTATGTTCTGTGAACTATGCTTTAGACCAACTGATGATTGGGTATATGTAGAAGATACAGGGATTATCAATACTTTTTCCATCTGTAATGTACACTGGGATGCAAGTAGGGTAGAGGAAGGTGAGGATCCTCCCCTTCCTGCAGTAATAGAAATTAATGGCGCTACTAAAGGAATGGGTATTTTGCATCTATTAGGCGAGGTAAAACCTGAAGATATCAAAATAGGGATGAAAGTTAAGGCTGTTTGGAAACCAGAAGAAGAAAGAACCGGTGCTATTACAGATATAAAATATTTTAAACCTTATTAATAAAGGAGAGATTAACATGGCTTTGACTGAGAGGGTTACAAAAAATGTTAATGCTGGCTATTGGTCCTCTACAAGAGATAGTATAGGGAACAGCTTTCCCGTAAAAAATCGCTATACTGCAGGAGTTGCCGGTCAAAAATTTTTCAACGAGTTAAAAGAAAATGGGAAAATATTTGGAACCCGCTGTAATAAATGTGATTACACTTATGTTCCTGCAAGACTCTACTGCGAAAAATGCTTTGAAAGACTAGAAGAGTGGATAGATGTTGGTAGTAAAGGAACTATATACAGCTATACTGTGGCCTATGTAAATAAAGACGGCTCACCAAAAGATAAACCAACTATACTTGCAGCTATAAAAATAGCTGATGGAATTGTCATTCATCGTTTGGATGAATGCAGTCCTGATGAAATAAGTAGCGGCATGGAGGTCGAAGCTGTAATTAGGCAAAAAGCAGAAAGAACAGGTTATCTGCTTGATATTAAATATTTCAAACCTTGTTAAAGGAGAGGAGTTTAGCCTATGACAAAAGGCAAAGATTTTTTGGTTGGTGATCAAAGAAAACCACCAAATGACTTCTTTGAAACCACCTTTGGCGATCTTTTAGATCAAAGGGCAGAAGAGTATGGCGACAAAGAAGCAATCGTCTATGTGTCACCTTTTGAAAAAAGCTACTCGTACAAAGACTATAGGGATATGTGTAATAAAGTAGCTAAAAGTTTAAGAATGCTTGGAGTAAGAAAAGGTGATCATGTTGCCATGTGGGGGACTAACATCCCCCAATGGATTTTTACACTAGGAGGAGCTGCCAAGATAGGTGCTGTCCTAGTAACAGTTAACACCAACTACAAAGCCAGCGAACTTGAGTATCTCTTGCAACAATCAGACAGCAACACTTTGGTACTAATCGATGAACACAAAGGCAATAGATATTTGGACTCTGTCTATCAAATAGCCCCAGAATTAAAAGACAGTGAGCCAGGAAAACTTAATTCAGAAAACCTTCCTAAATTGAAAAATGTAATTTTTGCCGGAGGAGAAAGTGACCCTGATAAAGATGAAGAACATCCAGGTATGTTTAGCTGGAATGAGTTCTTAGAACTTGGCAGCGAGATTCCCGACAATGAACTATCTAGATATCAAAGTGCCTGCGACCCTCATGATGTTTTTAATATACAGTATACTTCTGGAACCACTGGTTTTCCAAAGGGTGTTATGCTTACCCACTACAATGTCATAAATAATGCTTGGTATGTCGGTGAAGCCCAAAACTACACCGACGCTGAACGACTTTGTACTCCCGTACCATTCTTTCACTGTTTTGGTCTGACAATGAGTATTACAGCATGTCTTACTCACGGAGCCACTATACTTCCCGTACCATTCTTTGACCCAGAGTGGGTGCTAAAGACATTAGACAAAGGTAAAAGCACTGCCTGCCAGGGCGTCCCTACTATGTGGAGAGTAGTACTTGACCACCCTGATTTTGAAGAATATGACCTCAAACATCTTCGCACAGGTATAATGGCAGGATCTAACTGTCCCATGGAACTTATGAAACAGGTGACAGAACACATGGCACCAGAAGTAACTATATCTTTTGGCCAGACAGAGACCTCACCGGTCCTTACAAAAACCAGACCTTCAGATCCATTAGAACGAAGAGTCTCTACAGTAGGGCGACCACTTCCAAATATTGAGGTTAAAGTGTTCGACCCTGAAACAGATGAAGAGGTGGATCCAGGAGAAACCGGGGAAATTCGAGCCAGGGGCTACCCCATAATGAAAGGCTACTACAAAATGGAAGACGAAACAAACGAAACTATCACTGAAAACGGCTGGGTATGTACTGGAGACCTAGGAGTTATGGACGAAGAAGGTTATCTGTCTGTAACAGGACGTCTAAAAGACATGATCATCCGCGGCGGCGAAAACATTTATCCAAGAGAAATCGAAGAGTTCTTATATACTCATCCGAAAGTTTCAGATGTACAAATTATTGGTGCACCAAGTAAAAAGTACGGGGAAGAGCTAGCCGCTTATATCAAACTTGCAGAAGGCGAAGAAGCTACAGAAAATGAGATAAAAGAATTTTGCACTGGGCAAATAGCTAGACATAAGATACCTAAATACATTAAATTCATCGATGAT
The DNA here is from genome assembly GCF_022539405.1 of Natranaerofaba carboxydovora. Classification (NCBI taxonomy): domain Bacteria; kingdom Bacillati; phylum Bacillota; class Clostridia; order Natranaerobiales; family Natranaerofabaceae; genus Natranaerofaba; species Natranaerofaba carboxydovora. Next base: position 1,207,087 of record NZ_CP054394.1, on the reverse strand, counting down.
TACCCTATGACTGCAAGCGGTAAGATCCAAAAATATAAATTAAGAGATAAAGCTATAGAAGATTTCAACCTCCATGATCAGCTTGAACAAAGAAAAGAAGCCTAAAATATATAATTAAATGTTCCACTAATGGGGCCTGGTATTTATATGCCAGGCCCTCTAATAACATCTAATTCATATTTATAATTTTACTGATTTGTCAATTTATTGATTAGTAACTAAATTTAATTAACCAAATATAAGGTAGGTGAATTTTATGAGTTATGAAGAGCTAATTGGCTTGCAAGAAGGAAAAGGTAAATTGTTTAAAAAACCTGATGCTGAAGGTTCAAGAAAGTTTTTCAAAAATAAATCTCGAGAAATGAAAAGTAAGGTAACCTCGGTAAAAGAAGCTGTAAATAAATATATTGAAGATGGCATTTATTTAGCAGTTGGTGGATTTGGGACTAATAGGATACCTACTGCTATTTATCATGAAATAGTAAGACAAAGAAAGAAAAATCTCGCTCTATCAGGGCACACTGCAACCCATGATGGTCAAATATTAATGGCTGGTGGTGCAGTAGATAGATGTGATGCAGCTTATGTAGTTGGCCTTGAAGCAAGAGGTCTATCTAAGAGCGCAAGGGATGCATTTGAAAAATACGGAGTTGAAGTATGCGAATGGACTAACGCAACTTTGACCTGGCGCTACAAAGCTGCTGCCATGGGTTTATCATTTTTACCAAGTAGAGCACTTTTAGGTACAGATACCTTTAAATACAGCGGTGCCAAAGTAATGCACTGCCCTTTTACTGGACAAAAATATGCAGCTTTACCAGCGCTTCCCGTTGATGTGGCTTGTATACATGTTCATAAAGCAGATATATACGGCAACTGTCAAATTGAAGGAATTGACGTGGGAGATATTGATATAGTTAAGGCTTCAAAATATGTAATAGTAACAACCGAAGAGCTAGTCCCTCATTCTCAAATGAGAAATGAAACTGATAAAGTAAGCATTCCTTACTTTTTAGTAGATGCTGTAGCAGAAGTGCCTTATGGTTGTTATCCGGGGAATATGCCATACAGATATTTTAGCGATGAAGAACATCTAAACGAATGGTTACAGCAGGAGCAGGAGGGCAAAATTGATGAATTCCTCCAAAAATATATCTACAGCACTTCTGATTTTAGCGAATATCTACAGCTTTGTGGAGGTATAGAAAAATTAAAAGATCTTAGAAGAAAAGAAGTGCTAATTGAAGACTTGGAAGAGTTAGGAGAATAAGATGAAGGCATTACAAACAAGGATCATTTTGTTAAAAGGAGGGGATTGAAATGAAAAGTGCCGATTATAATCAGATGGAGTTAATGATCACTCTTGCTTCTAGGTTTTTGGAAGATAAAAGTACTGTAGTGGTTGGAACCGGGGCGCCCTGTGCTGCTGCAATGCTTAGCCAGCGAACCGTGGCCCCCGATCTAATAATAATGTTTGAAGCTGGTGGCTTGGGACCACAGCTTCCAACAATGCCAATAAGCGTTGGTGATTCAAGAACTTTTTATAAAGGAATTATGTCTACTAGCATGGCAGAGATTATGGAACTATGTCAAGCTGGAATGGTAGACTTTACATTCCTTGGAGGAGCCCAAATAGATAAATATGGCAATCTTAACTCCACCATTATCGGTGATGATTATTACAAGCCAAAGGTTAGACTGCCAGGCAGCGGAGGAGCAAATGAACTAGCTTCTCTATGCTGGAACACCATGGTTATCACTCCCCATGTCAAACAAAGATTTGTAGAAAAAGTCGATTTTCTTACCACTCCTGGATATCTAAACGGGCCAGGAACAAGAGAGGATGTGGGCCTACCTGAGGGTACAGGGCCATACAAGGTTATCACCGATTTGTGTGTGATGGGTTATGACGATAAGACTGGCAGAATGAAAGTTGAGAGTATCCATCCCGGAGTAACTAAAGAAAAAATAGAAGAAAATACCGGGTTCAAACTACTGTGGAGCGATAACTTAGAAGAAAGCCCAATTCCTTCAAAAGAAGAACTAGATCTTCTAAGAGAAAAAGTAGACCCTTATCGCTACATTATTGGTAGAGAATAACCAAATATCTGCCTACATATCTTCAATTCATAAAAGATATGTAGGCAGAATTTTACTAAAAACCTAGGCAAACTAAAAACATAAATAGTTCTAAAATAAAAAATTTATACTATTTTTAAAAATAACTCATTTTTTTGTACCAATATTAATAAATATACAAATAAGTAGACAGTCCTCTCCTTAATTTGACACAACTATCCAAAAATAATGAAAAATAAATCTTGTTCTGACATTAACTAACTGATATCAACTACCTAACTTCTATAATTTAATAGTTAAGGAAGGAGGCATTACTAAATGCCTAAGAAAAAAAGAAAGATGAACATAAAAAAGATTCACAAGTTAATGAAAATACAATGAGCAAAGAAGATGAATTTATCTTAAAGTCTGAAGAAGATTTAAAAAACATAGACAGTGATAATACCGTCACCCTTGAGATTAAAGATAAGAGAAAAACAAGAATTTATGAGTTTACTTCCAAAGAAGAACGAGACTTATGGTATAGAGCTTATTGTAAACGAAAATTATACACGCCTTATTTTCTACTTGGAGTAGGAATAAATGCACTTCTTTACAAAGCTGGAATAGACCTGTCTCAAGACATTTTACTTGGTTTTATAGTAGGTATTGGAATTCCATTTGCTTGTATGTTTTTGCTGTCAGAAATACATTTTAAGCTTACTTACGAAAAAAGATTGTATAATAGCTGATTAATAAAGCACAAGCACGGTAATTTGTTAGAATGTTTTTAAATTTAAGAGGTTCTATAAGTAAGGGGGTGAGAACAGCTAAAAATTAATTTGGTAAGTTAAATTTGTATTTAGAATTAGTTAGTAAATCAAAAGTAAGGAGGTTTGTTATGTTTAAAGGAATGCATCCAATTTTTTTCGTCGGTATTGCTCTACTGTATGGCTACAATATTGGTATCATGATCCTTGAAATGACTGTAATCCCGCCTTACGACGGAGTAGGAATTGCCCCTCAATTCATTTATACGTCGATTATTTCCCTTTGTGTTATTAACATGGCTCTAGCATTAATGTGGGTCTATATACCAGAAAAAGCAGAAGAAAGAGAAAAACAGAAGAATGAAGAAGAAGAGGAGGAGGTGTCCTCTAATGGAAGTTAGTGCTCCCGTTGTTATTGCAGCTATTTTATACTTTGCTGTTTTAATTTATATTGGAGTTGCAACGAGAAAAGCTTCAGCTGACCCTATGGATTATTATATTGCCGGAAGAAAAATAGGTCCAGCAGTAAACGGTTCCGCTCTTGCAGCAGCTTTTTTTAGCCCGGCTACTTTTCTAGGGATGCCAGCATTTGTGTTCATGATGGGTTATCCTTTTTGGTGGGTTCTTAGTTCGATCATTGCCGGTCTACCACTTGCTTCTATGCTTACAGCAGCACCTTTAAGAAGATATGCGCCCGTGTCCTTCACAGATTACTTTGTAGATAGGTACGAAAATGAAAAATTAATGAGGGTAATAACAGGGCTTCCTGCACTCTTCTCCGGTTGGTCCTATATCACCCTTTCTCTTGTTGGTGTAGGACTCTTTATGGTGGCAATTTTAAGAATTCCTTACCCTTGGGCTATTTTTATTGCAACTGCAGTAACAATCTTCTACGTTTATATGGGCGGTATGGTTGCTACTACCTTTGCTACAGCTTTTCAAGGAGTTTTGATGACAATAGCTTCTCTAGTCGTTGCTTTTACTATCCTTATATATTTTGGCGGCTTTGGGGGGCTTAGTGAAGCTGTTTATGCAAATAATCCTGATTTCTGGCTCATGCCTCACGTTGATCCCGAAGCATTCTCTCATCCAATTATGAGTTACTGGACTGGAGCTATAGGATTTTTCTTTGTATGGCATTACGGCTTCACAACTATGCCGTATTCAGTAGTACGTTTCTTTACTTCCGTAGACATAAAAGATGCGCGCCGTTCAGTTCTATGGGCAGTAATCGTTGGATTTCCTATGTACTGGGGTCTTCTTATCGCTGGTACAGCAGCTAGATACCTTTTAGAAACTTATCATTACATGATGGATCAGGGAGCTGAGAATGCTGAAGAAGTCCTTGTTATGATTCAAGAGGCCTTTGCCATCGGAGGTGCTGCTGAAACCGATTATTCGTATATTGCCTTAACAGAAGCTTTAGGAAACCCCATAGTACTTGGAATCTTAACAGCAGGTGGCCTTGCTATCTCCATGGCAACAGCTGCTGGCTGGGTAATGGTTATGAATGTGCTTGTTAGCCGTGACTGGATGGGTAAAGTCTTTGGGCAAAAATGGGCTTTAGAAAACCCGGTCAAATCACTTCGCTTGTGGACTATTATAATAATGATCGTCTGCGCCATCTTCGCATTAAATCCAATAGCTTTAGTTCTTGATCTATCTGGCTGGGCCTTTATAGTCATCATTTGTACTACCGGCTTCCCATTGGTGCTTGGACTGTGGTGGGATAAGGCAACTAAAACTGCTACCATTTCTACAATAGCAGTATTCTTCCCACTCTCACTATTCTCATGGCTTTATGCCCACTATGCTTTAGGTAGTGCCCACTGGTTCTTTGCAAGTGAATGGATCTGGGACGATTTTCTATTACCAACAGGACACCAAGTCTGGTTGGTCCCTGCATCAGCAATATTCTTTATAGTGGTTTCGCTATTAACCCAGCCACCAAAAGAAGAAACTATACAAAAATATTGCCGTGACCTTAAGGGGTAATATTCTAAAAACACAATATTATTATGCTGACATTTATCTGATATGTCCTTAGCCGTGTTTTAGAATAAACGCGGCTTTTTTGTGTATTTTTTAATAAATTTGTCGAATTTGAAGGAATTATCTTTTCTTTGAAAGAAAATAGAGTAGAGTAAAAATTTTATAGTACAAGGAGGGCAAGCATATGGCTGTTGGAAAAGAAAAAAGTATCGATGATATCCTAGCTAATATGACAGATAGCGGAAGTTACCTTGAATTAACAGCACTACTTAGCAAATGGCAGCTTGATATAAGAAAGGTACGCAAAGTAATCGCAAGTAATAGTGAAGCTAAACCTTACTTAAGTGAACTAGAAAAAATTATTTCTAGATTAACAGAAGACGTGGAGTTAAAAAGTGAGTTATTTGATGACATACAACTAAAAAGCGATGACAATGATAACAAGAGTGATAACAAGTTTGATCTAAAACCAGAAAGTGAAGACTTAAATTTCAATAAGAATGAAGTTTTAAATTTCAAAAAAGATGATGCAACTGGTACTACTTCAGATAATACAGACCAAAAAACTTAAGTAGAAGGGAGGCATAATATTGCTAGAAGATAGGAAAAATATTGATGAAGTTATACAGGGAATGATTGATTCAGGTCACCGTCTTGAATCAACTGCACTCTTGAGTAGGTGGCAACTAGACATCAGAAAGCTTCGTAATGTAATTGATGATAACAGCGAAGCAAAACCTCTTCTAAATGAGCTAGAAAGCACAATAACCAGATTATTGGAAGATGTTGAAATGAAAATGGAAGAAGGACTGTAAATAGAAAGATAAAAGGGAGTTAGAGAGATAATTTGTCTTTCTAACTCCTGATTAGTATTTAATGATTATTATTTCTTTTAATCAAAATATTCAATTCTTTATTTAATAATTACGTCATCAGAACCAGGCTTCCATTCAATTTCTATTTCAAACTCATGTTTATCTTGCTTTGTCTTATATTTCAACTCTAGTTTGGTTGCTCCTGACGGCGCTATATTATGTTCTGTTTCGCCCTGCTGAAGGCTAAAAGAACCTTCATTAGAAAGCTTCTCACCTATCATTTTTAAAAATTCCCCAATATCTTTAGTGCTCTTTGGTTCTTCACTATAAAAATGTACTGTACTGTTTGAAGACATCCGCAACGACCTCCTTGCTTAATTTAATTTATAAATTTTACTTAATTATACCAATAGCTTTGTCTATTTAAAATAGATTTATATCAAAATATAATTTAAAATGATTGGAGGATATTACATAATGACAAAAAAAGTTGAGATTAAAAATAGTGTAGCAGAAATAATAGAGAAGGTAAAAACCAAAAAAGACAATGGCTTAGTAGAATTAATCGAAAAATATGATGGTATAAAATTAAAACCTGAAAATCTCCGATTATCAAAAGAAGATATAACTAAAGCTTATGAAGAGGTTGATGATGAGACTATTAATAAAATTAAATTTGCTGCCAGCCAAATAAGTTTTTTTTCTAAAAACCAGCTTGAATGCTTAAAGCCGCTTCATTGTCAAAACATTGAAGGAGTAGAGCTTGGACATAAAATAATACCAATCGAGTCATGTGGTTGCTATGTTCCTGCAGGAAGATACCCCCTTCCTTCATCTGCTTTAATGTCAATTATACCTGCCAGAACTGCAGGGGTAAAAAGAATCGCAGCTTGTGCTCCACCTAGTAAGACTCATGGTACTATTCATCCTATAGTAGTCGTAGCTATGGATATAGCCGGTGCAGACGAAATATTCATGATGGGAGGAGCTCAAGCGATTGCTACTTATGCTTATGGAACCAGTTCAATACCTCCTGTTGACATGATAGTTGGCCCTGGCAATACCTTTGTCACAGAAGCTAAAAGACAAGTAAGTGGCGATGTAGGAATTGATATGCTTGCTGGTCCAAGTGAAGTTCTAATAATAGCTGATGAACTGGCTGACCCAAATTTAGTAGCTATTGATCTTCTTGCAAAATGCGAACATGACCCAGATTCTGTCGCAATACTAGTAACAACCAGCCAGGAACTGATAGATAACGTTAAAAATGAATTTGCAAAAGAACTTGAATCATTGGAGACCAAAGAAGTAATTAAAGAAAGTTGGGAAAAATATGGTGTAGTAAAGTTAGTTGATGATTTAGACGAAGCCGCAGAATACTCCAATAAGATTGCACCAGAACATTTACAGGTTATAACAGAAAACGATGATGAATTAATAGAGAAGCTAACTAATTACGGCTCTTTATTTATAGGCCCAAACTCCCCGGTAGCATTTGGTGATTACGTGTCAGGTACAAATCATATATTACCCACAGGAACCGGTGCACGTTTTACCAATGGATTATGGGTAGGCAAGTTTTTAAAAGTATTATCATATCAAAAGATTACAGAAAGAGGAGCAAAAAAATTAGCTAACGCATGTATGCATCTTGCAGAGATGGAAGGACTATACGCCCATAAAAAATCTGCAGAGTATAGAATTAATAATAAAACGTAATATCTAGGTGTGGGTGGATTTAAAGACATAGCGATTAGAGCTCCTTATATACATTTATAGGGAGCTTTTTTAATCATATTTACTTAGCAGGAATATAAACCCAGTAAATAGAATGTCATAGATAGAATGTGAATGTAATAAGTGTATACAATGTTAAGGTTAAATCCCCTATAGCCTTAGGTATCAGGAGGTGTAATTTAATTTTGGATAATTTAATAGTTGTAAACACACAAAAATGTGTTGCCTGTAGAACCTGTGAACTAGAGTGTGCCGTTTCACACTCTAAAAGCAAGAACCTTTATACTGCAATTTTTGAAGAAACTCTGCCAAGAAAAAGAATTTTTGTAGAAAGAGCCGGTGAAACTAACTTCCCAATGCAGTGCCGTCACTGCGAAGACCCTCCTTGTAAAAATGTATGTCCTACAAATGCCTTCACAAAACCATCCAAAGCTGATCCAGTATTAATTGATAACGACAAATGCATTGGCTGCAAATACTGCATTATTGCCTGCCCCTTCGGTGTTATAACTTACCAAAACAATGAAGAAAAAATCATCAAGTGTGATTTATGTACAAACTTAGAAGATAATAATCCTCCAACCTGTGTAAAAAGCTGCCCCACGAATGCATTAGAATTTATTCCTTCAGAAGATTTTGTCAAAAAGAAAAGGAGGGAATTCATGGTAGAGTTTGTTACCGATTCGCATAAGGCTTAGTGTCGAACTCTACCAATAAAAGTTATGAGTATTAATACAAAAAATGTTAGTATTAAAGTAGAAGAGGTTAATAAAATAACCAGCAAATATATGGGAGAAGAACCCGATTATATTGCTCTCCTTCAGGAAATTCAAGATAAATTTCGCTATCTTCCAAAAGATGCTCTAAAGATCTGTTCAGAAAAACTAAACATTCCTTTAAGTAGGCTCTATAGCCTTGCCACTTTTTATAGTTGTTTTTCATTAACCCCAAAAGGTAAATTCGAAATCCATGTATGCATGGGAACCGCTTGTCATGTAAGAAAAGCCCCAAAAATGCTTGATAAAATATCTGATCATCTACATATAAAACCCGGCGAAACGACTAAAGACCAAAATTTTAGCCTTGAAACTGTAAACTGTGTTGGAGCCTGTGCATTAGGGCCTCTTATAACCGTTAATGGAAAATACAGAGGAAACCTTACAGTTAACCAAGTTGACTCCATCCTTAAAGAGCTAGAAGAACAAGTTGAGTAAGATTTATACTTGGAGGGAGATAATTGAAAAAAAAGGTTATATCGATATGTTGTGGCACTGGTTGTAATGCATCAGGAGCAGGTACTCTTTTTAGCAATCTAAAGAAAAAGTTAAATAATATTAAAGATATAGAAACAGAAATTACTGTCAAGAACACAGGCTGCCATGGTTTTTGTGAGCAGGGGCCTGTAATGGTTATCAAACCTGATAATATTTTCTACCGTCAGGTAAGACCTGAAGATGCAGATACAATAATCGAAAAATCCATAAAAAGAAATGAAATAATTGAGGAGCTATTATACGAAGATCCTACCACAGGGAAAAAGATCGTCAAAGAAGAAGATATTCCTTTTTACCAAAGTCAACAAAGACTTCTGTTTGGTTATAACGGTGATATTAACCCCAGAGATATAAATGATTATATCGCAACAGGCGGTTATGAAGCTTTAAAAAAGGTCTTTGAAAATATGAATCAGGAAGACGTCATTAAAGAAGTAAAAGATTCTAAGCTCAGAGGTAGAGGCGGGGGTGGATTTCCTACGGGCAAAAAATGGGAAGCTGCTTTTTTGACCGAAGAACAGGACAAATATATTATCTGCAATGCAGATGAAGGTGATCCAGGATGTTTTCAGGATAGAAGCTTAATTGAAGGAAATCCTCACCTGGTACTTGAAGGGATGATCATTGGTGCATACGCCGTTGGAGCTTCTAAAGGCTACATCTATGTACGTCACGAATACCCACTAGCTGTAAATAATTTCAGCCACGCCCTAAAGCAGGCTAGAGAATATGGTTATATTGGCGAAAATATTCTTGGGAGCGGTTTTTCCTTTGACGTAAAGATAACTAGAGGTGGAGGAGCTTTCGTATGTGGTGAGTCAAGTGCACTAGTTGCCTCTATCGAAGGCAAGTTAGGCGAACCAAGGGATAAATACGTTAGAAATACCGAGCAGGGCCTTTGGGGAAAACCAACTGTTTTAAATAATGTCAAAACGTGGGCAAGCGTTCCTTTCATAATAAATCAGGGAGCAAAATGGTTCACTAATATTGGAACCAAAGATAGTACAGGAACTATGGTTTTTTCCCTAACAGGAAAAGTAAATAATACAGGGCTTGTAGAAGTTCCCATGGGGATATCCCTTCAGAGCTTGGTGTTTGACATCGGCGGAGGAATAAAAGGTGACAAAAAATTAAAAGCCGTCCAAACAGGGGGTCCCTCGGGGGGATGTATTCCTGAGAACAAAATTGATATACCACTGGATTATGAAAAGCTTACTGAGATAGGTTCAATGATGGGCTCTGGTGGGATGATAGTTATGGATGAAAGTACCTGCATGGTAGATGTATCAAAGTACTTTTTAAACTTTACACAGGAAGAATCCTGTGGAAAATGCATCCCTTGTCGCGAAGGGGGCAGACAGCTAGTAGAAATCCTTAATAAAATCACACAGGGAGAAGGAAAGGAAGGGGATTTAGTTTTAATTAAAGAAGTATCAAAGACCATGCAAAGAGGTGCCCTCTGTAACTTGGGTAGACTAGCACCCAATCCTGTCATTACAACCTTAAAGTATTTCAAAAATGAATATCTGAGCCATATATATGACAAACATTGCCCCGCTGGGGTTTGTAAAGACTTAATTAGTTATTCTATCATTGAAGAGGAGTGTAGAGGTTGTCAAAAATGTATTAAATCCTGTCCTGTAGATGCTATCTCAGGCGTCAAAAAAGAACCTCATTCATTAGATCAAGAAAAATGCACTAAATGCGGAAGCTGTTATGAGGTCTGTCCTTTTGATGCAATATTGGTAAAATAGTTTGATGCTAATCAGATTTATTATACCAGTAATAAAGAAAGAAGGGAGGAAAAAATGCAAAACAAAACGACTTTATCTATTTATGTTGATGGCAAAAAAATATCAGCAGCTAAAGACGATAACCTCTTAGATATCTTAAATAAAAACGACTTTAAAATACCAACACTATGTTATCACAAAGGAGTACCTTCCTATGGAGCTTGCAGGCTTTGTAGTGTGGAAATTAAAGAAAAAGAAAAAACAAAAATTATAACATCATGTACTTATCCAATTAGAACTGACGGGTTAGAGGTTTTTACCAATTCTTCTGAGGTCTTAGAAATAAGAGAAATGATAATAAAACTTTTACTAGCAAAAACTCCAAGTTCCGAAAAAATAAAAGAACTCGCTAAAACTTATGGAGTTGAAAGCGAAGACAGATTTGTAACAGACGAAGATAAGGATAAAAAAAGGAACAAGGAAAATCTATGCATCCTGTGTGGGCTTTGTGTTAGAACGTGTAACGATGTGTTAAACAAAGGAGCAATAAGTTTTGTAAATAGAGGAATCGATAGAAAGGTAGCTCCTCCATTTGAAGAACCCCCTAAAGAATGCATCGGCTGCGAAGCCTGCAGTGTTGTCTGCCCGACAGGTCAGGCAAAAACTAAGATACAAGATAGCAGAAAATACATTGATCCGTGGGGGGCAGAGTTTGACGTTATTAAATGTGGTAACTGTGAAAACTTATACTTTTTTACAGACCAAACTATAAATGAGGTTAATTACAAAACTAAAAGTGAATCAGAGTTGAATTTAGGGTCAGTAAATGAAGATAGTGAATATGCCAGGTACTGCCCCAAATGTAAAAGAAAACTAAATATCAAAAACTTTAAAGATTCAAAAACATTAATTTAGCAGATACGCAGATACAAAGTAAATAAGAATTTTAAAAGGGAGAGGTGATAGAATGAGTAGAAAAGATTTTTCCGGGTACACCAAAGATAAGGCTACAGAAAAAATGCTTGAAAAATCAGATAATGAGAAAATACAAACTATCTGGGATAGATATGAAGAGCAATCACCCCAATGTGGATTTGGTTCTCTTGGGGTATGCTGCAAAATCTGTCTTCAAGGCCCGTGTAGAATTGACCCCTTTGATGAAAATCTATCCGAGGGAACATGCGGTGCTGATGCTGATACTATAGTAGCAAGAAATCTTATTCGCCAAATTGCAGCAGGAACTGCTTCTCATTCTGGTCATGCGAAACATCTAGCTCATATACTGCTGAAATCCGGTAAAGGAGAATACAAAGACTACCCGATAAAAGATAGCGAAAAATTAAAAAACGTCGCCAGCAGACTTGGTATTGAAACTGGTGGCAAAGAAGACAGTGAAATAGCAATAGAAGTAGGTAGAGCCGCTCTTGGTGAATTCTCCGAGAAAGAAGAAGCAAACCTGTGGGCTGCAACTACAGTTACTGAGGGCATGGCCAAAAAACTAACTGAATTAGGAGTAGTACCAGAAGGAATAGATAGTATAGTATCCGAGATAATGCACAGAACTCATTATGGTAATGATTCTGAGGTAAGTAACTTAATAATGGGCGGGGTTAAATGTGCCCTTGCTGACTACGCTGGCTGTCACATGGCAACAGACATTTCAGATATATTATTTGGAACCCCAAAACCAGTTAAAACCGAGGCAAACTTAGGAGTCCTAAAAGAAAGTGCAGTCAATATTGCCGTTCACGGCCATAACCCGGCCTTATCAGATATTATGGTCCAGGTTGCAAGTGAACTTGAAGATGAAGCTAAAAGTGTAGGGGCAAGTGAAGGAATAAATATAGTGGGTATCTGTTGTACTGGCAATGAAGTACTAATGCGCCACGGCATTCCATCAGCCACCCATTCAGTTTCGCAGGAAATGGCAATTGTTACAGGTGCCTTAGAAGCAGTAGTAACAGATTATCAGTGTGTCCTACCATCACTTACAAAAATAGCTGACTGTTACCACACAAAAATAATCACCACAATGCCAACAAGTAAAATAAAAGGTGCAACTCATATGGAAATAGATGAAGAAAACGCAAAAGACTGTGCCAAAGATATCATTAAAGAATCAATTAAAGCTTACAAAAACAGAAACCCCGAAAAAACAAATATACCGGATGATAAAACAACAGCTTATGCAGGGTTCTCAACAGAAGCTATTGTTGATGCTCTTAGCAAAGTAAATAGTGAAGATCCATTAAAACCTTTAATCGATAATATAGCCGAAGGTAATATACAGGGCGTCTGTCTTTTTGCAGGTTGTAATAATGTCAAGATAAAACAGGACGAAAATTACATCACGATGGCCAAAGAACTTGCCAAAAATAATATATTAGTTTTAGCTACCGGTTGTGGAGGCGGTGCCTTTGCTAGACATGGGCTTTTAACTCCCGAAGCAACCAACGAGTATGCAGGGGAGGGCCTAAAAAATGTTCTTACAGCAGTAGGTGAAGCTGCAGGACTTGGAGGACCATTACCTCTTGTTCTTCATGTAGGTTCTTGTGTTGATAATTCAAGGGCAGTAGATATTGCAGTCGCTTTAGCTAACAAATTAGGTGTTGACCTAAATCAACTGCCAGTAGTAGCTAGCGCCCCTGAATCCACCACAGAAAAAGCTATTTCAATTGGAACCTGGGCTGTTACTGGTGGGCTTCCAACACATGTAGAAGTCGTGCCCCCAATACTTGGAAGTAAAGAAGTGGTCAAACTGTTAACGCAAACATCCAAAGAATTGTTTGGTGGATATTTCATCGCTGAACCTGATCCCCTTAAAGCTTCACAATTGCTTTATGATGAGATAAAAGAAAGAAGAAGAGGGTTAAATTTGGAATAAATCAAAAAATCAGACAGATGAAATTAAATCTAGTTTTCGTGGTATAGAAGAGAAATTTTACGCATTTGTTGAATGTTGTAGTAAAATATTCTATACTATATCTATGTATGAAACTAATTATGAACAATAAGGAGGACTTTAACAATGGAAAAGACATTTGTAATGATCAAGCCAGATGGAGTTCAAAGGAATCTAGCAGGAAACGTTATCAGCCGTCTTGAAAACAAGGGGCTTAAACTAAAAGGTTTAAAGCTAATGCAGATTTCCGAGTCACTAGCAAAAACACATTACGGCGAACACGAAGGAAAGCCTTTCTTCCAAAGTTTAATCGATTACATAACCAGCGGGCCAGTAATCGCAATGGTATGGGAAGGGGAAAATGCAATAGAAGTGACAAGAAACATAATGGGTGAAACAGACCCCAAAAAAGCAGCTCCAGGAACTATCAGAGGGGATCTAGCACTTACCATAGGAGCAAATATAGTCCATGGTTCTGACAGCCCTGAAAGTGCCGAAAAAGAAATAGGTCTCTTCTTTTCCCAGGACGAGATTATTGATTACAATTTAACCCTAGAAAGTTGGGTATATCAAGATTAATATTTAAAGGGAGAGGAAGTGTGAGCTTTTGACAACAGACGCTGCCTTCGAAAACTTTAAAAAACAAGTGTACAATAAAACAGGCATCGACTTAAACCAATATAAAGAAAAACAAATGAAGAGACGCCTCAACAGCTTGATGAGAAAACGAGGCTTTGATAAATATGAGGACTATTGGGAAGCCCTACGAAAGGATCAGCAGCTATACCAAGAATTTCTTGATAGATTAACGATTAATGTCTCAGAATTTTTTAGAAATGCTGATCGCTGGAGTGTACTAGAAAATGAAATGCTCCCAAAGTTATTAGAAAATAGCAATGACAAAAGTCTAAAGGTTTGGAGCGCTGGGTGCTCTACGGGGGAGGAGCCATATACCCTTGTTATGGTTATGTCGAAGTTCTTGCCTTTTAATAAAATTAATGTTTATGCAACAGATATAGATGAAATGGCATTAAAAAAGGCTAAAGAAGGTTTATATCCTCAGGATAGGGTAAAAGGTGTCAAACCAGATTATATAGACAAATATTTTACTAAAGAAGGCAACAATTATAGAATTGACAAGAAAATTAGAGATTGTGTTGCCTTCGAAAAACAAAATATGCTAGAGGATAAATTTGATCACAGCTTTGACTTGATACTCTGCCGAAATGTAATGATATATTTTACTGAAGAAGCAAAAAAAGAACTTTATAAAAAGTTTTATGATGCCTTAAAAAAAGGTGGAATACTTTTTGTAGGTAGTACCGAGCAAATATTTGATGCTAGAAAGTTAGGGTTTAAATCAATTGCTACTTTTTTCTATCAAAAATAAATAGCTATATAAAGTCAAAATAAAAAACAGTGTAAGGCAATCGGCATTGATTGCTCAACACTGTTTTCTTACTTTTTCTTTTATTTTTACTTTTTTCCTTTTTGTTCTCATATAATATTTTCGTCTTTACTGTTTTACTGTGTTGAAATAATATGGTGAGCCATCCAGGATTCGAACCTGGGACACCCTGATTAAAAGTCAGGTGCTCTGCCAACTGAGCTAATGGCTCACATATTGGCTGGGGTGGCAGGATTCGAACCTGCGCATGCGGAGACCAAAACCCCGTGCCTTACCGCTTGGCTACACCCCAAAATAAAAAATACATAGAAATTAAATTTTTGCACATAAATTGGTGGAGAGGGAAGGATTCGAACCTTCGAAGGCTTACGCCAGCAGATTTACAGTCTGCCCCCTTTGGCCGAACTCGGGTACCTCTCCACGAAAAATCTACTATTATAAATTAATGGAGCTGACGTGGGGACTTGAACCCCAAGCCTGCTGATTACAAGTCAGCTGCTCTGCCGATTGAGCTACGTCAGCTCATATTTAGCAATATAATGTAATGGCGGGGCTGACGGGATTTGAACCCGCGATCTCCGGCGTGACAGGCCGGCGTGTTAAGCCACTTCACTACAGCCCCGCGCAAGCCTTTATTTTTCCTAAGGCAATAGATAGTATAACTTAAAAAAGATTATGAGTCAATAGATAAAAAATATTTTTTTATAAATTTTATATCTGATTCTGGTGCTAAGAAGTAATTTCATGAAAAAAAGTTTCTTAGCTGATAGAATAAATTCTGCCAGGTCTCAACTTGAAAAATTCCTCCTACTTCTCTTGCTATATAAGCATAACCAAATATAAGACCAAATAAAAATACTACGCATATAGCTCCCAAAACTATTAACACTTTAATATACTTATTTTCCAAACAACTCACCTCGAAAAAATCATCATTTAAAACACAATATTGTACAGACTAATTATAAAAGATTAATTTATTAAAATCAATATAACTATTTCATTAGAATTAATGAATAAGGAGGTTATACCTTGTTTAGCGAGGAATTCGATAAAATTTTTACAGAATTAAAGGAAATTGAAAACAAATTAGAAACTCAAGGAGAAAACTGTGACAAAGATAAAATCAAACAGCGCTTAATTGACTTAAGATCAAATATTGACGAATACATAGGCTATTGGCTTGGATTTGAGGAAAAGTTATGGGAATTACAAGAAAAATTCAAGATAGACATACCAGATCAATTAGATGAGTCACTAATTTCAGCTTATCTAGAATCATCTGGGTTGGCTGAATATTTAAGCAAAGACCTAGACGGGGATAATATGGATATATTAAATGAAATATTTTCTAAAGCACAATCAAATAGCTCAAAAGAAGATATCAATTCAAAAAAAGACTCAGAATATAATAAAAAATCAATAGAAGAGTCACGAGTTGATGGCAGTAAAAACGATGAAAGTGAAAGTAATAAAGATAAGCTAAGCGAAGATATTGAAGATACAAACGAAATAATCAATCAAGCAACAGATGAAACTAAGTACTCAACCACAATTAAAACTTTAGAAAGAGGACTTGGATACTTTGATCTTTTAATGTATGATGAAGCAAGAAATGAATTTGAAAAAGTTGTCAAACTTAATCCTAACATGATTATCGGACACTTCTATCTTGGAATAGCTAATGCAGAGAAAGGAAATTACGAAGAAGGCCTAAAAGAATTAAGGCTAGTACTGGCTCTAATTAAGGAAGATGAGCTAAAAGGAGTTATATACAATTTAATTGGCAATATTTATATCAAGCAAAAAGAATTTGAAAAAGCGCTTATAAATTTTTCTAGAGCCACAGAGTATAACTCTAATCTATTTGATGCTTATTTTAACCTGGGAGCCACTTATTTTAACTTAGGGGAATTTGACAAAAGTGAATCAACCTTCAAAATGGCACTGCAGTTAAAAACAGGCGACTGGGAAACACATCTTAATCTTGGTAAAGCACTAAGTTATCAGGGGAAATTAAAAGAAGCTTTGAACCATTACAAAAGAGCACTCGCCCTTAATCCAAAAGAAGGAAAAATCCATTTCGAAATCGGATTAGTTTATCAGCTTTTACAAAAAAACGAATTAGCTCATCAAGAATACGAAAAAGCAAAAATTTATTTAAATAAAGAAAAAAAGAAAGGTGATTAAATTGAAATTAAAGTTAATCGCCTTACTATTATTTTTTGCTTTAATAATTGTCTTTCAAGTTCCTCTAAAAGAAGCATACGCTGTTCCAAATAACAACAATATTATCGAAAGATTCGAACGAAAAAGTGAGCTTATGGAAATACATTTTATTGATGTGGGATACGGTGAAGCTACACTGATTAAAACCTCAGAAGACAAAAATATATTAATTGATGGAGGAGGAAAAAATCAGCTCAAAGCCTACCTACAAAACCTAAATATTGAGACTATAGATTTTCTTATAGTCTCAAACCCTACTAACCCATACATAAGCGGTTTACCTAAAATAATTAAAAACTTTGATGTCAAAAAGATTATTGATACAGGTAGTTCCGCTCCAACAAGCTATAACCATAAGTATTTGAATGCAGCTTATAAAGCCAAAATTGACAGCTTTTTCACTGGGAAAAAATCTATGCAATTTACCATAAATGAAAATTTAAAACTATTCTTTTTGTCTCCCAAAGAAATATCTCACTTACAACCCATTGACTTACGAAATAACTCTCTGGTAACGTTAATATCATATAAGGATGTATCCTTCTTACATACTGGAGCTATAAACAAAAAAATTGAGCGTCAATTAGTCGACAATGACAAAACCATGGAAAAGGTAAAAAATGCAAACATGTTAAAAGTAAGCCGTATGGGAAGTAAAAAAGCTAGTTCAACAAGATTCTTAGAGATTATAGATCCTGACGTTGCTGTTGTAACTGTTGGTGACAATCCAAGAAATCTACCAGATCCAGAGGTAATAAAAAAATTAAAAAATAAAAATATACACAGGGAAAGAGTTGACCAACAGGGAAGTATTGTTTTTTATACTGATGGCAAAAAGTTAAAATGGGATCAATAAAAGTAGAAACCATTCAAAATTGATAAATTGAAGGAATAATTTACGTTATTGTGGAAATATGTGTGGAAATATGTTATGAAAATCAGCCATTGGATAGGGGAGTTTTTTTATGAATCACTTTAAATGGGATAGTAATCAACTGGTACTTCTTGACCAAAGAAAATTGCCTCATGAAGAAATTTATTTTAATTGTAAAACCCATACTGATGTAGCAGACGCTATTTCTAAAATGATTATTCGCGGTGCCCCTGCGATAGGTGCGGCAGCTGCATTTGGAGTAGTACTTGGATTGCAAGAGCTAGCAAAAAAATCCAACAATGCCACAGACCCAATTAAAAAAGATCAAATTAAAAATGAGATGAAACAAATTGAAAAAACGCTAAAAGAATCAAGGCCTACAGCTGTTAATTTGCAGTGGGCAGTAGACCGAATTATAAATAAGCTTTCTAAGTTAGAATTAATGAGCCTTGAGATTTTGGTTGAAGAAGCTGAGAAAGAAGCTGTAGAGATTGCTAAAGAAGACAAACAAACAAATAAAGCTATTGGCAAAAACGGCCAAAGTCTAATTGATGACAACTCTACCGTTCTAACTCACTGTAATGCCGGAGCCCTCGCTACTGTTGATTATGGTACCGCTCTAGGAGTTATCAGAAGTGCTGTGGAAGAAGGTAAAAATCTCTCTATAATAGCAACGGAAACTCGTCCGTATTTACAGGGGGCGCGATTAACAGCATGGGAGCTACTAAAAGAAAAAATCCCAACTACTTTAATAACCGACAATATGGTCGGCTACTGCATGAAAAAAAATATGATAGATACTGTAATAGTAGGTGCTGATAGAATTGCCAAAAATGGAGATGTGGCAAACAAAATAGGAACTTATACCCTTGCCTTATTAGCACATCACCATAATATACCATTTTATGTCGCAGCGCCTATATCAACTTTTGATCTTACATTAAATAATGGTTCAGAAATACCAATAGAAACCAGGGATGATGATGAAGTAACCAAGATAAATGATTTGAGTATAGCTCCAGAAAACGTAGAAGTTTTTAACCCATCTTTTGATATTACACCAAATAAATTCGTCTGGGGCATTATCACCGAGAAAGGTGTCATAAAGAAACCCGATAAAGAAAACATCGAGAAATTTTTTAAATAGATTATCGGAAAAGAAATTAAGAATAGAGGGGAAGAGAGAAGTGACATCATCTAAGTATCCTAAAATCAAAGAAGAAATTATATATACATGTAAAGAGATGGTTAACCAGGAGCTAGTTTACTCAACCTGGGGAAATATCAGCAGTAAATTAGAAAATGGGTTTATTATCACTCCAAGCGGAATGGACTATTTAACAACTACTACAAAAGACCTTGTCTTGTTGGACCTAGAAGGAAATATTACCCGGGGAAACAGAAAACCATCTGTTGAATACCAACTTCATCAAGAACTCTATAAATCAAGGGATGATATAGAAGCCGTGATTCATACTCATAGTACTTACGCGACAGCTTTTGCGGTAGCATATCAGGAGATTCCTGCAATAGTCGAAGATATGGTCCAAGTAGTAAAAGGAGCAGTAAAAATAGCTGATTATGCTCTTCCAGGAACCAAAGAACTTGCACTAAACACAGTAAAAGCTATGGGCAATTCTAATGCAGTCCTACTGCCAAATCACGGTGTAGTTACCGTAGGCAGTTCCTTGAGTGAAGCTTTAAAAGCAAGTGTTTTAGTTGAAAGATGTGCGAAAACTTATATATTTAGTAACATGATCGGCAAACCCAATCCTTTACCTGAGGCTGAGATAAAAAAATTAAAAGAAATGTATAATAATTATGGTCAGACAACCAAATAACCAATCAGTCAATTTATAAAAAATAGAAAGGAGCATAATTATATGAAAGTACTTATCACTAATGATGATGGCGTACAAGCACCGGGCATTTTGGCTTTGGCCAGAAGATTTAGCAAAGAAGCAGAAGTAATAGTTGTAGCACCTGAACGAGAAAAAAGCGCAACAGGACATGCCATAACTATGCATAAGCCTTTAAGAGCAAGAAGAGTAAGTGAGCTTGAAGGAGATATCAAGGGAAAGGTTTATTCAATAAATGGAACACCTTCAGACTGTGTCAAGTTAGGTCTGCAGGCATTAATTAACGGCGAAGAGCCAGACCTAGTAATTTCGGGTGTTAACAGAGGTGCAAATCTAGGTACCGATGTTTTGTATTCAGGTACAGTCTCTGGAGCAATGGAAGGGTTGATCCTAGGTTATCCGTCTTTAGCAGTCTCAGTGGTAGATTTTGATGTAAAGGATTATACTCTGGCAACTGATTATGCTGTTTACATTGCCAAAAAGCTACATGATGGCTCACTATCTAATGAAACTTTGAAAAAAATACTATTAAATATTAATGTTCCTAACCTGCCCGAAGAAAAAATAAACGGCATGGAAATCACTCACCTGGGGGTTAGAAGGTATGAAGATGCTTTTGAAAAGAGGATAGATCCAAGGGGCAGGGAATATTACTGGATGGCAGGAGACATCGTTGATGATACTAGTGAAAAAAATGCCGATGTTACCTGTGTTTCAGAAAATAAAGTTTCTGTTACACCGATCAAATATGATATAACCAATTATGACCTTTTAGAAAAATTAAGAGGAGAAATTTTTTAAAACTGGAGGGGAAATTTTGGATAATAAAGAACTGGTTAAATATATTGATCACACAATATTAAGCCCTGATAGTAAAATTGAAGACATAAAAAATGTATGTAATGAAGCTATAGAACATGGTTTTAAAGGGGTTTGTATAAACCCCTTTTATGTTGAAGAGACAGCAAAACAGCTAGAAAACACAAGTGTCAAAACCATATCGGTAATAGGATTCCCACTCGGTTCAAGCAAAACTAAGATAAAACTAGAAGAGACAAGACAAGCTTTAGAAGATGGTGCACATGAAATAGATGTGGTTGCTAATATTGGGCAGATCAAAGATCATAAGTGGGACAAAATAAAGCACGAAATTGAAGAAATATATAACACAGTTTCTTCTCATAATGGTTTATTAAAAGTAATTATTGAAACTGGATACCTAACAGATGAAGAGAAAGAAAAAACAGCAGAAAGCTGTCTTAAAGCAGGAGCAGATTATATAAAAACATGTACTGGCTTTGGTCCAGGTCAGGCAACAGTAGATGATATATCACTACTTCATAGAATTGGCGGCAACAAAATGAAGGTTAAAGCCTCGGGGAAGATTAGAACCTATGAACAAGCTCTAGAACTTATAAAAGCCGGAGCTAGTAGAATAGGCGCGAGTAAAAGTGTTGAAATAATTAAAAACAGGCATTAAAAAGCACTCCCACTAATCGGGAGTGTGTTTTTTTATTAAAACCGGATACTGTTTTCGTAAGTAAATGGCAGGGGAGACAGGATTTGAACCCGCAACCACTGGATTTGGAGTCCAGCACTCTGCCAGTTGAGTTACTCCCCTACGCTGCAAATAACATTATATATTTTATAAGGTTTGTTGTCAACAGCTCATCTTATAACTCTTCTTTTAAACAGTTTTAGATTTCACAAATTACATTCTGTTATCTTTATAATTCCTCAAGGCTTCGCAAATATTATTATTTTAAAAAAAATAAAGTTTAGTCTAACTCAATTAATTTCACTACACCAAAAAAAAACTGCATCTTCAAAGGTTTTTTTTGGTTTATGTTGAATAATGTAGTAGTAGAGGTATTACTAACCATTTAAACACAGGAAAAATTACAGCCTGTGTTTTCTCATCTTTGAAAGGAGGGAATTATTTATGTTTGATTATCATCTCGGGGAACTCATTACAGTTAGTGTAGTTAACATTGCAATAGCAGTAGCCATACTTGTAATCGGTTGGATTGTAGCATTAATTGTATCTTCAGGAGTTGGGGGTGCAATCAGAAAAACTAAACTAAGAGATTTTTTAGTCAATCTATCAGCAACTGGAACAGAAGATGAAGAAGAACACAAGGAAAAACTACAAGCTTTAAATTTGGATAGGTGGATATCAAAGGTTGCATTTTATATTGTAATGTTTTTTGTTCTCATTGCATTTTTCCAGCAGTTAGAGTTAACAGTTGTTGCAGAACCTTTTACAAATCTGCTTTCACAAGTATTTAATTATCTTCCACTACTTGTTGGCGGTCTTGCATTATTATTCTTAGCATGGATTTTAGCAACAATCTTTAAATTAGTAGTTCTAAAAGTCCTTGTAAAAGCAAATGTAGATGATCGTTTTGGAGAAAAAGTAGAAGAAGGCCAAAAGTTCTCGTTAAGTCAATTAATTAGTAAGGTGACTTACTGGATAGTCATTTTGTTATTCATTCCAGCAATTTTAACAGCATTACAATTGGAAGGTATTTTGCAGCCAGTACAGCAAATGACTACAAAAGCATTAGATTTTGTACCTAATATTCTAGCAGCAGGTTTAATTCTTATTGTTGGTTGGTTTGTAGCCAAAATTTTAAGACAATTAGTTGAAGGTTTACTAACTACTGTAGGAGTAGATAAAGCTAGTGAAAATATTGGTATTGACAAAGCAATAGGTAACCAAAGTATATCAACCCTGGTTGGAATTATAGTTTATGCTCTAGTATATATTGTAGCCATCATATCAGCCCTTAATGCTCTAGCTTTAGAAGCTATCACAGCACCGGCAAGCAATATGCTAAACTTAATACTTGAAGCATTACCGGCCATTTTTGCAGCCGTTCTAGTTGTAGGAATAGCGTATGCGGTAGGTCTAGTAGTAAAAGGACTAATAACAAACTTACTAAACGCCGCAGGATTCAATAATATACTTGCAAAACTTGGCATAGGAAAAGAACCTGGTGAGGGCAGCTGGACACCTTCTGAAGCAGTTAGCTATATTGCTTTTGTAATAATTATGCTGTTTGCCAGTATTGAAGCAGCCGAGCTTTTAGGCTTTGCTTTATTTGCCAGTTTGGTTAGTCAGCTGTTAGTTTTCATCTCACAAATAATTATCGGGATTATAATCTTCGGAATAGCGTTGTACCTTGGAAATCTTGCTTATGATACTGTAAAAGTAACACAGACTCCACACAAAGGCTTTCTAGCAAGTTTAGCAAAATATTCAATTTTAGTTTTAGGTGGCTCTATGGCACTGCAGAGAATGGGGCTTGCTAATGAAATAATTGTATTAGCTTTTGGTCTTACACTTGGAGCAATAGCAATCACTGCAATAATTGCCTTCGGAATTGGAGGCAAAGACATAGCTGCCAGAGAGCTTGATGAGATAGTACAGAAATTTAAACAAGACAAAGATCAAAATCAGGGTTAATAAAATCCATATTTGATTTAGATCTTTAAAATCAGGGGCTGTTCTAAAAGTTATCAAAACTTTTGAGCAGCTCCTATTTTATTTATTAATATTGTTATCAATTCTTATTATTAGTATTATTAGTGTTGACACTTGTGGTATAATAATATTTAATGATATATAGAGTATCAAAAAAGTTCCATCTATAATACCATATTCTAAAAATAAAATTCTACAAACTTTAATAGGAGAGGAGGTACTAAGATTACACATGGTTGATAAAAGAAAAGTTTTAATTACAGATACTACTATGAGAGATGGTCACCAGAGTTTATGGGCAACAAGAATGAGTATTAAAGACATTGAACCCATAGCCGAAGAAATTGATGACATTGGCTATCATGCTCTTGAAGTTTGGGGAGGAGCTACTTTTGACACATGTCTTAGATACCTAAGAGAGGACCCCTGGGAAAGATTAAGGACCTTAAAAAAACTTTTTAAGAAAACACCTCTTCAGATGCTTGTAAGGGGGCAGAACTTAGTAGGCTATAAACATTATAGTGATGAAATGGTAGAAAGATTCATTCACAAGGCAGCAGTTAACGGTATTGATAAATTTAGAGTCTTTGATGCTTTAAATGATTTAAGAAATGTGGAAAAAGCAATAGAATGTGTAAAAAACGAAGGAAAACACGCACAAGGGGCAATAGTTTTTACAAAAAGTCCAGTACATGACATAGATGATTTAGTTAATATAGGTATTAGATACGCTGAAATGGGTGTTAATTCTATATGTATCAAAGATATGGCTGGATTACTTGGCCCATTTACAGCATCAGAACTAGTAAGCAAAATAAAGAGCAAAGTTGATCTACCGGTAGAATTACACTGCCATTATATCGGAGGTTTAGCAATATCAACATATATAAAAGGTGTTGAAGCAGGGGCAGATATTATAAATACCGCTTCATTGCCTCTAGCTTTTGGAGCATCTCAGCCACCAGTAGAAACACTAGTAAAAATATTCTGGAATACACCGTATGATACAGGATTAGACTTTAGTAATATATTCGACATAGCAACTTACTTTGAGGAAAGACGTAAAGAAAGAGGTATGGATAGAGGTGTTACTAGGATTCGTGATATGCAAATCTTTGAACATCAGGTTCCAGGAGGAATGATTTCCAATCTAATAACACAGCTTCAGCAGTCTAAAGCCGAAGATAAACTATCAGAGGTACTTGCAGAAATACCAAAAGTAAGAGAAGAACTGGGTTATCCACCCCTTGTTACACCAACAAGTCAAATAGTTGGAGCACAAGCAGTAATAAATGTATTATGCGAGCAAAGATATCAAATGATTCCAAGAGAAGTAAAAGCCTACGTTAGAGGTGAATATGGAAAACCTCCAACTTCAATTGATGCGAAGTTAGAAAGAATGGTATTAGACGATCCTAACGATAAAATAGAGGGAAGACCAGCAGATTATATAGAAGGTAATGAGTTTGAAAAAGCCGAAGCAGAGCTAAAAGAAATTTTCAATGACAGTAATAACTTAGAAATTACAGAAGAAGATATTATCTCTTACGCACTGTTCCCTCAAAGTACTAAAGATGTACTTACACTAAAACAAAACGGTGAATTGGAAAAAGCACAAGACGAAATATATCAGGAGTTAACATCTAAAGGAAATGAATAAGAAAAAGAGCCAAATCCAGAAAATAATTGTTTTATACTGGATTTTGGCTCTTTTATTATTGATTTCTTTTTTTTGATCATTGAAATATTGTTATCCATGTGTTATCTTGTTAACATAAGTTAACATATCAGCAAAAGGAGCTGGTCGTTATGGATAACAGTCAGAGTCATGAACAAAAATCCAAAACGATAGGTATAAGGGGAAGCGAGGAAGTCAAGAAAAAGTTTGAAGAATTAGCTAATAAAACAAATTTGTCCCATAAAGAACTTTTTGAAAAGATTATTAATACATATGAAGAAAAAAGATTACAAGAGGAAGGTACTGAACTATCTAATGAACAGTTAACGCAAGTTAACTATCATGCTAACAGAATTGTTGAGAGCTTTACTGAACTTGCTAAGTCATTACAGGACGTTAGAAATGAAAAAGAAACAGCTATTTCAAAACTTGATAAAGAGAAAAAAGAACTTGAAGCAAAAAGACAAAAAGAAGTTGACGTGTTAAAAGAAGAATTAAAGATGGCTTACGAAGCCAAAAAAGAAGCAGAAAATAATCTAGAACAACTAAAAGAAGAAGCTGAAGAAATAAAAGCAACAAATAAAGATCTTAGGGAAGCTCAAAAAAATAACGCCGAACATATAGAGTTACTTAAGAAAAAAAATGATGAACTTCAAAAAGATATAGATGAACTAAAACCATACAAAGAAAATTATTTACAAGCATCTGATAAAAAGAATGAGCTAAAATCAGAATTAGAAGCAGCCAAAAATGAGCTAAAAAAATTGAAAAATTCACATGAAACTGAACTTGAAAAAACCAAGGAAAAAATGGAATTTCAAAAAGAGAAGGAAATATTTGAACTAAAAAAAAGACATGAAGAAGAGTTAACAAACATAAAAAATGAAAAGCTTGAAAAAGTAGAAGAGCTTACTAACCAGGTTAATTATTATAGAGAAGAATTACACAAACTAAACAAAAAATACGAAAACGAAATTTCCAAGCTTAAAGACGAAAATAAACGAAAGAACGTGTGATGACGAACTATTGACTTATGTTAAATATCAATGATATAATTAACCCACCCCCTGGCGGGGTGGGTTAATGTGTTGTTTAAGTAGTTAATTCTTAACGATTAAGGGAGTGTTAATTATGGCTGTAAAAACAGGAAAGGTCATAAAGGTAAGCGGGAATGAAGCTTTAGTTGAGATTATGGATCATTCTTCCTGTTCTGGTTGTGGAGGATGTGGCGCTTCAAATAATAATAAAGATAATACAATTTGGACCAAAAATTATCAAGATGCTAATGTTAGGGACTTTGTTCAGATTGAGTTAACAGAAAAAACTTTATTAAAGGTATCAGCTTTAGTCTATATAGTACCAGTTATCTCTTTATTAATCGGTTTAATAATTGGCCATTATTATGCAGATGCTAATAATCTACCAGAAAATTTAGTGGGACTAATTAGCGGTCTTCTTCTTATGTCAATATCTTTTCTTGTAATTAACATTATTGACCGTAAAACAAAAGATAGCAGTAAATTAAAACCTAAAATCACAAGAAAAATACCCGGTTAAAAGTTGAAGCCGGGTATTTTGTACCTTTTAATTTTGTACCTTTTAACAATGCAATAAAGTTCTTTTGCATGATATTTTTTGTTTTCTATCGTAATTTGGTTGGAACAACACTATCTGCTATACCAACTGCAATAGCAGCTAGAATAGCTCCCAAAATACTAACAGTCATAGCAGGCACTATAAACTGTGCTACATAAATCACAATAGCAGCTACAATAAATGAAGCTAAACCTCTACCCTGGGGAGATGCATTTTCTCCAAGTATATATTCTGCACCATAACCTAGAAGTGCAATAACCACAGCTGCTAGCAGGGCACCTCCAAAACCTGCCACTTCAAATCCTGGTAGTATAAAACTTAAAACCACTAGCACTAATGCCGAAATAATGAAACGAACGATTAATCGTACCATATAATACCTCCCATATCTTATTATTTTCTTTCACCCATACTTATTATCGTCAGAAAAGGTGTTGGTTTATGTATCTTTAATCCGCATTTTTAACAGAACTACAGAATTATTAAAATACGTCTTAAAACACATCTTCATTGTGCTATTTAGCGATTTAGATTAGAAGGATTTAATATACTTCTTAAAGAAGTATTAATTCGCCACCAAAAACAGACTATAACAAAACTGAGAGGAGAGGATGAGTATTGGTCTCGATTGTAACAGATAGTTCTTGTGATTTACCTGATGAAATTCTTGAAAAATACGGCATTCATGTCGTTCCTCTTAAAATCACAATTGATGGGGATAATTATATAGAAAAACAAGATATAACAGCAGAGGAGTTTATTAAAAAAATGATTGCCAGTGACAATCTACCAAAAACCGCTCAACCTTCACCGGGGGAATTTAGTGAAATATATAATAAACTGACTACCGGAGAGAATGGCGGAAATGAAGTTATCTGTATAACTATATCTTCAGGATTAAGTGGTACATTTCAATCGGCCTACATGGGAAAAGATTTAGCTGAGGCAGGAGATAAGGTTACTGTTTTTGATAGTCTGGCAGCTTCCTTAGGACACGGCCTTTACGTTTTAAAAGCCGCTCAATTGGCACAAGAAGGATATAACAGAGATAAGATAATAGAAGAACTGACGAGCTACAGGGAACAGATGGAGATTTTTATTTTGTTAGATACCCTTGAAAATATCGTTAAAGGTGGGAGACTGAGTAAATTTAAGGGTTCAATGGCCGGGATGTTGAATATCAAAGTACTGCTTGAAGGTATCGACGGCAAAGTACATGAGTTAGAAAAAGTAAGGGGTAAAAAGAAATTTTTAAAAAGATTTCTCGATATAGTGGGAGAAAGAAGACAGGACTTTTCGGATACTGTTTTTGGTATCACTCATGTTAATAATAGTAAAGATGCAGAGTTTATCAAAGAAGAGGTGATAAAAAGGTATAATCCCAAAGATGTGATTATTAATAACATGGGAGCTACAATTGGTACATATGCCGGAGACGGAGGAATGGTAATCTGCTTCTAGAAAGGAAAGGAAGTGAGA
Source organism: Natranaerofaba carboxydovora (assembly GCF_022539405.1). Classification (NCBI taxonomy): domain Bacteria; kingdom Bacillati; phylum Bacillota; class Clostridia; order Natranaerobiales; family Natranaerofabaceae; genus Natranaerofaba; species Natranaerofaba carboxydovora. The sequence continues at coordinate 1,179,196 of NZ_CP054394.1, read as the reverse complement.
AAATGGATAAAATAAATCTAGTAATATGTTCACTTGCTGTAATTATTCTCTTCGGTACTGAACAAACATTATTTTGGTTTGCTGTATTTAATTTTTTGATATTTTTAGGCTCTGAGTTTGCTATACCCAATATCGCAGCAAGAAATGCTATGAAAAGAAACGAAGAATCAATAGAGAAGATGCGTAATAAAGGCGCAACTCAAGAAGAAATAGTTGATTATATAGAAATAAATGATGATGACCGTAAAAGCATACCCCAATGGATTAAGACAATAAACTTTATAACAAAAATGCTAGGTGCCATTCTTTTGATCAATGGAATACTAATACGATTTTGACAAAATAACTTTAGCGACGAAAGCTATTTCCAGAACTTGATACAGGTTTGGATAAAATAAAAAATGGAAAAATCAAAACATCTATTAGGAAGGAATGTAAAAATTTAAATATGTTTAAAAAGAATACAACCATATGGTATTAGCTAACAAGACTGGCGTTTCTTCGACAATGGAAGGGATATGGGGATTATTTATTTTCAAGATCGTGAACCAGTAGCACTTACAATTATGGTGCAAGAGCCTGAGGACATGGAAGAAGCACAAGAAGAGATTGGCCAGCTAACTAACATGATAATTGACTCACTAGGGTAGGTCAATAATAACTAATCTTTGCTGTATGCCCCATTCTAGTGCGGTTTCTTTTGACTCAGTAGCCAGGTCAATATCATCAGCTCCTATTAAGCCTCCACGGTCATTAACTGTGTACCACCCTTTTCCTTCAACATAAATTTTAGTACCAAAAGGAATGTTAGGACCAGCTGCTGCAGTTTTTCCAGGCGCAACTTGTTCTCCGCTGGCCGTAATTTCCCGGTCACCTGCAAAATCCCAGCCTGCTACAGCAGTAGAAGATAGCGGCGCGTATTTAGTAACATTCATTTCACGGAGCTCATAGTCTTCAGCATCTTCAAACGTAGAAAGCTCTTTTTTTAAAAGGGACTTTTCATTCTCAAGCTCAAAGAGATTTTGATGCAAATTAGAAATACGATAGTTAACTGTAACTAAAGTTGTTACAAGGCAAATGAATAACCCCATAATAATAATTCGTTCAACACCTTGCTTTTTAAGAAACTTTTTACACTTCTTGAGAAACTCTTTACATTTTTTCAGCAGTCCTTTGCACTTCTCAAACAACCCTTCGTGCTTCTTGAGAAACTCTTTGCACTTCCGCCAAAATTTTTTAAGTTTGCTATCCATTTGTTAGCAAACACACTCCTTTTATAAAACACATATTGTTTGTACTATATTATATCAAAAATTTTGACTCGTTCATATATACTAAAATAATCAAAAACTTTATCATTATTAACGAAAAAGTAAGCTAGAATCCCCACTTTCCTTTTATGCATAACACTGTCTTAGAATTATAGAACTCCACGCTAATAAAAGGTAGCGAAAACCTAGAAAAGCCAAGTCTAAAAGTGTAAATACAGCAAAATTGCAAGCATGTCACTTATAATCTCTCCTCATAGAAATATAGCGTTCGTAAAAGGTCTTCCAGAACCTTCTAAGGAGCCCAAGCTTCTTGTGCACGGAGACCATGAAGCATCTTTTGTGAAAAAACTTCTGCAAAAAATGAAGCATAACAACCCCAACAGCAAACTCGTAGTAGTGAATGATGCACACCATATAGCCAATCAAGATAACCCTGAAGAGTTTAATAAAATTTTGCTGTCTTTCCTGGATGAACTTGATCAATAGGATGACTGGATCTATTTTGTGAATGGATGGATACTGGGAATCAGTTTCCCCCAATATGCTTACAATGAGATTCTCCACAGGCGTTGATTCGGATAGTTCCTACCCATGACGAACACCGCAGTTATAGGTGATAGGTACTATAAAATATAAAAAACATAGGACTTAATATAGCAGATAATTATAAAATTGGTGATGTTTATAAAAAAGCTTTAGAGGGTTTTTCAAAATATTTTGATCAAGTTACTCGACACATAAGTGGTATATCGTTTAAGGGAAATATGGAAGAATCTACAAAATCAATTTTTGTACTATACCCTCCAGAAAGCAGCGAAGATAAAGGTCTATTAGCTAAAGTTTATTTGGACAGGTTTGCCAATTATTTCAATTATAAAGATAAAGAAGAACTCACAAAATTATTTCCAAGATTAGAAAAAAGAGAGTACCATGAATGGGCAGCAGGAGAAATTGGAGATGTTTACTTTAAAAGTGAACACGAAATTGATAATTTGCTAACAGAATTAAATAATGTATAGATTTTAGGTTATAGTATGGAGTCAATATAAATCAGAAGAATGTACAAGGAGGACTTTTAAGATATATTTTATGATTACATTCTAAAGGATTAGACATTAATAAAGAAAACATTGATAAGATAGTATCATCCAAGTTGAATTATAACGAAATAGGCCGTAGCCATATATAATCAACCATCTTTAAAGATGGTTATTAGCTATGATAATTGCTTAAAGTCACTACCAAATTTTGTGATATAATCACCTGTAGAGGTGATGCATATGAGATACTATGAATTTGCTGATTGGTTAATAAATGTAGATAAAAGAAATAAGCGACAGGCAAGCGACAACGTTTCAAGAGCAAGGCGTGTTGAACTTATGGCTCTCATCCACTGGATACAGTTGGCGACACCTGGGAGGATTTTATCCACGTTGTAGTGCCTCTGACTAATTGGAGTATTAGTTGAAGAAGGTGCGAAAGATACTGAAGTGGAAGGCAACGATTATGATGATAATGAAACAGATAACGAAATCTCAGAATAGTTTTATAGATATCTTTTGATAAAACAATTTAAAAAACTCATAGTATTAGAAGAAATACCCCCCTTCTCTCCTAATCATAAAAAAGGAGAGGTGGGGTCACATACAATTAAATCAGAATCAAACAGGAGGCCATCTTAGGGGTGGCCCTTTTCATTGAAAACTATCTTAACTCCAAGAGTTAAGATAGTTTTAGCTCAGCCAAGCTAACAACGAACTCTCTCGTTTTTCCCCGATCCAGGCTTGAACCTGAGTCTCTATAAATGATTGTAAACATTCTCTTCTCTTTCGGAGTATTTTCCCGTTGATGAGCCATAGACGCTACTACTACCTGATTTTCCATACCTTTATCCTCAATTACTTCTGCAACTTTTTTGTGGGAGTTTCTCCAGTCTCTTTAAACTCTACTATTATAGGTTCCTCGGAAAACTTGCATAGAACCTAGAGTTGGAATAGTATATCCTAGTTTTTAAATGGAAAACCGTCATTGTCTTTTAGGCCATATCCAGCAACCAAATTTCTGATTTCATTTAAAGTCAGATCGTGTATTTTTCCCTGTCTGCCAGTAATTTACGCTTATTTTAATTCTTCGGTCATATTATATATAGAGTAATGCATATAAATCAACTGGAAAACTTGTACCTATTATTTTGTATAAGATAGGGGTGAGAGAAATGTTGAAAACCCAATAAAACACTTAAAGCGGACTGGAAAAGATGTTTTTGTGGTTTTGTCCTAATTAAAATTAAGGAGGAAAGCACTAACAAAATGATTTACAAAAGAGAAGAAGGTGAAGTACAACCGGGATGGCATTGGGGAAGGTTTACAGTTAGGATTCCAGGTATACATGTTAGACTAAATTGGCCGATGACTATTCAAGGTGGGCTTATCCATGTAGGTTTTGCAGCTTCTGCAGTGGCATTAAAAATGGAATACTTTGATATGCCTTTCGAAGTTGCTTGGTCTATGTCAGTGATTTATATGTTCTGGATGTTTATTGGTACTTTGTTTCTTGGAGAACCTTACTCTCCTGGGTGGATTACTCCGGCGTTACCGCTAACGCTAATGTACTTACAAGGCTTCACTCCAGGTACCGAGGCAGTTAAAGCTATGACAGCTCTTGCATTAACTGTAGGCTTAGTTTTTCTTTTACTAGGCGTCACTGGGCTTGGGAGAAAAATATATGAGTTGGTTCCAAGTGAATTAAGAGCAGGCATAATCATGGGTGCAGCTATTGCAGCTTTTCTAGGAGAATTTGAACGCTTAGAAGAGATGCCTGTTACACTTTTTGCAGTTTATGGTTTTACAATATTATTTCTTTATTCAGTTTGGTTTACAAATCTTCAGCTAAAAAATAAACTTCTTGAACGCCTGGCTCATATGACAATACTTGTGGGTTTTGCGATAGGTGCAATTGTAGGGATTTCTTCAGGTGAAGTGAGTATCACTATTGAAACTTGGGGGAGCTATACTCCTCAGTTTGGTGAGTATTTAAGTTCTGTTTTACCGTATTATATAGGTTGGCCTTCTTTAGACATGTATCTTTCTGCGTTGCCCATTGCTTTTATTGCTTATGTAGTTGCCTTTGGAGATATGATAGTTGCAAATACCTTGATAGAAGATGCAGACAATGCAAGGAAAGATGAAGATATACAAATAGATACTACAAGAACACATTATTCATTAGCTATTCGAAATATTTTTCAGATTCTCACCGGTGGTCCATTTATTCCAATGCATGGTCCCATTTTTGCTGGAGGCACTGTTTTTTTGATAAAAGTGTATTCAGAATCAAGAAAAACTTTAGATTCATTGTATGAAGGTACTTGTAATTTTAATTGGTTTGGTTTACTAATGGCGTTCTTAGGACCTGCGGTATTCTTCTTTGGCCCCCTTGCAGATGTGGGGTTAGGAATAACTCTTATTATCACAGGAGTTGCTTGTGCTCAATTGGCGATGAGGATAGTAACGACCATTGTAGGTTACGGTTACATCTTACTTGTAGGCTTAATTTTTGGTCATTATGGTCCTCAATGGGGACTTCTCTTCGGAGTGCTTTTATATTTCTGGCTAGTATATGAAAGGGAACCAAAGGATCCTAAAAAGGGTCCAACGGAAGAAAGTTAATCAAATAATTTATAACAGAACCTATTAAAAAGAAAGGGGTTTTAATTTTGCAAACTAAAGAAGAGTTGAATAATTGGATTAAAAGTATTTGCGAAAAGTATGAAAACTATGATATTAAACTTTCTGATTTGTTATGCGACAGCCATTCAGGGAAACCAGAAAAAACTGCACTTTACTTTGAAGACGATGCTGGTACAAAACAGAGGTATACATTCACCGAGTTAAAAGAGCTGTCTGAGAAATTTGCTGGAGTATTGGCAGAAAAAGGTATTAGAAAAAACGATAAAGTCGCTGTACTTTTGCCAAAAATTCCAGAACTTATTATTGCAGCATTGGGAATCTGGCGCCTTGGTGGCGTTTATGTGCCTTTATTTACAGCGTTTGGCCCCGAGGCTATTTCACACCGGGTAAAGAATGGGGAAGCCAAGTTAATAATTACTAATAAAGAAAATCGTCCGAAGCTCGATTCTTTTTCAGATTCAATAAATATAATGGTAGTGGACAGTTCCGAAGGTTATGACAGTACAGATTTTGACTTTTGGCAGGAATTGAACAAAGCAGAACCTTTGAAACAGCCAAATAATGTCCGGGGAGAAGATACTTTTATCCTTCTTTACACTTCAGGCACAACGGGGTTACCAAAGGGAGTAGAAATACCTGTTAAAGCTCTTGCTTCTTTTGAAGTTTATATGCGCCTTGGTCTTGATGTACGGGAGGAGGATACATTCTGGAACATGGCTGATCCAGGATGGGCTTACGGGCTTTACTATGGTGTAGTTGGTCCCCTGCTTATTGGCAAGGGAAATATATTTTATAAGGCTCCTTTTGATGCAGATGCGATATTAAGGATATTAAGGGATTACAGAGTAACAAACTTTGCCAGCGCTCCTACCGCATACCGAGCATTACGAAATTCTGGAATATCAGAGGAAGCAAAAGAAAAACTACAACTTCGAGTTTGTTCAAGTGCGGGTGAGACACTTAATTTTGACCTTGTTGAATGGTCTAAAAATAATTTCGGTGTTCCTATTTACGATCAATATGGTCAGACAGAAGTGGGGATGGTTGTTAACAATCACCATCATCCTTTGCTTGATTACGGTTCTCAACCCAACTCTATGGGTGTTCCTATGCCGGGTTACCGTGTAGTTGTCTTAAACGATTCTTATGAAGAAGCAGGAGCGGGTGAAGAGGGAAAAATGGCAATCGATACAGAGAATTCCCCACTTTTCTGGTTTAAAAGTTATTTTAATGATCCTGACCGTACGGCAAAAAGCTTTACCGATGACAAGCGCTATTATATAACTGGCGATGTTGTCAGCCGGGATGATAATAATTTCTTTTACTACTCGAGCAGGGTTGATGATATTATTTTGACAGCGGGCTACAGGGTAAGTCCTGTTGAAGTCGAAGAAGCACTTTTACAACATGATGCTGTAAATGACGTAGCTGTAGTAGGTATACCTGACTCTTTGCGTGGGGAAATAATTAAAGCTTTTGTCGAATTAAATCCCAAGTACAATACAGGTGAAGATTTAGCTAAAGAATTAAGCAATTTTGTAAAGAAGAATTATTCTGCCCATGCCTACCCTCGTGAAGTTGAGTTTGTAGAGGCAATACCTAAAACTCCAAGTGGCAAAAAACAGAGGTATCTTCTTAAACAGTAATTTTTCCTAAGGTTTTGAATTTATTTGTTAAGGAAAAAAGAGGATTATTATGACCCCGCTTTATTCATATATCTTTAACAAAGCCTCCTTCAAAGCAGTAAATTCGGTATAAACTAGAAACTTGACATTTCACCCATTGGGTAAAAGAAAAGTAATTTGTTAAATAGCATATTGAAAAACCCTAATGAAACCCACAGACAAAAATAGAAAATATTTTTGGTGGGCATAATGGGTGATTTTTGCTAATGTAATTGCTGCTTATGTTTACAAATAAGATAAGATAATGAAAAAGTGTAAACAAGAAAACAATGAAGTAGAAAATTAAGTTTTATTAATTATTAGCCCTCAGCATATAAAAATTTTATATGCTGAGGGCTAATAAAAATACTTATAAAATAATAATTCTGGTACAAAAACTCTAACTTTTGGTTTTAAAATCTTATAAAGTGGAGTAGTAGGATAAATAACTGGTTTAAAATTTTGTATACACTTTTTGCACCAGAATCAATAATAAATATTGAAATTCCACAAGATTGGAGTGAATAAAATTGAGCGTATCAGTTATAGGGACATATCATTCAAAAGTTGGCAATCTTGAGGATAAGAACTTGTATGATCTTATAATTGAAGCAGGCAAAGGCGCTATTAATAATTCTAAAGTAGAAGCTAAAGAAATCGGTGGTGTTTGGATAGGGAATTATAGTGGCGGAGGATTTAATAACCAGGAGCATACAGCTTCCATTGCAATAGACATCGATCCAAACCTTAGATTTGCTCCATGCAACAGAGCTGAAAATGCTTGTGCCTCTGGTTCTGCTGCAATCACTGGTGCGGTAAATGCAATTAAAGCTGGGGAAGTAGAATATGCACTTGTAATAGGCGTAGAAAAAATGACAAGTCTTGAAACAAAAGGTGTAACAAAAGTACTAGCAAAAGCTTCTCACTGGCTAGAAGAAGGAGTAAACGGGATGACTTTTCCAGGAATGTTTGCAGAGTATGCAAAAGGCTATATGAAACAATATGGAATTAAACTAGAAGAACTTCGACCTTATCTTGCCAAAGTAGCTGCTAAAAACCATACAAATGCAAAATTTAATCCTTTAGCACAGATGCCATTAGAAATAAGTTATCAAGATATATTGGATAAACCTGATGAAAAAAATCCAGTAATAGCTGATCCTTTAAGAGTTTTTGACTGTTCTCTTATTTCTGATGGAGCTGCCGCTATTATTTTAACTTCTACAGAAAATGCTAAAAAATTAGAAGATGACGTAGTGGAACTTTCTTCTTTAGTGCAGATGAATGATTATCTTGCTCTTAATAAAAGAAGTGTTTATGAATTTACTGCCGGGAAAAAAGTAATCAAAAAAGTCTATGAAGAAGCTGGAATAACAATTGATGATATTGATTTTGCTGAAGTACATGACTGTTTTACAATTGCAGAGATACTTGCATATGAAACAATTGGCCTTAGTGAGCCAGGTGAAGGTTGGAAAATGTTAGATCAACCTACAGTATATAAAGACGGCAGTAAACCTATAAATGTTTCAGGTGGATTAAAAGCTAAGGGTCATCCTGTAGGTGCTACAGGTGTTTCTATGGCAGTACTTAATGTAAGACAGCTACAAAATAATGCTATAGGTTACCAAGTTAAGGATCCAGAAATAGGATTAGCTTTTAATATCGGTGGAAGTGCTGCAAGTAATTATGCTCTTGTATTTAAAAGGATTAAATAAAAACTGGGTTCTCTTAGCTTTAGAATAGTAATTAAATAAAATCATCTGAGGAACATTATCAAATTCTTTCTCAATTCACTCTGGCTTAACTAATTCTTTGAAAGTTTCGGAACAAATTTTTCCCTTGGCCCGCCCGGCAAGGGATTTTTATTTTTTGCCAACTCTTCTTCTATAGCAAATTGCAAAATTATATCTTTAACCTCCTTGTCTCAAAATTTTGGCTATATATCTATCAAGCTTCATCATTTGGAGAATTTGATATACATGTTATTTACTTCCAGTAAAAGAGGGCGAAACATTTTCAGTATTTTTTGGGTGGCACCCATATTTCCCGTCCCCAAGCTTACCCTATCATGTCTCCCAGGGTCTATGCCCTTAGTATGGAGGTGGTCAGCTTTCCCCACCCATGTATCTGGCTATGTTACCTCTTTTAGCTGGGCTTCTCTATATTGTCCCAGCACTTTAGCTGGATCATAATAGCTTTCTTTTACCAAAAGTGTAAACATTACCCTTAAAAGCTTGTTGCATATCGCTGTCAAAGCCTTCATGTTGTTCAGTGGGTTATTTGGACGATTTCTTAAATATTTATATAGTGCTTTGAATTCTTCGTTCTTAGCTACAAGAGTCAAGCTGGCTTGATACAATATACATCTAAGATATGGGCGGCCTCTTTTGGATATTTTGCGTTTACCCTATTTTTCTCCTGAGCTTTCTTCCACAAGATTCAAACCTGCTAGTTTTTGAAGCTGGCGATGATGTGTATAATTTGCAATATCTCCTACTTCTTCTAAAAACTAGCTGCTGTTACTATCCCTATACCTGGAATAAATTGTGAACCATTTGTAATTTTGGTGTAAAAATTTTGGGAAGGCTGCAGAAGCCTTACATTCTCCTGTAGCCTTTCTTCTTGGCAGTACACTTCTTTTGAGTGGACAAAGATGCTAGAAAACTATCTATAAAATAAGGACTGAAAAGTGCTCCCCCACCAATTAAAACTTAGATTCCTACCGCCATACCCAATCCACCAGTAGCAATAGCCACTTCCCCCAAAAGCCAATCCCGCAATTGTTGCTGCTCCATGTAATCCCATAATCCCTACTGTATTAACTATAACCTAACCACATGTAGCAACTCAACAGAAAATTTCATCTACCCTGTTGGCCATGCTGATTTACTAGCAGTTTGCCGGTTTTGTTAAAGTTAGATAATAATAAGCAAAGAAAAACTCTCGACAATTAATGACAATGATTTACTTATATCAATGCTATAATACACATTGTTAAAGATAATAAAAGCAAGGAGGTATTCTTTTGAAAAGGCCAATTGAGGTATTCTTTTGAAAAGGCCAATTATAGTTGTACTTTTAGTTTTATTACTTAGCTTTGGTACAGCTTTAGCTGATGAAGTTAGTGTTTATTTGGACGATGAAGCAGTGGAATTTGATGACCAGGGAGCTTTTGTTGATGAAGAAGGAAGAACCCAGGTCCCAGTAAGGTTTGTAAGCGACGAACTAGGTGGTGAGACAGACTGGATAGAAGCTGAAGAAAGGGTTAATATCCAAAGAAATGATACAGAGCTGGATCTAACTATTGGCGTAGACGTGTTCGAAAAAGACGGCGAGATGAGAACAATGGACACAGCACCTGTTATCACAGGTGAAGATAGGACAGTGGTTCCGCTTAGGTTTGTCTCAGAAGGTCTGGGTGCAGAGGTTGATTGGGACGGCGATACGAGGACGGTCTATATCTATGACGATAAAGAAGACCCTGAAGAGCCTGGATTTGAAGAAGGAGATACCCCGGATTATAGCTGGATGCCAAAAGAAGAAGTCCCAGAAGATTTAGAATACGACGGTGATCCTTCAAGTCCCGGTGAGCCAAGAAAGCATAGAGGTATGCAGGTATACGATGAGATCTCACACATTCCAAAAGAAGAGCCAGACGAAATCAGAGGCGAAGATGGAAGGATATCCAGACAGGCAAATGATTACTACGCAAGGCTTATCCTAGATGAATACGTTAAATTTACAGAATACGGCATCGAGGGGAAAATGCCAGAACCCCCTTCTGATGATTTTAAGTGGCGTTTTTCTTCAATGGTTAAATATTACTCTGAATTAGATGTAACCGGTACAGACTTAGATAAAATTTTTAACCACAACGATGTAGAGATAGGAGAATATTTTGAATACGAGATAGACTGGGACAAAGTAAAACATGGACGTTTTGCTTTTGAACTGTTTGAAAAAGAGACTAGTGGTTTTCCTGAAGTGTACAGTCTGATGTATCCCACAGCCGAGGTGAGAATCGAGTCATTTAGATAATTTTTTTTATATTTACACGAGGAGGGGTTTTATGTGAAAAAAACGGTTATCACGATATTTATATGTATCTTTTTACTGATGCTTTCGCCTGGTGCGAAAGCATCGGTTATAACAGACGAGGCAGGCTTTGAGCCGCTAGAGGGTAAAGAGCTTGGTTATAGCGAATCGTATCAACAGATAGAGCTGTGGCATTATTCTGGCGGTTATTTTGGCTACAATATTGATGGACAAACAGGTACAGTATCTGAAGGAGATGCGACCGATGTAGTTCTTCGCCTAGAGCATATAGAAGAAGAGATCGCCGATCTATTAATAGCTGACATCGAACACCCAAAAGAGGTCCAGGAGTATCTAGCTGATGGCGGCAGTATTGAAGATATAGGGATTTATTTTTCTGTTGATGACGACGATGTTGATAAAGATAATATGTTTGAAGATACCGATTTTGAATATACTTTAACAGAAACCGGCCTGGAGGTTGAATATAACCCGGCTTTTCATTTTGATCCACATGAGTATGTATATTTAGATGACAGTATGAACGTTTTGCTCCCTAGAGTTGTTCCCGGATACGGGTTAGAGGGTTTTTCCATGTGGTCTGGTGGTAGTGAGAGATGATGGGTTCAAGTATGCCTGGTGTAACAAAAAACTTAAAGATAAATTTAAGATTGAAAGGAATGGCTGGCCAAAAATCATTTATGACCCAGATTATTAATTATCTTGAAACTCTACTACACAAACAGGGTGAATTTTAGTTTAGAAAAACCCTGGCATAAAAGGCCCCAGAGTGTATTAGAGTTTAGGCACAACAATAAGCCTTACGGAGTAAGGGAGAAGGCGTATTGTTGTGCTAAAAGTCTAAGGAAATGCGTAAACGTGTACGATTAAATGTTAGAAAATTTCATTGTTAGTTTTAGAAACACTTTGCCTATCATTTAATCCAAAGTCGCACACTTTTGAGGTAAATTTATTTGAAAATACGCCTGTTATAAGGTTTAATTCTATCAAAGGTTTTGCTCGTGTAAATTTGGCTTTTAACAGGACAAATCTTATTGACGTCAAATGATGTCATATAGAGTGTAGTCAACTTTGCTTCTAAACTATTTAACTAATTATCTGAACGAGTTGATACACGGCAATAGGCAGTTGTCTTTATCTTTTAAGGCACCAAAATCCCCTCTTATGTTTATATTTATCTAGCCTAATTACATGTAAATCATTAACATGGTCAATGTAAAAAAAGAGATAGCAGGTTTTGACATCTCTACCTCTTTTAGTTCCAGCTTTATTGCCCTGGTAGTTTTTAAATATTCTCTTCGTTTCTGGATTCATTTTCGTGTTGTAACATCTTAGATACTTTGTTTTCTTTATACTCTTCTACTTTGTTATAAGCGGCTTGTGCAATTTTCTTAGCTAGATGTTTTTTGAACTTATCCATGTCTTTACTACCTATAACGGTTACGTTATTAATTGTTTTCTCATTTTTCCTGGCCTTAGCCATGAAAAAACACCTCCCAGGAGCTAGCCTTTGGATTTAGCTCTTCATTTTCCTTCTTTTTGTCTCTCACTTTCTTTTTTCAATTCTTCAATTGTCTCTGGTTGGGTTGCATAACTAGCTGTTTCCTTCTAAAACACTAATAGTTTTTTGACAATTTAGCGAGTTATATTGTCGTCCTAGCATGTACTTCTGAATGAGCCCGGGATTCTTCCAGGGAAAGCTCGTCTAAGATCCGCCAGCTAAGGGTAGGTAATTACCATAGGACTGGCTTTTGATTCTTTTTCCATTTTTAATCACTCCAAATTGCTTTCGGCCGAGTTGTCGCTTGATTTATAGAAGTACCCTAAAGGAGGTATTTTTTTGGCTTGATCTTTCGATATATCATCATCAATTAATCCCATGTTAATCATATTGATTCTCGTATCAATCATATCAATATGATGAACTATTTCAGCTTCTAGCGTTTGTGGCTTAACTGGGCTGCCATACTCTAACTTCCCATGGTGCGCAGAAATAATGTGCATTAGTTCAGATACTAACTGACGCTCTTTTTTTGTAAGATCAGTCTTTCTGTTTACCTTTTTTCTTTCTTTTTTTATTTTTTCTACTGTTTTATAAATAAGCATATTAGTTAGGGTAATGTGCCCCAGTAAATTACCTGACCTAGTATAGTCAGAAACTGGCCCCTCAGACAGTGCGTACACTTTTCCAAAATCATGTAAAGCTACACCTGCATAGAGTAAATCCCTATTTATATTTGTGTACTGTGTTGCTATGTGTTTAGCCATTCGCAACATAGATACTGTATGATACAATAAACCACTACCAAAAGCATGATGGTTAAATTTTGCAGCTGGGTAAGAGGTGAATTTTTCATTATAATCATTGTAAATATTTTGACAAACTCTTTTGATGATAGGATTTTCAATATCTTCTAGAAAATTTTCAAATTCTTTTACAAGTTTATCTTTGGGTTCAGGAGCTAATGGAATAAAGTCTGAATATTCTATTTCATCACTTTCAACCCGGCTAAATTTATTGATAGATAACTGAAGCTCTTCGTTGAATTTGCCAACATCACCTTTTATGTAAACTATAGTGCCTTGAATGAAAACCTCATTTACAAGTTCCTGTAATTCATATCCGTTAAAATTATTATCCCAGAGTTTACTTCTTAGTTTTTTTTCTTTTTTCCCTAACACTAGATTAATATAAGGTTTATTATTTTTAGCAGTTGCAGCCTGAACATCTATTACTAAGGCATATCCTTCAAAAGTTTGTCCTGGTTCTTTAAGATCTAATAAACAATTGGCAGTCACATTAATCCTCCTCTTTAACTTTAGAACTTTAGACTAACGCATATGTAGAGCAAGTGAAGAACACAGGCATCACAAAATATAATTCTTATACTACAATATTTTAATCAATGTATTAAGAGTTTTTTGCGTTTTCATTATACTTATCTATGAAATCTTCATTTTCGATGTTTACTTCAAAATTTATTAATTTAGTAGATACATTCTCAATTATTTGATTAAGTGTGTGATTTAATTGTTTTTCAACTTGGAAGGTGTTAATATCCTTATCTTTGGCTTCATTCTCTAAAACATCAAAATAATTGCGTTCACTTTCTATTTTATTTTCCATTTTATAGTATGCCTTTACTATTGCAAAACTTTTTATAAATTGTCTTAGTTTTTCAGTATCTTTTTTTATTTCATCCATTAAAAACTGAGCCTGTTCAACATTTCCGTTTAATCCCTCACTTACATCTTCGCTAATTTCTGGTATTGTAACCTTAACTTTCATTGATATAGTACATGTTTTCTCAATCATATTATTACCCCTCCCTTTTTCCACTTAGAATTTTTTATTCCTATTAAATTCCTGCTCTTTAAAATATATATACATTCTTTTGACAATTTATTATTTAAAATTTCTTATAAATTTCAAATATCCCAACTAATAAAATATGTACAAAATTCTTCATGAGTTAAATCTAGCTCAGGGATAGAATAATTTTTTTTCATAAGCATCTGCAACATTTCAACTGCACAATCAGAGATAAATTTAGAAGTGTAAAGTGAGGCCAGAGATTTTTCCCTATTTCAGTAGTATGGCTGATTTTTTCAATGTCTAGAATATAAAGCAAAAAAATTGTTCGAATGGTTTATGAAGCCAGCTTAAGAAATTAAAAAGATACCACACTCATTACGAAGCTTTAATTATACTAGAGGATTGGGGTGAAATTCCGTAAGGTATGGAACCCAAGTGATTTGTTTAAAATTGATATGCCACAAGAAATGATGGCCAAGCAAAAGCAAAAAGCTGTTAAACAAGCAGCTAAACTTTTAACATCTCTTGGTTTGATTAATAATATCGATTTTAATACTTCTGCAGTTTAAACCTATTTGATTTTTTCGGGGGTCTTAAAGACCTTTATAAGTGTGCCCTTCTTTATTGCTAGATACTTTATTTTTCACGCTAATCACCTCCCTAGGTATATATAATATATACACTAGCAGTTTGAAAAAGGTACGGTAAGTTAACTGAAAACCAATCAATAGGCACTACAATTACTCATTGTCGGATAATTGTTTATCCAACGTGGAAATATATTTAATAGATAAATTTAGTGATAGGAGTTGAATTCTATGAAGAAGATATTAATTATTCTAATCACTATAAGTTTGATTCTCATTGTAGGTTGTGATGATGTTGATACTGAAGTTTTTTTAGATATAAATGAAGATGGATCTGGAATTTTTAAGAAAGTATCGATGTTTAGAAGTAGTTACGTTGACGGTACGCAATTAGAGGAAATTCGATCTTATTATGAAGAGAAAGGTTTAGAGACGAAAAAATTGTACGAAGACAACTGGGTTGGAGTCAAAGCTACAAAAGAAGTAGACGATTTGAATGATATGGAAATTGGAAAAGTGTTAGATGGATTTGATGGAGAAGTACAATTGCAAGAAGTAGATAGTAGCCTAATGCATGAAACATATCAATTAGAATTAGAATTATATGAGGAATCTTTAGAAGGCACAATATACGAAAAAGTATTTGGCGATCATTTTATGTGGGACCCATCAAATGATGTAGAAGCAGATTTTTATTTAAGCATTCCTGGAGAATCTGAACATCATAACGCTGACATGATAAACGATGAAGATTATAAGATGTGGAATATGGATAGTTCACTAAATAATGAGGTAGATGTAAAATATCAGGTTGAAACCTTTAGAACCAATACTTTATTAAGTTTTTTATTAGTAATAAGTATAGGGATTGGTGCTTTTGTATACGGTCTACATAGAAAGAAAGTCCATTAATGTAATAGCATAGAATAAAATGTTTATTGTTTCAATATAATTTCATCATAAGATTGTTAGTTTAGGTTCCCATCTAGTAGGGGACCTAATTTTTTGTCATAGAGTCAATCTAAGTTTACAATTTAGTGATTATATTATGTAACACAAAGTATTATTTTGACCCTAAAAAGAAGTGATTATACTTTTAAATTATGATTTTTTGTATAAAAAATATGATAAAGAAAAAAATAGTCAATAAGGAAACATAAAATTAGAGCTAATCATTTAATTTTTTGTAATAAAAAAATGGACAAAAATTATAATTTTAATAGCAAGAATATTTTAGCATTAATATTATAAGGGGTGGTTATTATCGACTCCTACATCAAAAACTGTGTAGTTTTAGATATTGAAACAACCGGCTTAAACCCAGAGGAAAATGCCAAAATAATTGAAATAGGTGCAGTTAAAGTCAAAGACCATAAAATAGTCGATAAATATCATACACTAATCAACCCTGAATGTGAAATACCACTGGATACATTGCGATTGTGTGAAGGGTTAGAACAAGAACAAAATAAGATATACCAATCTCCTAAAATTGAAGATATAAGAGAAGAATTTCTAAAGTTTATTGAAGATCTTCCTCTTATATGTCACAATTCCGATTTTGAAGAAGGATTTTTAAAAAAGTATATATCTGGTATATCTCAAAAATTTTTAGATAGTTGTGAGTTAGCATGCATAGTTGAACCACAATTAGATGCACATAAAATAGATCACTTAGGTAAAGTTATTTTTGATTCAAAGTCATATAAAGAAAATCATAGAGCTTTAGATGATGCAGAAGATACACTGAAAATACTTAATTGTGTTTGGCAAGATAAAATTCCCGAAAACGGCAAAAAATTTATCCAGCACCCCAATTCCAGATTTAGCAATTAATGTAAGAGTTCTGCAGCCTGTAGCTAGGCCCTGTAAATGTGATCAAATGGCTGTAGTGAACTAACCTGTCGATAATTGCACTAGTAAGCTTTTCATCATAAAATATAGTGTTCCACTTGCTAAATTCTAAATTGGTAGTGATGATTACACTACGCTTTTCGTAACAGTTTGAAATTACTTGAAAAAGAAGTTGTGCTCCTTCTGTGTTGAGGGGGATGTACCCCCATTCATCGCAAATTAACACATCTGCTTTTTCAATCTTTTTCATTAATTTATTTATTTCCCCGTCAGCTTGAGCTTCTAAAAGCTGATTGACCAAAGCTGCTGTAGTGTAAAACATAACCTTTTTCCCACGGTTACAAGCTTCAATTCCCACAGCAATACTCATAAAAGTTTTCCCAGTGCCTACAGGCCCGTAAAGAATAAGATTTTCCTTTTGTTCAACAAAACCGGCAGTCTTAAGTGTTTCCACGTCAATGCTTTCCGGCAAAGCTACGTTATCAAAATTGTAGTCCTTAGATGTTTTGAAGGTAGGAAAATTAGCCTGTTTTAAAAGGCGGTTTTTACGATTTATCTCCCTTTGTTCCACCTCCAGTCTTAAAAGTTTCTCTAAAAACTCTTCATGGGTATCTGCTTCTATTTGAGGGTAATTCTCCGGTATAGTAGTACCTAACTTAAGCTTTTTGCAGTAGCTCTCAATAGTTTCTTTCATTTCCTATCACCTGCCTTGTTTAATAGCTCATCGTAAACTGCGAAATTTGGAGTATATCCTGTCATTGAAGGTATATTATTGTTTGAAACCAGTTCGGATGGTAGAGTTATGTTGCTAGTTTTTCTAGTCCAAGTAAGCCTGATACTTTCCACATCATCTACTCCATCTTTGAGGGTTTGTGAAAGTACATCGGCTGCAGTATCCATGTCATTGTGCTCAATTATATCCTTTAATAAATGAAGTGCTTTTTTCTTTTTCGGGTAATCAAGATACTCAAGATAATCCTGCCAGGGATCGGGCAATTCTTTGTAAAAACCAGTGTATTTTAAAGCGTTAGGCCGTTTTGCTATCAGCTCTAAATAGGGATACCATTTCATTGACTCAGTTTCTTGATAGAGCCTAGGGTGTGAAACCACTTGTTTATAATCTTCATCTAACACATCCACCCTATCATGGGTTAAATAAAGCCAGACCTGTTTTCCCACTAGCCGGGGAGATGTGGAATAGATCTTTTTATCTAATTCAACTTTTCCATATTTATTTGTTTTTACTTTTACCAATCGGCCAATATCAAAAGGCTTGTCCGGTAATTTAAGTAAGCAATTTTTATCCTCTTCAAATAGCTCTGCTTCTTTCTTTTGTTTTTTGTAGTGCAGTTTTTGGGCGTCGTTTTCTGCTTTTTGAAAAAGTTCTTCATTCAAATCTTCTATGTCAGATACGGAAGGAACGGGGACAAAATGATTTAGCCTGGTGAAGCCTACTTTGTTTTCCACATGACCTTTTTCATTTGATTTGCCGGCATTACAAAAGTTGTGGAGAAACCCGTAATGAAGGGCAAATTTTTCAAATTGTTCGATTAACTCTCTTTCACCTTTTTTCTTAATTTCTTTCACTGCAGCAGATAGATTATCAAACCAAATCTTTGTGGGAACACCGTTTATATATTTGAATATCCTCTGCAGCCCTTCCAACAAACATTCCTGGTTTTGGCCCCTGAAAACTTGCTCGTAAGCTACATTGCTATGGGGAAACGATAAGACTAGAGAATGCCCTTTGATTTCTTTGCCGTTTTCATAAATTAGTGACTCGCCAAAGTCCACTTGAGCTTCCCCAGAAGGATGTTCAAGGGGAAGATAAGCTTCACTATCACCAAATATTTCTCTCTTTTTAGCTGATACGTAATATCTAACGACTCTTTCAGAAACATTAAATTTTTCCTTAAATTCCTCTTTTAATCTATCGTATATTCTTTTAGCTGTATGCCGCTGTTTTACTGGAGCTTTTGTATCTTCATTTAACCACTGATCAATAGTTGGTTTAAAAGGATCAAGTTTTGAACTTTTTTTCTTTCTCCGGGGAGGACTATCATTAAAATCTTCCTTCTCGGCGTATTTTTTCACAGTTTTGAAATCATGGCCTGTTTCCCTGCTAATTTCGCTGTACTTTTTTCCTTTATGAAATGATAAGTATTTGATATTATACTGTTGAGTCATTGTCAGCATCCTTTCTTTTCCTCCTTCTAACTGTTTTTTGGTAGATTACAATTAGAAGGGTATGATATTTTTGGGATGCTGGCAATGACTTTTTTTCCAATTTTTACGGGATTTTTATCTTGCCATTTTCTCCATTTCTATTTTGCCACAAACACTTAATAAATTACTAGAAAGTATGCTTAAACAATCTAAGTTAGTAAAAATAATTCATGAGTATTGCCAGGATCAAGAATCCCCTTGGGATTGGTATCCTTATGTAAAAGAAGTATTAGAATGTGACTATATAGATTTAAATCTTGAAGTTGAATCTGATTTGGAAGTTGCAAATGAGTTACAACCACCAACTCTTGATGACGTGGAAGACATACTGCAAGACGAAAAGGTTCTTAAAAAATATTTACCGGACTATTCATTACGAGATGGTCAGGCAGAACTTGCAGCAAAAATTAAAGATACTTTAGTTAATGGGGGATATCTTTGTGCAGAAGCGCCTACAGGATTAGGTAAATCATTACCCTATTTATTAGTTACATTACTTTGGTTACATGAAAATAAAGGGCAAGTAGTAATTGCAACAGCAAATAAATCACTTCAAGAGGATATTTTGGAAAATGAGTTTCCAAAGATAGTTGATAGCTTAAATCTAACGGGGATTAAACATTTAAAAGTAAAAGGTAGGGAGAATTATGTTTGTTTAAACAAACATAATAAGTTTATTAATGGGTTAGATACTAGTGAAGATGAAATAGCATTGGCAATTTATCTAGAAAACTGGATAGAAAAAGTAGAAAGTGGTGATATAGACGAAGATTTATCTTATTGGTTTGAAATAAATTATTGGAAGGAGAAAGAATATAGTAAGAGCCATATTCCGTTAAAACAATTATTAAAAAGCGATCGAATAGACTGTGAAGGAAATAATTGTTCTTTTAATAATAAATGTAAATTTAATGAAATGAAACAAAAATTAGAAACTGCTAAGTTGATAGTAGTAAACCAAAGTCTATTGACTTGCTGGCCGAAAAGTTATCCAGAAATAAAGCTCTTAATAGTGGATGAGGCTCACAACCTTAGAAGAAACATGATAGAAGGGGGGAAAATAGAAGTATCATCTTCTGAACTTAAATGGTTACTTAATGATTTTTATAATAGTAATAAAAAAGAAGGTGGCCCACTGTTTTATTTGATTAATTATTATAATAAGACAACTAATAAAAAGAAAAGACTACATCAATTTAATAATATTATTAATGAAACTCATCAAATAATAAATAAGCTGGAAAGTCAAATTAAAAAACACTTTGAAAATAATGGATGGACAGAAGAGTATGAAGAGAAGAAACGTTTGAAAAAGGAAAAGGATAGCTTGAAGTTTTTTAAGAGAGTAGAAAAACTTGCTTCTAATATAAATCAATTATCTCAGGAAGTAACAAGTATAGTAAATGAAATTAAAGAAATAAAACAAAGCTTCGACCAACAACCACTAGCAATGAGAATTGAAGAGTTTATTAAAAGATTCGAATTTATATCTAAACTTTTATATGAATTACGTGATCAGCCAGGTGATTCGGACGGTTGGTGTTATTATGGAGGTATTAAAATAGATAAAAGTTGGTTTTTAGGAAAGGAAGGATTAAATAAACCTTTTACAGAGAACATTATAGCTAACTTAGAAGCTGGAGTATTTACTTCAGCCACTTTAAGGGTAGAAGAAAAGTTTGATTACTTCAAGAAAACTATTAACTTAAATGATGCTAGAAATACACGTCATTTTTATATTGGGCATATTTTTGATTATCAATCTAACTGTCGACTAGCAATCCCCACTGATATTTCAATATACAAAAAAGAAGATAAATTCATCAAAGAGGTTAGTGAGCTATTAGTAAAAGTGGCTAAAACATTAAACGGTAGGACGTTATTTTTAGGTCATAGTACCGAAAGGCTAGAAAAGATATATGGCTATGCTTACAAAAAGTTAGAGAAAGAAAATATATTGGTACTTAGTCCTGAAGACAGTAAAAAGAAAGGTAAAGAATTTCTAGAGTCTAACAAAAGAGTTGTAGTTTTAGGTAGCCGAACTTTTTTTGAAGGGGTTAATATACCTGGCCCAAGTCTTAGCTGCGTTCTAATTGAAAAAGTGGGATTTAAACACCCCAGTGACCCTTTAAATGATAAATTAAGGGAGGAAAAGGGGAAAACCGAAGCCTTTCAATATGATGTTAAAAGAGTAAGTATGGAACTAAAACAGATGTTTGGACGCCTGACAAGAACCCCAAATGATTATGGTTATGTTTTTGTACTCAATCAATTAATAGGTGATGATTATCAGAGTAAGTTAAGGAATGAACTGCCACCCGCTGAGATAGTAGAAGGAACGACAGATGAAATAATAAACCGCATGAAGTCTGATTTTGCATATTGGGAGGGTAGTCTCGATTTAGACTCTAATATTTTATAATCACCTACTTTTTTGATTAGAAAAGATGGGCTATCAGTTGCAAAAAAAAGCTGTATGACTGACCCTGTCCCAATAGTCTTTGCTTATAAAGAATGTATAGATAAATATTTAGAAAAGCATTAAATGACGCCAAATGATGTCACGAACGTATTCTTACAGATGTCATTTGACGTCATTTAACTTCATTACCTTTTTAAATAATAATAGAAGGATTACAGTTGCTATTAATTACTTGTCAAAGAAGTCATTAAGAATGTTAAGCTTTTTGTACTCTTCTACTAATGAATATAAAAAGACTTTTTCATGTTGAGCTTCATCATTATAACTATCCTTTTTGCCTGGTTTTTCTAATTTATTAGAAAATAAAATTTCTGTTTGATCATAAATATTTAGGTCGAATATTCCATCAAATCCAGGCAAATATATAACCACATCAACTTCAAACTGGCAAAATCTTCTATCTGTATGAGGATTAAAAGCAGGATTGGTCAAATTACTACTTCCGATAATAGCGGCTATAGGTTCATCATTTTCAAACTTCATAGCAACTTTAGCATGCCATTTACTCATATCAAAGCTATTATCAATTTCTTCATTAAAATTTATTATTTTAACATCTAAACCTTTGTTTTCTAACCTCTCATTTATTTTATTCCTAACTTTTTCTAATGCACAATTCCAACACTTATTTCCAGTCATCTTGTTGTTATCTCCGTTACATTCTTCATCGTTAGTAGTATGTTTATTATGCTCGAAGTTTCCAGCTATAACGTAAACTTTTTTTAAATTTTCGTTTTCTTCAATGTGACTACATATTGGGTTAATAATACTGTATTTGTCATTCCTATCATCAATATATCCATAACCTAATAGAAGCTTGTCCCCTCTTGAGTCTTTAATTAAATTAAGCAACTCATTTCTAAAAGGGGAATACTCTTTCTTTCTACGAAAAAGTAAAGCAATTGGCATCTTTCAACCCTCCTGGATTGTTATATTTAATACTCATGAACTTTATAATATTCTTATGTTGTTTCTATTAACGTTATGAAAAATGCTAATTCTATATATAATCGCAAACGTGTGCGATTATGTTTTTTGGCATCTGAATATTAGTCATAAAAACTGCATGAAATAACCCCGATTAAATAACTAAGTTGCAAATTCTTATTTAACCGTTACAGCTAGAAAAACAGGCGCCGGTCAGCTTTATAATAGTTCTTGAAGTGTTAGTGTCCTGATTTTTCTTTTGTCTTTCACTCCATAAAAGCAAGCTATTTTATAAAAGATGGATCGAAACAGGAGAAAGACTTAATAGAAGTTCTTAGAAAAGAACACCCAATATAATGACAGACCTAAGAAAAAGACAATGCGATTACAATAATAATCAAGTTGCTGGAAGTTACTAGGAAGTGGAATAATTTTGTAGAATATATTTAAATAACTCAAGAGCTTTCAGTAAAAAATCCGTGATTTAAACCTGGTACTCAACATGGATTTTGAAGGGTAATCTATTTTGCTTATTGGAGATACTGTGCAAAGCTTTTTCAATTAGTACTATTTGTGAAGCTCATAAAAACACTTTTATTGGAAGTACTATGGTTCCATTGAAGGTGTGTTTCAGAAATTCTCGCCAGAAGAGGTATGCTATGAAAAAAATAGCATTAATCATGGTTATAAGGGCTTACATTTCCTTGCAGTTTTCCTTATTCTTCCGAAGGTCCTATACTCTTGACTTAATTCTTGACACTACAAATATATCTACTAGACAAATTTTATAATAATTTACAAAGCCCTGTAATATATTTAAATAAATATTTATTAAAGAGGTGATAGCACTATGGGGTCAATGTCATTGACAAAAAGGGCAAGTTTAATTATTAAGCACTTTGAGAAATTGGGAATTTATTTAAATGAAGAGGAAGAAAAAAAATTAAAAGATACTTGTTTAGTTAATGTGGGAGAATACACTTGTTGGGTTGTAAATTTTTTTAATAATAATCCAAAGTTCTGTGTAAATAAAAATTGGTTTCAAGCTGATAGCCGTCAAAAACCATCTATAAACCCTCGTGCATTAGATGGTCCTTCTAATTTTGAAATATATTTGATTCCCTTTGAAGAAAAGTTATATTTTCTTCATTATATAGAGTTAAGAGAATATGCGTTTAAACTAGAAAAAAATAGAGATGATTGGTTTAATGAAACTTGGTGGACGGCTGAAATTAATTCCGAAACAGATGAATTTAAGTGGTTTGGAAACGAAAAATATTTCCCACTTAAACTGTTTTCTCTTGAAAATTTAAGAAAATTGCCAGATGTTGATGATAAAGAATTAACAGAGGATAAAAAGTATTCTTCCAGTACGGTAGTAAGAAGAATTAGAGATACTAAAGTAAGTAAAGAAATTAAAGTTATGTATAATTATACATGTCAAATTTGTCAAGAATCACTTAAGCTTGATGATGTAAACTACTATGCAGAAGCCCACCATTTAAAACCCTTAGGTGGTGAGCATGAGGGACCTGATGTAAAGGAAAATATAATTTGCGTTTGCCCTAATCATCATGTTTTATTAGATAATTTTGCACTCCCTTTAGACTTAGAAAAGATGGATGTACATCCAGATCATAACTTATCATTAGAATTTATTAATTATAATAATAAAAAAGTTCAAGAAACAAAGAGGGTAAAATCTGATAGATGAACTAAAGGCTTACCCTAATACAACACAGGTTGTGGGGTAGAGTTTATATTTTTATCAGCTGTCACTTTCCTACTCCTGGGATGGAGATTTATCGGTTCATGTTGCTGTAACATTTTGTATAGCCAGAAGAGCCCTTGGAATAAAAGAAAGCTTGCCGTTATCTACAAGACCGAGTGGATGTTATGGGTAGGGTGTAGGGCGAATTAGACAAAAGATCCTACTTTATATAACCTCTATTCGGGCGATTGCTCAAGCGAGTTTATGACCTTAGAGGATTAGACCAAAAGCTTGGATATGTTATTTGACAAGTTGTGCTTGACGCAACTTGGGGTTTGTCGCAAGCTTTTTGAATTCTTGCCCCTTGTGGTTGAGGAGGATCAAGTACCGTAAGGCAGCTTTCTTGCAATGTCTTTTAAACGCTGATTTAAATTTATGATTACAGGTTTAATGAAAACAAAAATTTTTAACTGCAAATAACGTCAAATGAACATTACAAAGCTAAAAAATTTAAACGAACAAACTTTGATAACAATAAGAGCCTTAATATTCAAACCATCTCCCAAATAGTTATTAATAGGAGGTGGTTTTTTGAGAGGAAAGACTCATATGATTTTTGGAGCAGCTTCTTACTGGATTATAATAGCTAAAATATATCCTACTCCGTCGTCACCAATACAGTTGTCAATACTAACAGGAATGTTTCTTTCTATGATTACTTCTGTTATACCTGATTTTGACTTGGATTTTGGAATTAAACATCGAGGGCCAACACATAGTCTTTTAGCTATTCTAATACTAGCTCTTCCTCTATTAATTCTTTCTTATCTAAGCTATTGGATTATCCCTATAACTTTGTCTATTTTTATAGGATATACGTCACATCTTTTAGCGGACTTTCTGACAGATAGGGGTGTATGTTTTTTGTGGCCAAGTGAAAAAAGATATGGTATTTGCCTTTGGACATATAATACAGCGTGGCCCTGGGAAGGAATTTTTATACTTATCTGTAACATTATAGTTATTTATAAGTTCATCTTATTTGTTTCTATTTCTTTATAAATCAAATTTAACTCGTACTAGGCAAAAAAGAACTATTAGTTTTGGGGAATTGTAATTTTACTAACAGCATTTAGATTGATGGTTGGAAGCTCTTACATTAAACTTAGTGATGCTATTAATAGGCGGTTATTTCAATAGGTACTTCAACAGATATTTTGCTTTTTTCTATTTCTTTCACACGTTCTATCATGTCTTCATTTTAAAATCGTCCATAATGTTTGCCTTTAAAGAACTTTTCTTCAACAGCAATCTCATTTTTTAGTAATGTTGAACCAATTGTTATCATCTCAAATCCATATATGCCTAGTAACTTTTAAACAACTCTTGAATTTTTCATAATATGCAGTATTATGCGCTTTCCCGGGAAATCAAACCTTTTTACAAGGTTTTTTTATTTCTTTTGTAAACACCCTTTATAAGTACAAGTGGTGGTCCAATAAAAATTATGGCGCTCAAAACAATATTGATGAAGTCGCCACCTCGTAATTATAATGAATAAGTATCCAACATAAGCAAGATAAATATAAAGAAATTGAAGCAAGAATTTAGCAATCAGTTGATTATCACTCCTAAATAAAATAAAAAGACTAGATTATTGAACCTTTCGTTACTTTACTAATTATACCATTAATTTTAAATCTAGATTTTAATATCCAAGTAAAACAACCATTACAATGTTTTTTAATTTTATAAATAAAAATATCATTCCATTTTCGACACATTGTGACAGAAATTATGAGGTTTTTTAGATACGATAAGGGTAAAAGCTTTTTAATCTTAATCTAAGAGGGTAAGTAAAATTAAGAAAAAAATAAAACTTTAAGTAGTAAAGGGAAAGAAATTATATATAAAAAATAAGAAAATAACTTTGAAAATTCCTGGGATAAGCAAAAACAAACATTTCCAGTTATAAAAGAAGAAGTCAAAATTTTAAAACCAAATATAATAATCTTTTTTACAGGACCAAATTACGATAAATATCTACGTATGGAATTTAAAGATTTAAATAAAACGCAAATTAATAATTGGGACATTAAAAAACTTACTAAAGTTCGCTCTAAATTTTTGCCTGAAAGTTCATTTAGAACTTACCATCCTCATTACTTAAACTGGAAAGGAAAACAATATTATAAAAATATAAAAGATATAATATGCCAAAACATCTGATACAAAGCTACTATTAAATAATATTGAACCTCTATGCGAGAGTCATGTATTAGTTGTTGGGAGCCAAAACAAACAAAGAAAAACCGTAGGGATAAACTATATATTCGAGATCTATAAATAAGTAATTGAAAAATTAGTAGCAAGTCATCCGGCGGCCTTTCAATTAATATCTTAGATTAGTCTGTAAGTAAGATAAAAAAGTAATTATTAACAGGCTTTTTAAACGAACAGCTAGTTTTTAGAAAGGGGAAGCAGTCATGTATAAAATAAATAGCAAAAAGGCAGAAAAAATTGAACCAGTAACTTTTAGTAAATTAGGAGTAGATGAAAGACAGATTGAAGAATTATTAAGGTGCAATATAGATATGCTCTGTGATGAAGAGGAGTCAATGCTTATTGTTGGGAGTCAAGTTAAAAATGAAAAGCGAGGAAGAAGTGATCTTACTGCTGTTGATCAAGATGGTAGTTTAGTTTTAATTGAAATAAAACGAGACATAAAAGATATCGAAAATCGTACAGAAGCTTTTGAATTCCAAGCTATCCGCTATGCGGCAAGTTATGCTACTATCGAAGATACTGATGATCTAGTAAAAAAGGTTTTTGTACCCTATATAGAAAAGTATCGCAATGAATTTCCCCTTGGAGAGCTAACTTCATACGAACTTGCTTCTAGAAAATTAACCGAGTTCTTAAGAGTTAATGATGCAGAAAATAACTTTAATAAAAAACAAAAAATAATCTTAGTTGCTTCAGATTATGACGAACAAACTCTATCAGCGGTAGCATGGTTAAATAATAATGGCGTTGACATAAATTGTTTTAAGCTTGTACCTTATCTTATTAACGAAGAGGTTTACTTACACGCAGAAAAAGTATTACCACTAACAGACTATGATGATTATTACATTAATTTATTAGATAAGACTACCTCTACAGTAAAACAAAATAAATCTATAACACGCCGGTCACTACCTAAAATAGATACGATGTTGAAATGGGGCGTTGTAAAAGCTGGAGATATAATTGTGGCAAAAAATCATCCTGATGAAGCTATACTTTTAGAGAATGGAAATGTTGATGTCAATGGTAAGGAATTATCACTACAAAAATGGTTAAAACAAGTTTTTGGATGGTCAAGTGTGCAAACTTACATGCTCTCTGTACATAAAGAAAGTGGTAAGACACTTAGTCAAATTAGAAGGGAATATATGGATAAACAGTCAGAAAAGGTAGACTAGTATTTTCAGGGGTACCGGTACATTATCTATTTTTGTGGGGTTTACTGGAGGGGTTTTATGGGTGCAAAACAAACAATGGAAATCATATTTAAAATTTTAGAAAAATTAGAAGAAGCCATGGACAAAGATCACTTTGATTGGAAAAATGAAATAAGCCATGAAGCAATCGGAATTACTAAAAACAGATGGATTTTAATAATTGACATGATGAACAATAATGGTTTGATTGAAGGTTTAAGTATTAATAGGGGAGCTCAAGGTGATATAACAATAGTTACAGCTCAACCTAGAATAACATTAAAAGGTATTAACTTTTTAATTGAAAACTCCCAAACAGCTAAAGTTATAGAAGCTGCAAAGTTAATCAAAGATTTTATTCCTGGATATTAAAATAAAAATATCAAAGAGGTAAAGATAATATAGCCTAAACCAATTATTTAGCAAGGGAAGAAAATATTCTTCATACAAACTACCTGTTTAATATATCTTTCTACACAACTGGAGGCAATATATAGTTAAAAATAATGTTTTTAGCTTAACTCATCAAGTACTATCTAAAGAATGGCATCCAACCCTTAATAACTGAGAATGTAAAGGTTTACTAAAAAAAGTCTGGTGGAAGTGAAAAAGGGCATGGATGGCAAACTTGAATTAGTAGTAGAACACGACAGAGGATTGGTGACCCCAACGCTAAGTTAGAAAGGGGGACTTCTGTTGGAAAACTGGTCAGTAATAAACCAGAAAATTTCGGAGTGTCAGCAATTAAGCGATACTCAGGAAACTATTGACTGTCTATTTGTTCTTTACAATCAGACAAATGATGGCTGGGTTGCGTACAATCTTGCCAGGGAATGCGAAAAAGCTGCTTATGAATATTTTCGAAAGGCTGAAGAGCTACTGCCCTTAGAAAAATACAAGAAAAAAGCCAGAGAAGCAATCAAGAAATACGAAGAAATAGAGTAGTAAGTAGTATAAAACAAGGACTACTAATAAGTGCCCCACCACCAATTAAAACTTGCATTCCTTCTGCCATATTCAATCCACCATAAGCAATAGCTCCACCTCAAAAATAACCAATACCACAATTATATCACCAGCTTTTATGACTCCCCATTAAATATATTAAATCTAAGTTAGTTTGTTATATTTATCCTTAGAAATAAAAGGAATAACTATTTTTTTGTAGAATTTTACCAATGAATAATTTCTTTACAAGAAAGAAGGTGTGTTAATGAGAATAGCAGCTGACTTTGAAGTAAAAAGCATACCAATTACATATAGAATGATAACCTTATCGGTAATTAAAGAATGTTTAAAACAGTCTGATGAGCATTATTTCAAAGGATTATATGAAGATAAAAAGAAACAAATCAAGCCTTTTTCTCATAGTGTCTACTTAAATAACTTTGAAATAAAAAATGATACTATTTTCTTAGATTCCTTTACTCTAATTATCAGTTCTCCTTGTCATGAGTTCATGTTTCATCTCTATAATGGCCTGGTAAAGAAACGAACTTTTAATTATCAAGACTTGCAGCTAAAGCGAAAAAGTATTCGAATGCTAAATGAAAAAGACATAGATTCTACTCAGGCAATATTTAAAACATTATCACCTTTATTAATCGAAGATAAAAGCGGAAACCCTGTTTCTCCAGATGAACCAAAAAAATATGAAGAAGAGTTTAATTATTATGCTAATTTAACTTTAAAAAGTTACAGGGGAGAGGGATTGAAAACAGCTTTAAAAGTCGTGCCGATTTTTATGGACAAGCAAGTTGTTAAAGAACGCATCAAAAATAATAACCTATTTTTTACAACATATAAAGGCAATCTAGCATTAAAAGGAGATATAGAAGATTTGCAGCTAATATATCAATTAGGAGTTTCAAGACGTAGTAACTTAGGTTTTGGTTTATTAGAGCTAGAAAGTGTGGTGGTATAGTTTGAAGATAAAGCTACCAATAACGTATGATTGGCCCTATCTAATGGGTATTACTGGATTAATAAGATTACTAGAAGAAAGTGTTGAATTTGTAAATCAGTTTGAAGTTGAAATAGATATAAATGAACTAGAAACACTTGCTGATAAGTATTTTGACTTTGTATATAACCAATGTGATTTTCTTAATCCCTTTAGAGAAATTTTAAAAAAATATCAAATAGAACCAAAAGACTTTGAAGCTATTAATAATTTAAAAAGTAGAATAAAAGATGCAAAAAAATTTACTAATCCAAAAGATAATGCTCTTAAAGAATTAAACGAAATAACTAGCATGAAGAAAGACATCTATGATAACTCAGGTCAACTTATAGTTAACGAAGAAAAGCTAGATGAATTTACAACAATTTTCAAAGAAAGATTAAACAACTTATTTGATCACATAGCAGAAAAAGAATTATTAAAAGACGAAGTCTCGATTGTTGAGCAATTAATTTTGACAAACATTAGAGGGAAATATTTAAAACCCATTATGGCTCAAAGTGGAATATTAAACCCCGCTGTTGGTGCTACTTCTCAAAATACTAAGAGTCACAAAGATTGGCTGCATAAAAACCTGGTACAAAAAGCCATTGATGAAATAGTTGACCCACCTAATAGTCTTAACAAATGTTTTTTCATTCCTTCGCTTCCTGGTACTAATAAGTTTATAAACAATACTTTTTTTCAATTAGGCATCTCTGAAAAAGAAGCAAAAAACTACCAATGGAACTATCAATCTGATAGCCTACCAAGAGTTTCGACCATGGCTCTATTAATAATGCTTTTAATACCTGTGGGCGTAGCTCACTATAATAAAGAATATAACTATACTGAACTAGAGAAACAAAGACAAGATATACGTCCTACCTGGAGCTTTATAATAACTGACGAACCATTTGAAGAAATGTATAAAACCAACATGAAATATATCAAAGAAAAAGAGCTTAATAATCAGCTAAGCAACCACGTTTTAAAAGAAACTATATTAGACGTTTCCAGGCGAGGTCTAAAAAATAATATTAGAACAAGGGCAAAAAAAGAAAAGAATTTTAGTAATCAAATAACTATAGTAGAAGTATGGGCAAATCCAGATAACCAAAGAAAAGAAAGTGATATTGAAACTTTAACTTTACCTGATTACGTAGTAGATTTTTTCGGGAACGTAGATAATGTATCAAAGATTGAAAAGATACCTTTTAAATACACTGACCGAATTACCTCAAAGATCATGAAGGGAATTGATTTCCAACCAATTATATACGAATTATTAAATGCAAAAGTAAAAGGAGAGTTTTATGGTAGTACTAAAAATGTCTGCATTGCAAGGCTTATATTCAGACAACTAAAAAAGGGGGAAAAACAATTGGATAAAAAAACAAAAGGAAATTTCGATCATATTTACATAGAAGCCCAAAAGCTAAGAACAAAGTTGTCCAATATATGGGATGAACGTAAACTAAATGGAATAGTATATAGACTTTTAAATACAGCAAAAACCAAAAACAGAAGAGCTTTTATGGATATTGTTTTCAGACTACATATAGCTGCTGAAATGCAGATTTCAAAATCCATAGCCAATGCTTCTATTGCAGATGATGATAGTGATATCTCTTTCGATGATATAGCAAATGCATTTATCAGTGGTTTGTTAAGTAAAGAAAATATAGAAACGGCAAGAACTAAATAAAGAGGAGGATAACAATCTATGAAAAATAAAAGAGCTTTAATTTTAGGTGTTATATTTGAAAGTACTTCTTTGAATTATGGAGAGGGGATAGGGAATGTTAGCGAGTTAAAAAAAGTAATAAGAGGCAATGGAGAAACTTATTCTTATGCATCTCGCCAATCAATACTATACAGTATACGTGAAATGTTAGCAGAAGAGTTTGATTGGAATTTAGATACTGTTGTGCCTACTGGTTCAGGAGAAAACAAAGTCGTTCAGTTTAAAAGAGACGTTTCGATAAAAGAATCTGAAGAAATGGACTTATTCGGTTATATGAAAACTGTTAAAAAAGAAGAAGGAAATACTTTAAAACGCCCAGGTGTTGTAAGGATAAATCATGCATACGCCATGGAACCATACAGAGGCGATATGGATTATCTAACTAACATGGGTATGGCTTCTAGGTGTGATGCCTCAAATAATATAGCTAATATTGAAAATCAACATAGCTTATATTCATATACTATTTCTGCTGATTTAAGTAGAATAGGAGTTACCAGAGAAGATGAAGATATTGAAGGTGAGATAGAAATAGAAAATGAAGAAAAAGCAAAAAGAATAAATGAATTTTTAGAAGTAGTAAAACTTTTAAAACGAGAAATCCGAGGCCGAACAGAAAACATGTCTCCTGCTTTTGTAATTGGTGGTTTGTATCCTGTTGCAAATCCTTATTTTGACGGTAGGCTAAAGCTTATACCTGGAACTAAAAAACTTGATCTAAGACCTATCAACGATGCATTGTCTCTTAAAGCCAAAGGAGAATCTATAAAAGATTTAACTAGTGCTGGAATTGTCTCTGGTGTACTTGACAATGAAGAAGATATTACTAAAGAACTTTCAACAGTCACAGTAGAAGAATTCTTTGAAAATTTAAAGAAAGAAGTGTCTAAGTATTATGGTGTCTAGTAAGAAAGCATTAAGAATAAAACTATTTCAAGAAACAGCCTGCTATAAAAAACCGCTGGCATTTAAGGCTGGAGAGACCTATCCTTTACCGCCATTTAGTACAATAAAAGGTATGCTGCATCATGTTATGGATGCCAATGAATTTATACCTATGAATATTTCAGTACAAGGAGATTATGAGTGCAGCTTCAAGGAATATCAAACTCATTACTTTTATAGGCAAAAAGCAATAAACAAAGGATTAGGACAAGCTCCTATAACAATTAAAACTCAAGTTGAAAATGACTTAACTAGAGATAATAATATGATATCTACTAGTCCTATTACAAAATATGTTTTAAAAGATGTAACATTAATTATCCATGTAATTGCTGAAGAAGAGGTTTTACAAAAATTACAGACTGCACTTAATGAGTGTTCGTTTATATCTTTAGGTGCTGCTGAATACCTTGTTAGAATTGATGAAGTAGCAATAACTGAATTAAGACCTATAAAAGAAGATATAGAAATGCAATTTAACTGTTACATTAGGCGAGAGCAAATTATGGAATTAGACTTAAACTGTGTACCGTTCTCACTATGTTGGAAATATGAAATCGTAAACGGAACTAGAGAGTGGGAAAAAATAGAAGCTGGCTATGTAAAAAAAGGTCAGTTGTTATTTGATACAGACGATATTTTAGTTGATGATGAAAATAACCCAGCTTTTTTATGTCTACCTGTCAATGACTAGTAAACACAAAATGCAGTAAATCCAGATTATTCCTTAATTCCAACGAGACTAGATATAACAATATTTAAAAGGCTTTTGTTAAAGATGTTAGAAATACTACTGATGGTTTACAGCAATTACTATAAAAGGCCATTAATAAAAATTCAATAATGGTCGGGGGTTGAATCGTTTTTAATTAAGGGGTTTTATCTGAACTTAGTGGGATATAAAAGAGGCTATGAAGGCGTAAAAACATGGCGAGGTACAGGGTTTTATCTGAACTTAGTGGGATATAAAATAGTAGTAAATGAATTTATTTCCTATTCTTCTTCTGGTTTTATCTGAACTTAGTGGGATATAAAAAATTTAGGATTAGACTACTTTGGAGTCATATTCAAGTTTTATCTGAACTTAGTGGGATATAAAACCACTCTTTTGATGGCAAGGCCCACTTCTCTTTGTCGTTTTATCTGAACTTAGTGGGATATAAAAGTATTCAATGTCCTTATGCTTAATTCTTATTTGCGGTTTTATCTGAACTTAGTGGGATATAAAAATAGAATTTGATGGGTTTTTTAGGGCCAGACGAGCTGGTTTTATCTGAACTTAGTGGGATATAAAATTGATTGTTTTTGTCATTTGCCCTGGGGTTGTGTTGTTTTATCTGAACTTAGTGGGATATAAAAAAAGGAGGGATTGCATGAATTACACAAAAGGGCCGGTTTTATCTGAATGTTTGTGGCAAAATAGAAATGGAGAAAATGGCAAGATAAAAATCCCGTAAAAATTGGAAAAAAAGTCATTGCCAGCATCCCAAAAATATCATACCCTTCTAATTGTAATCTACCAAAAAACAGTTAGAAGGAGGAAAAGAAAGGATGCTGACAATGACTCAACAGTATAATATCAAATACTTATCATTTCATAAAGGAAAAAAGTACAGCGAAATTAGCAGGGAAACAGGCCATGATTTCAAAACTGTGAAAAAATACGCCGAGAAGGAAGATTTTAATGATAGTCCTCCCCGGAGAAAGAAAAAAAGTTCAAAACTTGATCCTTTTAAACCAACTATTGATCAGTGGTTAAATGAAGATACAAAAGCTCCAGTAAAACAGCGGCATACAGCTAAAAGAATATACGATAGATTAAAAGAGGAATTTAAGGAAAAATTTAATGTTTCTGAAAGAGTCGTTAGATATTACGTATCAGCTAAAAAGAGAGAAATATTTGGTGATAGTGAAGCTTATCTTCCCCTTGAACATCCTTCTGGGGAAGCTCAAGTGGACTTTGGCGAGTCACTAATTTATGAAAACGGCAAAGAAATCAAAGGGCATTCTCTAGTCTTATCGTTTCCCCATAGCAATGTAGCTTACGAGCAAGTTTTCAGGGGCCAAAACCAGGAATGTTTGTTGGAAGGGCTGCAGAGGATATTCAAATATATAAACGGTGTTCCCACAAAGGTTTGGTTTGATAATCTATCTGCTGCAGTGAAAGAAATTAAGAAAAAAGGTGAAAGAGAGTTAATCGAACAATTTGAAAAATTTGCCCTTCATTACGGGTTTCTCCACAACTTTTGTAATGCCGGCAAATCAAATGAAAAAGGTCATGTGGAAAACAAAGTAGGCTTCACCAGGCGAAATCATTTTGTCCCCGTTCCTTCCGTATCTGACATAGAAGATTTGAATGAAGAACTTTTTCAAAAAGCAGAAAACGACGCCCAAAAACTGCACTACAAAAAACAAAAGAAAGAAGCAGAGCTATTTGAAGAGGATAAAAATTGCTTACTTAAATTACCGGACAAGCCTTTTGATATTGGCCGATTGGTAAAAGTAAAAACAAATAAATATGGAAAAGTTGAATTAGATAAAAAGATCTATTCCACATCTCCCCGGCTAGTGGGAAAACAGGTCTGGCTTTATTTAACCCATGATAGGGTGGATGTGTTAGATGAAGATTATAATCAAGTGGTTTCACACCCTAGGCTCTATCAAGAAACTGAGTCAATGAAATGGTATCCCTATTTAGAGCTGATAGCAAAACGGCCTAACGCTTTAAAATACACTGGTTTTTACAAAGAATTGCCCGATCCCTGGCAGGATTATCTTGAGTATCTTGATTACCCGAAAAAGAAAAAAGCACTTCATTTATTAAAGGATATAATTGAGCACAATGACATGGATACTGCAGCCGATGTACTTTCACAAACCCTCAAAGATGGAGTAGATGATGTGGAAAGTATCAGGCTTACTTGGACTAGAAAAACTAGCAACATAACTCTACCATCCGAACTGGTTTCAAACAATAATATACCTTCAATGACAGGATATACTCCAAATTTCGCAGTTTACGATGAGCTATTAAACAAGGCAGGTGATAGGAAATGAAAGAAACTATTGAGAGCTACTGCAAAAAGCTTAAGTTAGGTACTACTATACCAGAGAATTACCCTCAAATAGAAGCAGATACCCATGAAGAGTTTTTAGAGAAACTTTTAAGACTGGAGGTGGAACAAAGGGAGATAAATCGTAAAAACCGCCTTTTAAAACAGGCTAATTTTCCTACCTTCAAAACATTTAAGGACTACAATTTTGATAACGTAGCTTTGCCGGAAAGCATTGACGTGGAAACACTTAAGACTGCCGGTTTTGTTGAACAAAAGGAAAATCTTATTCTTTACGGGCCTGTAGGCACTGGGAAAACTTTTATGAGTATTGCTGTGGGAATTGAAGCTTGTAACCGTGGGAAAAAGGTTATGTTTTACACTACAGCAGCTTTGGTCAATCAGCTTTTAGAAGCTCAAGCTGACGGGGAAATAAATAAATTAATGAAAAAGATTGAAAAAGCAGATGTGTTAATTTGCGATGAATGGGGGTACATCCCCCTCAACACAGAAGGAGCACAACTTCTTTTTCAAGTAATTTCAAACTGTTACGAAAAGCGTAGTGTAATCATCACTACCAATTTAGAATTTAGCAAGTGGAACACTATATTTTATGATGAAAAGCTTACTAGTGCAATTATCGACAGGTTAGTTCACTACAGCCATTTGATCACATTTACAGGGCCTAGCTACAGGCTGCAGAACTCTTACATTAATTGCTAAATCTGGAATTGGGGTGCTGGATAAATTTTTTGCCGTTTTCGGGAATTTTATCTTGCCAAACACATCTGAACTTAGTGGGATATAAAAGAGTTTCAGAAAATGATGATGGAAGCAGAATACGATTGTTTTATCTGAACTTAGTGGGATATAAAAGTGGTGCATCTTGGTATGATAGCAAAGTCGAACTGATGGTTTTATCTGAACTTAGTGGGATATAAAATGAGAGATGTACAATTTGAGGAAACTTGGGAATCAGGTTTTATCTGAACTTAGTGGGATATAAAAATAGGTCAAGTGTTTATTTTGCAGGAGTAAATAATGGTTTTATCTGAACTTAGTGGGATATAAAAAGATAGGTTGAATCAGTTGGTGGAAGAGATGTTATTTGTTTTATCTGAACTTAGTGGGATATAAAATATGTGCATTAGGTTCAGATGTTCAACCTGCCTTTGTTTTATCTGAACTTAGTGGGATATAAAAAAATATAAAAAAATGATAACTCATGATATTATATCTGTTTTATCTGAACTTAGTGGGATATAAAAAAACTAGGAAGAATTAAGCTCAAAGACTTAAAACCGTTTTATCTGAACTTAGTGGGATATAAAAACTTATTTAGATCCTGAAGATGGACAAGTAAAAGGTTTTATCTGAACTTAGTGGGATATAAAAATAGACTTCCTGTACAAAACAAAGCGAAATCCTGTGGTTTTATCTGAACTTAGTGGGATATAAAACTTGAAGCAATCGCAGACAGGGTAGCTGACTATTGGGGTTTTATCTGAACTTAGTGGGATATAAATTATACTAACAGGGGGAGCAGAAAATACAACTAAAAGGTTTTATCTGAACTTAGTGGGATATTAATATCGATACTACAAACGTTTATAGACTTAAACTTCTTATTTTATCTGAACTTAGTGGGATATAAATCATAATGTGCAGGGGTCATGTAGGACCAAGTGTGTTTTATTTGAACGTAGCGAGGCAACTTTAACACCTTGAGTATCATCTGGTAATTAAAGCAAAAAATTAATTTTCAAAGGAGTTAGAAGACATTTGCTAGCAAAGAAAAATCCGACTAAAAGCATATTAGAACACTCAGAAGAAGCAAAAGAAAAAGCAAAAGAATTAAAAGAAATACTAATCAATTTCTCTATTTTTAATAACAGATTATTCGAACTACTTGAAATTGCTGCTTTTTATCATGATATAGGTAAAGCCAATCAAAAATTTCAAGAACGCATCACTAAAAATATAAAGAGAATGTTTGAAGATGAGGTACCACACAATCTTTTGTCAGCTTGCATGTTAAAAAGTGATTTAGGACTTAATAAAGATGAAGAAAAATCTGTGGTGCTAGCTATCGCTTTTCACCATAATGTTTCAACAGATAAAGCTAATAATGCAAAATTAAAAGATAACCTAAAAGAGTTAGAAAATAATAAAGAATATTTAGTAAAAAAAATGGGAATTGACTTTGATATAAGAAAAGAAAATATAAGAAAGTTAAGTTCAAAAGCAAAACATATAAATTCATTAAAGAGTTTACAGCAATTTATATTATTAAAAGGTTTTTTACATAGGGTCGATTATGCAGCATCTTCAGGTTTAGAAATTGAAAGTGGGTGGGAAGAGTCAATTTATGATGCTGTTAATGAATATATGGAATGCCATGATTTCAAAAAGAACAAACTGCAAGAATTCGCAGAAAATAATTGCGATAATAATATAATCTCCATTGCTCAAACAGGCATGGGGAAAACTGAATCTGCTTTATTATGGGCTGGAAATTACAAGTTGTTCTTTACATTACCTATACGAGTTAGTTCTAATGCGATATTTCATAGAGCTAAAGAAATGGGTATAAAGTCAGCAGGATTAATACATTCAACTAGCCTGGACTTTTTAGAATACTATGGAGATGATTTTACTAAAGTTTATGATGAGTCAAGATTGTTAGCTAAAAAACTAACAGTTTCAACTATTGATCAAATAATGAAGTTTCCTATGCTTTATCCTGGTTTTGAAAGAGATTTAACAACACTAGCTTATTCTAAAGTTGTAATCGATGAAATTCAAGCCTATGATCCTGATGTAGCAGCCCTTTTAATTAAAGGACTTGAACTTATCAATAAAATGGGAGGTAATTTTTATGTAATGACAGCAACTTTACCTGCTATATATAAAGAAGAGCTAGAAAAGAGAATCCCAAATATGAAAATTGACAAATTTGTTGATGAACCTCCAATGCTAAGACACCGTGTTCAAATCGAAAATGATTCAATTTTAAATGCTGATGAAGAAATTAGAAAAGCCTCAATAGATAAAAAGATATTAGTAATTGTTAATACAGTCGATACAGCTATAAAATTATACAATAAATTAAAGGAAGAAGGAGCCAATTTATTACATTCACGCTTTACCATGGAACATAGAAGTGAACTTGAAAGTAAAATCAT
The DNA here is from genome assembly GCF_022539405.1 of Natranaerofaba carboxydovora. Lineage (NCBI taxonomy): Bacteria > Bacillati > Bacillota > Clostridia > Natranaerobiales > Natranaerofabaceae > Natranaerofaba > Natranaerofaba carboxydovora. Next base: position 1,141,053 of record NZ_CP054394.1, on the reverse strand, counting down.
AAAATTCTCAGGTCAAAATCAAAATGGAATATGGATCACAACTCAAATTGTAGAAGCTAGCTTGGACATAGATTTTGATTTTCTATTTACCGAAGCTTCACCTTTAGATAGTTTGTTTCAACGATTAGGTCGTTGCTATAGGCGTCGACCAATTGAAGATGATAAAATTAATGTCAAAGTTTTTACGAATCATATCTCTGGCTATGGAACTGTATATGACAAATTTTTAATAAATAAAAGTATTGAATTATTAGACGGCATGTCTGATTTAGAAGAAACTATTAAAATAGACTTAGTTGATAAACTCTACTCTGTAGAAACCCTAAAACAACAAGAAAAAACAAAATTTCTAACCCAATTTAATGAAACACTTAGATGGTTGGATGATTTATATGAAAATATTTATAAAGAAGAAATGTCAAAAAGAGAGGCCCAAACGAGACTCCGTAAACTTAAAACTATAAATATTATCCCAGAATACCTTACTAAAGAAGTACAATCATTAATAAAAGATTTAAAGACAACTTCAGATGAAAACAACAAACGAGATTTAAAAAGAACTATAAACATGAAAACTGTTAGCATCCAAGATTTTAGTACAGATTACAAACAAGATAAGAGGCTTATCAATAAAGAACTTATTGACGAAGATCTAAACCTTTTTAGACTTCCAAGTTCTAAATATTACTATTACGAGCAAGACAAAAGTGGTTTGATTTTATAGTATTAAAATTTGTGTCTAATAACACTTTTATATTATAAATCAAAAAAATATGGCTTTCACATTTGGACAAGAAGGCCGATTAGTTTTCTTAAGAGGGGTATAGTATAGGCAAATTTTTAGTAAAAATTCCAATAAGCTTAAAAAATTAAATTCAGCAAATAAAAATATAAGAGTATTATAAAAATACAGTCATAAATAAATCTATCTAAAATAAATCTTTTAAATAAATCGTTTATCGGTAATTATCAAAAAAATAAATTTAGATATTTAAATCTTGTTTAAATAATAAAATTATAACCAGAAATCAAAAAATCAAAGCGATATTATAATATTTAGGCTTAACAAACCTACCTCCCTCATAATTTTTTATTCCCTAGTTTACATAAGATATATTATCGGACGTTGCTTATAATAAAAAAAGAGGTTTAAATAACCCCTTCACCCTTTCTTTCAATAATTAAACGAAGATCTCTTTTAAATTTAATAGTACTTATTATTTTGGAATTTTTAATTCTTTACCTGGATATAACATTGCGTCATCTAAGTTATTTAACTCTCTTATTTTGTAAACAAACTTTCTTAAGTCCGTATCATTCTCATTATATTCTTTAGCAATATTCCATAATGTATCGCCGTCCTGAACTATTGTAGTTTCATTAGCTTCTGACTCGTCTGGCTCTAAATCAAATCCTGCTGATTTATCTGTTGAAGCAACTTCTTTTATTTCCTCGTTTTGATCTTCTTTTTCAAAAAAAGCTAATGCAATACCTGTACTATGTTTTGCTGCTAAAACTGTTAGTGATATAACAGTTAGTATTACAAATATTCCTAATAACTTATTTACTTTATTCTTATTAACTTTTATCTTCTTTCCAACTTTATTATTTTTCCTTTTCAGAACTCTTTTACCCTTTACTCCCTTACTTAAATTAAGCTTATCCATGTTATTACACCACCATATTAATTTTATAAATTGTGTTCTCTAACTTTAAAACTTGGCTTTTAGTCAAACTTTTGTTTGGTTTCTAATTAAATTTTATCAAACTATTGTTCGTCGGTCAAGTGTTTTTAAAACATTTGTTTGATTTAGCTTGTCTTATATGCTATAATTATGATATCAAAATGGAAAAAATTAATTATATATCAAAAATTAATTTAAAATTTTGGGTGGTGATTATTATGTTGACTGAAAGACAGAAAGAAATAATTAAGTTCATTGAGGATAAAATTAACGAAGTTGGCTACCCCCCATCAGTTAGGGAAATTTGCAAAGGAGTAGGATTGAGCTCAACTTCAACAGTTCATTCACATCTTACAAAACTAGAAAAACTTGGTTATATTAGGAGAGATCCCACAAAACCTCGTGCCATGGAAGTAATTGGATCTAGAAAGAAAAAATCTAGTGTATTGGAAGATTCAAATGACAAACCTACTAACACTTACACTGGAGATAACTCTCCTATACCTAAAAATTATCAAAGTGTTCCCTTGGTTGGCCAAGTAACAGCAGGAATGCCTATACTAGCTGAAGAGAACATCCAGGACTACTACCCCCTACCCTTTGACTTTTTGGCAAGTGGGGAGGAAGGTTTTATGTTAAAAGTCCGGGGAGACAGCATGATTGATGCGGGTATATATGATGGAGACTTAGTTGTTGTAAAAAAGCAAGAAAGCGCAAATAATGGAGAAGTTGTCGTAGCGTTACTTGAAGATGAGGCTACAGTAAAACGTTTTTACAAAGAAAACAGCACTATACGTTTAGAACCTGAAAACCCCTCCCATTCGCCTATTTACTCAAAAGATGTAAAGGTTTTAGGTAAGGTTGTAGGGCTATATAGAAAATTTTAATTAGAAACTTTAAAACACCCCTTTGGTTTTAGATATTTAAACCTTTTGGGGTGTTTTTGCTTATAAAAGTTTGCTTTGCCCTGTCCGGATTATTATAAACTTTCCAATATCTATTGTTAAATAACCTTTAATAAGCCAATTATTTTACATACTCTGCACCAAGCAAACTTCCAAGTATACTATGAGATAAAGTAAGTCCTCCTTGAAAAAATGCTATATACGGCGGTATAACCGGAGCATCAGCACTTAATTCTAAAGAACCACCTTGAATAAAAGTTCCTGCCGCCATTATAACTTCTGAGTCATAGCCAGGCATTTTTTCGGGTACCGGTGTCACACTAGAATCAACAGCTCCGGCTCTTTGAACCCCTTCTACAAATCCAATTAATTTTTCTTTATCATAAAATTTGATGGCCTGGATTATATCCCCTCTTTTTTCATCTATACCAGGAAGTACCTCATATCCAAGTCTACTATAAAGTTTAGCATTAAATACTGCCCCTTTAAGTGCTTCACCAACAAACTTTGGTGCTAGATATAACCCTTGTATTACATCTTTATTTGTATTTAGGGTAGCTCCCATTCCCTTGCCAAGCCCCGGCGCAGTCAATTCTTCTGAAACTCTATTAACCAAATGTTCTCTACCTGCAACATAACCACCCGTCGGGGCAAGGCCACCTCCTGGGTTCTTGATCAAAGATCCAGCTATCAAATCCGCACCTAAAGATCCCGGTTCTATGTCTTCAACAAATTCACCATAACAGTTATCTACAAAAATAATTGAATATGGAGAATAAGTCCTGACAGTATCAATTATTTCCTTCATATCTTTTTTAACAAGAGTTTTTCTCCAGCTATATCCTTTTGACTTTTGAATAAATACTACTTTTGGTTTCAAAGTCGTAAGTTCTTCTTTTAGTAAATCTAGATTAATTTCGTTATCTAGAGAATCTGCACAGAAGTTATTATCACCAGGATTATTTGACTCTGAAAAAACAGATATCTCCCTATAGTTTAATCTTCTACTAGTATTTCTATAATTTGATCCTTCGTCGTTGTCATTTGTTTTATTTAAACCCAAAACTTTACTGAGTGTTTCGTAAGGTCTACCAGTAATTGAAAGCAAAATTTCCTTATCATTATCGACATCATCACCATCTAAAAGAGCAAACAAACAATCTGAAATAGCGTGGGTTCCTGATACCCAGTATACACTTACTAGAGCATCCTCAGTACCCATCAATTCCGCCATTACATTGTTTAGCAGCTCACGCCCCATATCACCGTAGCCATACCCAGTAGTTCCATAGAAGTGCTGCTCAGATAAGTTATTATTTTGAAATGAAGCCAAAGCTCTAAGTTGGTTACTTACAATTGTTTTATCTATAGAAGTAAACTTGTCCGAAAGAGAATCATAAACCTCCTGTCCTAGCTTAGCGAGATCTTCATTGATATTCCAAAGTTTTTGATAAGTATTAAAATCCATATTGATCACTCCAATTATTTTTGATTAAAAACCAGATCATCTTTTGTTATATATAATAGGTCCTGCCTGGTAATTTCAGGCTTATTCATAAGCCTTAGAGCTTGACGCCTTATAGATGCTTCCACCATGTTTCTAACGAGCCTGGCATTAGAGAAGTTTATCTTTCCTCTAAGGCTCCTATCAGACAAAATCCTATTAAGTGTCTCTTCAGTTTTATTATCAAGTATATACTGTCTAGATTCAAACATGCTTTTTGCAATCTGAAACAGCTCTTCTCCAGTATAGTCCGGGAATTCAATTTTTATTGGAAATCTGCCATCTAGCCCCGGATTAGACTGCAAAAAAAACTCCATTTCATCTCTATAGCCTGCAAGAACCACCACTAACTCATCTTTATGATCTTCCATAGCTTTAACAAGGGTATCAATAGCCTCTCTACCAAAGTCCCTTTCACCACCGCGGGCAAGAGAATAAGCTTCATCCACAAATAAAATCCCGCCAAGAGCTTGATTTATTTGCTCTTTTGTTTTTTGGGCTGTATGACCAATATATTCTCCCACCAGGTCTGCCCTTTCGACCTCAAGCAAGTGCCCTTTTGGGAGATAGGATAGTTTAGAAAATATCCTACCAAGTATACGGGCTACAGAAGTTTTACCCGTACCAGGATTACCTTTTTATACACAGGTTAAAAATTTAATATAATGCTATCTGTTTAATTAGATGTTTTAGAATACATCCAAACAACCTTTTAGCCGTTCTAGTTCCTTCGGGTTAAAAGAATCGTCCAAACTTTTCTTAACTTCCTCAAAGTCTTCAAAAGGCTTCTTAACAAATAAGTTAGAGGCTCTTTTTTTGCCAATTCCGGGGAGTGCCCTAAGCTCTTCAAGGCTAGCTTCATTAATATTAAAAGGGTATTTTAATCCTGTAATAGATCTATAACCATGTTCTATAATCTTAACTTCAATGAATCTTCCTACTTCATGTACACCTGGCACACCAATCAAAATAGGATAAGTCCCAAGTTGGCGCCCAAATGATATGTTTCCTTCCACATTTTCTATAAGAACATTTTTCATAATAATGCCCGTGGGAAAAACTCTTTCTAACATCGGCTTGTTTATTTCTTTATTAATTTTTTCTTTGTATTTGTTAAATTTGTACTCATTCACCTTATTTTTTTCAAATCCAGGGACAGGTATCACCTGTCTAATATTAATTCTTCTAAGTAAATACCCCTCATCAAGGAGCTCTTTTAAAAAGTTAAAATTTAACTCATAAGTTTCTTCATCTTCGTTATTTAAACCATGCAAAAAATTAAGTCCAGGTAGAAGTTTAGGGATACCATCTTCTCTAAACCCACCTAATTCATTCATTATTTTAATGGCCTTTTTTGTTTTCTCTGGAGAAGTTCCTACATTGTTTGCCTTTAACACCTTTGGATCAGCCGATTCTAGCCCAAATGCAGCAGTATCACCGGGTGTATTATAATCTGTTATTATTTTAATTATTTCCTCTGATTTTGAAGGGAAATCAGCAATAGTTGCCGGGTTTACATTATCCATGTGAAGCACTGATATATTTGGTGCTTTTTTGTTAATGTCAGAATATAGTTTATGTATTATCTGAGGCTTTGGCGTAAGTATACCATTTTCATAATCAGCTCCATACATGAATAAATCTGTTTGAGCACCTATGCGAAAATATTTATTTCCTTCACTGTATAAAGCTTCTACTTCTTTGGCTATTTCATCATACGGCCTGGTGTACAAAACTTTCTTTAGATATTCACTACAAAATTTACAGCTCTTAGGTCTTATACATCCTCTATAAGTTTCTATCTCACATACAATAGCCGGGTAATTTGGGTGTTTTCTTGTTATCTTAGAACCAAGTTTTGCCCAGTAGTTTATCTTTTCATTTTCTGCTTTTTGTCCTGACAAATACTCATAAATCCCCAAAGCTCCTGTTTCATCCAAAAATCCACTAACCTCAATATTAGCAAAGGCCGATGTGTCCTTAATGGTTAATAAAACAGGACCACCTAATAATGTTTTCGTATCCTTAAATATCTGCTTGGAAATATTATTTACCTCTTTAAGAGAAATAGGTTTTCCGCCCATGTATTTGCCAGGTACAGTAGTACCAGCAATAATTATAACAAAATCAGCACTTTTAAACTTATCAATATACTCTTTCATATTTTCCCTTACTACATCTATCAAGTAATAATCTATTTTTTCTTCTTTTATACCCAAATCAAGTAAAGCCCCGTAAGTATATCTTATGTACGGTGATATATAAGGTGGTACCCCTAAGCATGACGGCTCGTCTACATAACCGTCTATAAGTACAATTTTTTTGTCCAAATTTCATATCCCCCATTTAACTAAGTACTATTAAAATTGATTCAACTAGAAAAAGTCATATGAGTTTAATTATCAAGATTATCTTCTTTTAATTTTTCTATTTCATTATCAATTGTTTCATTTATTATTTTATTTATACTTTCAGTTATTTTATAACGCCTTTCTTTAGAAATCAAATTTAGAGACTTCCAAGCTCCACTTATCTCATCATATATATATACTTTATCAAGCATCAAAACACCTCGCAAACACTAACCCCATAACTAAACAATATAAAACTAACCTGATAATTCATATGAAATTTTAAATACACCTTCTTATATCAATATTATTTATTTTACACAATTATTTATATTACAAATATATGGGTGGTAATATTAATATAAATCCAGGTAGCTAAAATTATTTTCAGTTGTAATCATATTTCAAAATTATAACCGATAAAATTTTATCGAAAAGCATTTTTGCCTCTTTATTAAGCTACTCTAAGGAGGAAAGTCTTATAGATAAAATTAGTAACAGCAGGATAAATGCAATTTATGCAAGGGTTTCAACCCGGGAGCAGGCTAGGGAAGGTTATTCTATAGAACATCAGATAAGTAAGCTTAAGGCATATTTTGAGCTAAATGGCTGGAACAATACAGAAGTCTTTGCAGATGAGGGTTTTTCAGCTAAAGATCTAGATAGGCCAAAGCTAAAAGAACTTATTAACTTAATTAAAGAAAACAAAATTGAACGTGTTGGCACCTTGGCAGTGGATAGAATGTCAAGAAATATGATAGATATGTTAAATTTCATTGAAATGTGTGAAGAACACGACACAACTTTTGTTTGCCCTACTATTAATTTTGACACTTCTACTCCGGTAGGTAGGATGGTCCTTCATATTTTATCTGCTTTTGCAGAGTTTCAAAGGAGAATGATAGCTGACAGTGTTAAGTCCAATATGGACAATATAGTTGAAAACAAAGGGCTTTATCTGACAGTACCACCTTTTGGCTACAGCATAGATAAGAGTACAGGGAGATTAGAGATAGTTGAAGAAGAAGCTTACTGGATCAAAAAAATGGCCGAAAAATTTGTTGCAGGGGAAGGTTACAGGGATATCGCTAGATGGTTAAATGAAAACAATGTCAAAACCAAACGGAGCAATAACTGGAGTCCAGCCTCAGTTAAAAACATCCTTACAAACGAAATATATACCGGAGTTACATTATGGAACAGAAGATATTACGATAAAAAAGGAAAGCTTAGATACAGAGAAAAAAGTAAATGGATAGTACATGAAGACACTCACGAGGAGATCTTTACCCCTAAAATGTGGGAAGAAATAAATAAAAGAGTAAAAGAAATAAATTCAATGACCAGTAATAATAGAACAATCAAAGAAAAAGCTCAAAGCAAAAATCGACCTAAATATAATTTGTCAGGTATGTTATACTGCGGATACTGCAATTCCAAAATGACCACAAGAAAATACAGCTCCAAAGGCCCAAACAAAGATAAAAGGATATTTGTTTGCTCTAACTACCAAAAAAACGGCAGATGTAAGTTCAATTATATTTTTTTAGAAAAAGCAGATAAGGATAGTACCACATTAATAAACTATCTAAAAAAAATTAACCAGCACCCAAACAAAAACCTTAATTATAATACCAAAAACCACAAAAAAATACAAAGGCTAAAAAAATTACAAAGCCAAGCACTTGAGCATAATATGAAACTTATAAATGAAAAGTTCACTAGACAGTTAAAAGCATATGAAAATGGCATCATCAATCTTGAGGAACTCAATCAAGCAAAAAATCGCCTCAAAAAAGAGCAGAATGTTATAGAGAATAGATACAAGTTTAGTATTAATAACTCCCATAAAATACTTAGCACTATATTTTATGAAATTAAGGTTATGGAAAATCAAATAACCAGCTACAAGCTTAATCCAAACTATTTTACTATTTCTAAGTAATTAATTATTTTTTAACTTTACTGTAAAAAAAGGATTACCTTTAAATATCATATGAAGAGATTGAGGTTCACTTACAAGTCCTTTTTCCTGGCGTTTGTACTGAATTTCAATCAAAGCACAAATCTCTTTTATTTTGTTTTTAACCTGGTCCAAACCTACAAGCTCATCTAATTCAGTTAATACTTTCTTGTATCTTTGATTAACTCCATCATAATATACGGGGCGTCCAGGATTTTCTCTAGTCTTTTTGCCATTAATTTGAACCTTAACCTCTGTCATCCAAAATCCACCTTATTGTTAATTTTAGTAAGCTTAAGAAGGGTAGTTCAGTTTTAACTGCTACCCTTCAGGTTTATTCATCAGAAAAAATATCTACGTTTTTAGCAGGCTTTATGGTAGAAATAGCATGCTTGTAAATCATTTGCTGCTTACCTTCTGACTCAATCATAACAGTAAAGTTGTCAAAACTTTTTACGGTGCCACGTAATTGAAAACCATTTACAAGGTAAATAGTAACATTGAGTTTATCTTTTCTTACTATGTTTAAAAAATTATCCTGGAGATTAATGGTGTTGTTTTTACCCTTTGTCAAAATTATCGCCTCCGTTAAAATAATAATAAGCCCCTCTATACCCTAAGGGGTTCGATTTTGAAGTTGAAATTCGAAAATCACAGGCGAAATCACAAAAAATTCACATGGTAAATCACAAATTTTTCACACTAAAAAAAATGGCAGTTCTCTCATTTTGATAAATGAGAACTGCCATTTTTATTTAAGACACATAAATCAGACAATCTTCCCCGCATTCCTAAGTTAAGTCTTTTCTTACATCAATATGTGACATCAATACCTGCATTTTCTAATTTGGATATTATTTCATCCTCTACTTCGGTTCTTCTAATATCAAGCTCTTCTAAACTATCTGCTTCTGCCAGGTATTCTAATCCTTCATCTGTTACTTCGGTATCATGAAGACTAAGCTCTTCTAAATTATCAAGTTCTGCTAGGTGTTTTATTCCTTCATCTGTTACTTCAGTTCTTCTAAGACTTCTAAGATTAAGGTGTTCCAAATTATCAAATTCTGTCAAGTGTTTTATCCCTTCATCTGTTACTTCGGTTCTTTCAAGATTAAGATATTCTAAACTATCTGCTTCTGCTAATTGTTCTATTCCTTCATCTGTTATTTCGGTTCCGCTAATGTCAAGCTTTTTTAAACTATCATTTTCTGGTAGTTGTTTTACCCCATCGTCTGTTACTTCGGTGAAATGTAACCATTCACTTTTTGCTATGCCAATATAAAGCTCTTTTAAATTATCAGCTTCTGCTAGTGCGTTTACGTCTGTTACTTCGGTTCCTCTAAGATCAAGGTGTTCCAAATTATCAATTTCTGCCAGGTCTTTTGCCAGGTCTTTTATCTCGTCATCTGTTACTTCAGTTCTGCTAAGCTTAAGTTTTTCTAAATTTTCAACTTCTGATAGATGTTTTATTACTTCACCTGTTATTTGGGTATCTTCGAGATCAAGCACTTCCAATATGTCTGCTTTTGCCAGGTATTCTACTCCTTCATTTGTTACTTCGGTTCCTCTAAGATCAAGTTTTTCTAAATTTTCAGCTTCTGCCAGTGGATTCACATTTGTTACTTCGGATTCGTTTTTTCCTCCTGCAACTCTTCGAACTCCTGGAAGAGTAAGATATTCTAAATTGTCAGCTTCTGCCAAATGTTCTACTCCTTTATCTGTTACATTGGTATAAAAAAGATTAAGTTCTTCTAAATTATCAGCTTCCGCCAGATGTTCTACTCCTTTATCTGTTACTTCGGTATGACGAAGGTCAAGCTCTTCTAAATTATCAGCTTCTGCTAGTTGTTTTACCCCGTCATCTGTTACTTCGTTATGACTAAGATCAAGCTCTTCTAAATTGTCAGCTTCCGCCAAATTTTCTACTCCTTTATCTGTTACATTGGTATGAAAAAGATTAAGTTCTTCTAAATCATCAGCTTCTGCTAGTTGCTCTATTCCTTCATCTCTTATATTGGTCCTACCAAGATCAAGTTCTTCTAAATTGACTGCATGCTCAATTCCTTCGATGTTAGTTATATCTTCACCAACTGCATCCAAGACCGTTAAATCCTCAATATTTTCTTTAGTCACTTGATCTACACCTAATTCTTCCTTAATTGCTGCCTCTAAGTTTTCATCAGGAATGTTTACAATTTCAGCAAAACCAGCAACTAATTCTTTGTTTTCTTCAATTTCAAATTCATATTCTTCAGCTTCGCTGACTCTTTCTTCACCCTTATACCAACCTTCAAATTCATAACCCTCTTTAGATTCAACCTCTACTGTAACCTCTTCACCTTCCTCATAAGTGCCTTCGCCCTTAATTTCTCCTGTTTCTTCAGGATCAGCCTGTACTTCTACTTCGTACTCTGGAGTACAACCTGTCATAAAAGCTACTGAAACAAATAAGCATGTGATCAATAATAAATGAAACAATTTTCTTACTGACAAACTATCACCTCACTTCTAACTCTCTAAAATATACCCTGTGACAGGGACATAAATCAGATACTATACATGAATTGTAAACTTCCTCATAAAGAACTAATCATTAATCTCAATAATCTCTCTGTTTTTAAAATCAAATTTATACTCTCCAGATGGTTTGTGTTCTCCTTCCATACCCTCATCAAGTTCTTCACGAACAACAACTTTTAAAACTTCTGTATTTTCCCATTCATGGTCTTTATAAACGTCAAATGGATGTGTTTTGGGAACATGCTGAACAAATGGGTCTTCATAGGAAGACGCTTCAGTAAAACTATAAAGCTCGCCCCGATCAGTAACACTATTTGGTTCAAATACCTGTTCAACGCTTAAATCTTCATTTATGTTTACTACCTGAACATCGACAGTTAAGGGTAATGGGCTTTTTACCCTATAAGTTATATAGTCATCTCCAGGAGATTGGACAAAATCAACCAATATCAAATCCTTCACAGAAAGTTCCTCGAGATCGGTTAATTCTCCCAAAAAACTTATCTCATCGATTTCATTTCCTGCAAGGTTGATTTCTTTAAGATTTGTTAACTCATGTAGTGCTTTAATATCTGTTATCTCATTATTGTTTAAGTTTAACTTCTCTAGTCCAGTAAGTTCAGTTAAAGCGGTTATATCTTGAATTTTATTGCCCGAAAGGTTTAAGTTTTTAAGATTCTCTGCCTTTCCCAAGTTATTCAGATCGCTAATCCCTTCTCTTCTCGCCTCCAAAGATGTTAACTCTTTAATATTTTCTTTAGTCACTTGATTTACACCTAATTCTTGCTTAATAGCTGCTTCTAAATTTTCATCTGGAATGTCTACAGTTTCTGCAAATTCAGCAACTAATTTTTTGTTTTCTTTAACTTCAAATTTATATTCTTGATCTTGACTTAATTCTTCTCCATCTTTTTCCCATTTTTTAAATTCGTATCCATCTTTAGGGTTCGTCTCAACTGCAACCTCATCACCTTCTTCATAAGTTCCTTCGCCCTCAATTTTTCCTGCTTTTTCAGGATCAGCCTGTACCTCTACTTCGTACTCAGTGGCACAACCTACCATAAAAGCTATTGAAACAAACAAGCATGTAATCAATAATAAATGAAATAACCTTCTTACTGACAAACTACCACCTCGCTTCTGACTCTCTAAAATATACTCTGTTAATACAAGAAAATCTTAACAGTCTAAAACTGCCCATAACTACTTTTCAACATTAATGATCAAATTTGTTGTATCCAATTCAAAATAATCTTTCACTTCTGGTGTTATCTCTATTTCGATACTACTACCGTCTGAAATATCTTCGAATTCATAACCTATCCCAAATCCAGTTGCTCCACTTGCAGCTTCTTCATCATAGACTTTTTCTTCATCCAAAATTTCAATATCGTTTAAGTTATATAACCAATTTTCAAATGATCCAATTCCGTGAGCACTAAAATCAGCGTTAGATGCTGGATCTATACTCCCTGAAAAATGTAAAACAAATTCAGAACTGTCAATTGTTATCTCTCCATTGCTTGAAAATTCTTTTTCTTTACTTTTATCATTTTCTGAAACATCAACCTGAAGTGTACCATCCCACAAATTACTTTCATGCTGTAGTTCGTTAATTTTTCCCTCCGATAACACCTCATGAGCCATTACACCTTCAGTTTGAGCCATTTCAAGCAAAACATCTGAATAAAATTCAGCCCTATTAAGTTGACGCTCTTTCGATTCTAACTCTTGTTCTAGATCTTCTATCCTAGACTTTTTTCTAGATAATTCATCTTTAAACTCTTCTTTTGTCTGTTCTTTTTCATTTTTTAAGTGCTCCACTTCTGTTTTTTCTTCTGGAGTACAACCTGTCATAAAAGCTACTGAAACAGATAAGCATGTGATCAATAATAAATGAAATAATCTCTTTCCTGACAAAATACCACCTCACTTTAATTTTTCAAAAAAATTAAGTCCAAATCGGACTATAAAATATCATGCTAACTAATTTTCATCTAATTTTTCTTCATAACCTAGGTTAAATTAAGGAACAGCAATAATCTTATCTTCCCTAATAGCTTCTTTCTTTAGTAATAAAATCCTTTAACACTTTACTTAAAATATAATATATCATTCCAATCAAAAACTTTATCTGCTATGCCAATTCTCATAGCAGGGGTAGTTAAATTTCCTTTTCTATCTTTTTTAGCATCACAAAAGTTATAATATGTCCTTAAAATTGTGGCCAGGTATTGAGCATATTTAGGGTTGTAATTAGAATAAATATAACTTTTTCTATGAGCCCTAGCTGTTAACAGGGGTCTTTCTAACATTGAAACTCTACGACGTAATTCCTGGATAAAATTATCTGTAACTCGGCTATTAACTTGCATTAATAATTTAGCTAATTGCTTGTTATTAAGTCCAGATAAATCAGTTAAAACATCTATAGTTCTATATCCTGCATCGGGGGAAGCTAATGGATGCTCAACAGGATTACCAGCACGAACTATCCGACTATTCCCATCATCATCCAAGAACTCTTCAAAGAAATTATGATGCTCAAGCTGATGTTCCAAGTAATCTTGAGCTATTTGCCAAATAGAAAGCTTTTTGGAAAGGCCACATTCATCTCTCCAGTTCTTTAGCTCAATCTTGGATTCTTGATGTTCCTTAAGTGCTTGACTTAATTGTTTATCATGATCAACTTGGCACAGGAAATAATTAGCATAACCATTTTTAATTTCATCCTTAAATACTCGAAAGATACTATTTTTTAAGCTGCCATCATCATCGTTTATGAAAAACCAATCTTTTACGTTCAATAAGTTTTTCAGCAGCCAAAAATGGGCTATGGCAGTATATCTAGGGGACACATGTAAGCCACTAACATAATCAAATCTGGTATCAAAATTCTTTTTTTCCTGTTTGTATTTTTCTATTTCTTCATCTATATTTGATAAATTTTCTTTATCAAATTTTGTAGGCGGTTGAGGGAAATATGAATGTTCTAGCCTGGCATTTTTTCTTTCACTTTCTTCCATATGATCACATTTATATTTTTTAGTGTCAGCTAATAATTTTTCTCTAGTGGCATCCCAATCATAAGCCAAATCTGCTCGCAAAACATATCCCGAATGAATATCGCCAGATACAATCAAATTTGTTTCCATTCGCTTAAAACTTTCTTTAGTCACTCTATTTCTTCTTTTATTTCCTTTTAATTTATGACGGGAGTTGTTTAAATAGTAAATAAACATGTCAGTGTTAATCCATAATTTATCAAAAAACTTATCAGATAATGGATTAGTTTCAAATTTGCTTAAAAATTCTAAACATCTAAGATATACATATTCTAGCTTGTCATAATAAGTCTGAGAGCTAATATTAAGAATCTCACAAGCTCTTTTAACTGGTACTCTATTAATTAGCATTGATGCTAAGGTTGGCACTATTTCACTTCGCTGCTGGTGATAGGTAAAGGCTTTTTCACGTTCAGGCATCAGAGTAGTAATTTTGTAGCATTCTTTACAGCGAAGTCTTTGAGAATTATATTTGCTTTTGCCATATTTCTGAAAATCTTCAGGGTTATCAAAAGGGTTTGTGTGAGGCTTATTACAAGAATCTTTATGATATTTATATTCTGGCTCAATATCAACTGGTGTGTTTATTGTTACTAATCGCTTTATTTCTTCTGCTGCACTCCAATTAGATACAGGTCTAGTTGCACAATTACCATAAGCACCTGGTACATTGGGATCATTGTTACAAATAATCATTCTACCTCTATCTTCTTTTTCCCAATCTCCATCAATCCTGTATTTGTAGCGTTTTCTACCTCTAGTGCTTAATCTAGAAATTTCACTTTGATTTTCGCCAAACCACCGACAAAATGGATTATTACAATGATTTAACTGAAGGGGGTAAGTTTTGTCTTTATACTTTAATTTCACTGGTGTAAATTGTTCTCTTGTTAAAAACAGTCTATGTTTCTTATTAAAAGCTTTTCTTGACATCTTTTCATAATCTTCTTGTCTTAAATCTACTTTATCTTCAGAAACAGGAGTATCTATTTCTACTATTTGGTCTCTTTTATTAGCAATACGGGTATAAAAATTCATGCCTTATCTTCTTCCTTTTCTTCTTTTAGTATAGTTATATTATCCGTATTACTTGTTGAAACTTCTTCAATATATTTTTTAAAAAGTTTATTATGCCTTCTATTTTTACCCCACTGAATAAAATCTTTATCTTCTTTTAAAATCTCCTCTAAATAATGCTCTACTATTTCATCACGACTACGATTACAATAATTTGCATATAATTCTAATAACTTAACCAAGTGGTTTGGCAATTCTAACTCTACTTTTGTAGTATTCTTTTTTCGAGGCTTTAAAAACCTGATTCCCATTAATAACAGCTCTCCCTTATAGGTTGTCCTATCACCTATATTATACCATATTTACTTTTTTAACGAAATTTTCACATTAAAAATCACAAAAAATTCACGTCAGAAATATTTATTTCTATTGTGTATTATCTTGTGAAAAATTTGTGATTTTTAAGTTATTATAATATTAATTCCTGTTATAATAGTAAAAAGTAGCAGTTAAAATCATGTGATTTAACTGCTACTTTTTTGTGATTTACTTTGTGATTTTAAATTTTCAACTTCAAAATCGAACCCCTTACTCTATACCCTACATCCTTCTATTCTATATCGTTAAAAATATTCCTGCAACATTCTAATAATATCTTTTTCCACCTTAAAAAGATTTGTACAGCTTAGATTATACCAAGTAATATTTTGATCTCTGTTAAACCAGGTTAACTGTCGTTTGGCAAATCGTTTAGTTCTTTTCTTTACTAGCTTTATAGTCTCTTCAAATGTAACTTCACCTTGCAGATACTCGACAATCTCCTTATAACCAAGGGCCTGCATAGAAGTCATATTTTTATTATATCCTCTGGCAAGTAAATCTTTAACTTCATCAACTAGACCTTTTTCAAGCATTTTATCAACTCTTTTTTCTATTCTATCATATAGTTCATCTCTACTTTTTGTTAATCCTATCATTAAAGTATTATAGGGACTTTCTTTTTGAGTTTTTTGATATTCTGAAATAGGATTTCCGGTAGTATAAATGACTTCAAGAGCCCTAATAATTCTTTTCTCATCATTTGGATGAATTCTTTCTGCAGCCTTTGGGTCAGCATCTGTAAGTTCTTCATGGAGCTTATGCAGCCCTTCTATTTCTATCTTTTTTCTTAATTTTTCTCGACAATCAGAATCACGAGGTAATTCTTCAAAAGAATAATCATAAATTAAAGCATTGACATAAAGACCCGTTCCACCAACTATTATTGGAAACTTACCTCTAACGACAATATCATTTATAATATCTTGGGCCACTTTTTTAAACTTTGCCACACTATAATCTTGATCTGGCTCTGTCATATCTATCATATGATGAGTGATATTATTTTGTTCTCTTTTAGAAGGTTTTGCCGTGCCAATATCCATACCTTTATAAATCTGCATAGAATCTGCTGAGATTATCTCGCCATCAATCTTTTTGGCAAGAGATATAGCTAATTCCGTTTTACCAACTGCTGTTGGTCCAACTATCACAATAATAGGAGGATTTTTAATTGGACTTTTTGTGTCTCTGTATTCACTCATATTTTAAACCTCACATTATCCTTTTAAAATACTTTTCAATATCATACTTAGTAAATTTAATTATTGTCGGCCTTCCGTGAGGACACGTATAGGGATTTGGTATACTCTTTAACTCTAATATCAAATTTTCAAACTCTGCTCTATTTAGCTTTTGATTGGCTTTAATACTTTTCTTACACGCAATGGATATCAGTGTTTCTTCCAACCTAGATTTATCTAGCGAAATATCACCCGATTCCTCTTTTAACATAGATGCCAAGCTCATAACAAAGTCCTTAACAAAACTGCCATCACAAATATCTTTAACCACATATGGCACCGATCTAACTAAAAGGGTATTGTTCCCAAAAATTTCAAGTTCCAATCCAACTTCTTTCAAATTTTCCAGGTTATTTTCTACTATTAACAGCTCAGAGCTATCTATTTCCAGGGTAAAAGGAATTATATTTTGACTTATCACAGAGTTTTTTCTATGTTCTGTAAGCAGCTTATGATAATTAACTCTTTCATGGGCAGAATGCTGATCAACAAAATATAGCTTATCACCTTTTTCAATTATCCAGTAAGTAACAAAAGCTTGGCCTATAATGTTAAAATCCTTTATCGGAACATCAAGCAAATCTACAGATTTAGAGTTAAGCTCATTGTATTCATTATCATGATTATAATCATGATAATCGTGATCGTAATCATAAGAAGCTGGTTCTTCTCTGACAGTTATACCCTCAGTTATACTTGGATCTAAATCATGACTCTGTTCATTTTGCTCATCCTGCTCATTCTGGCCTTTCTGGCCTTTCTGGTCTTTCTGTTTTTTTTCGTTATTGAAAATTTCTTCTTCAATAATACCCTGCTTATGCTGCTCTATATCATTCTCATCATACTTTCTATTTTTTTCATTATCTCTTACTTCTTTTTTTACTCTTTCTATTTTGGGTGTTTTTTTCTTATTTGTTTGATGCGGTCTTATATGGGGAATCAATTCATTCTCGGATAGTTCATTATATATAGTTTTTTTCAAAGTTTCTACGACATTTTTAATTTTATCAAACCTAATATGCAGTTTTGCGGGATGTACGTTTACATCAACCTGATCGTAAGGTACATCAATTTTGATAATCGCTATTGGAAAACGCCCTTTTGGCAAAAACCTTTTATAACCTTCTTCTAATGCATCAGTTAGAGTTTTACTTTTTACATATCTACCATTAACGAAAAAAGTCTGATAATTCCTACTTGCCCTGGTTAGCTCAGGTTTTGATATAAAACCTCTTATGCTAATACCATTATCACCTTTACCATCTTCACTCTGTAAATTATTTTTTATTTCAAGCATCTGTTTTATCGTCTGAAACCCATATATTGAAGCTATCACTTCAAGGAGATCACCTTTGCCGCTGGTTTTTAGGATCTGCCTATTTTCATGAACCAGGGTAAAACTTACATCGGGATTAGAAAGAGATAGCTTGTTTACAATATCAGTTATATAGCCAAGTTCATTTTGTTTTTTTCGTAAAAATTTAAACCTGGCAGGTGTATTATAAAATAAACTATTGACCTCAATATCTGTCCCATCAGGTGCACCGCAAAGCTCTTTCTTTACAAGTTCTCCGGCTTCAAATATCGCCTTTACACCTTCTTTTTTATCTTTTTGTTTGCTTTTGATTTCTACTTTACTTACTGAGGAAATGCTGGCTAGAGCCTCTCCTCTAAATCCGAGGGTCGTTATATTATTAAGGTCATTTTCATCGCTAATCTTATTTGTAGCATGACGACAAAAGGCAAGTTCAATATCATCGGGATGAATCCCCACGCCATCATCAATAACTCTAATCTTTTCAATCCCAGCTTCTTTAAGGTATATTTTAATAGTCTTGCTCTTTGCATCCAAAGAGTTTTCAATTAGTTCTTTTATTACTGATGAAGGGCTTTCTACTACTTCCCCTGCAGCAATTTTATTAGCTATCTCACTACCTAAAACTTGTACACGCATTGAAAGGTCCTCCTAATAACCACTATTTCACTAAATTTAGATGAAACAATTTTTGATCTACTTTTATTTGCTATTCCAAATTTCCTTTAAATAGTACATATATTCAAGTGCTTCTTTTGGAGATAATTCGTCAGGTTCAATATCGGTTATCACTTCTTTTAACTTTACTAACTCTTCATCCATTTTTGCAAAACTATTTTCTTGTAAATTATCTTTTACTTTACCATCATCGTTATCATAATTATTATTGTCATCGCTTACTTCATTACTTGCTTTATTATATACTTCGTTATTGTTATTATTGGCTTCGTTTTTATTTATTTCATCTTTACTTTCATCGCCTGTTACCGGCAGGATAAAAGAAAGCTGCTTTGTTTCTAGGGTGTTAAGATGTTCTTTAGCTCTTTTTATTACTTTGTCAGGAAGTCCTGCAAGAGAAGCTACCTGGACCCCGTAGCTTTTATCTACACCGCCTGGTTGTATCTTCCTAAGAAAAATCATTTTGTCGTTTTTCTCACTCACTGCAATTGAATAATTTGACACCCTTGGGTACTCATCAGCAAGTTCAACCAATTCATGAAAATGAGTAGCAAATAAAGTCTTTGCTGCAACCTTTTTTTCCTGGTGCAAATATTCCACCACAGCTTTGGCAAGGGCTATTCCATCAAAAGTACTTGTCCCCCTGCCAACTTCATCCAAAATTATAAGGCTTTTGCCTGTTGCGTTGTTTAAAATATTTGCAACTTCGTTCATCTCAACCATAAATGTACTTTGGCCTTCAACCAGATCATCAGTCGCTCCTACCCTTGTAAATATCTTATCTACAATCCCGATCCTAGCTGATTCACAAGGCACAAAAGACCCCATCTGAGCCATCAAAGTTATAATTGCTACCTGACGCATATAGGTAGACTTGCCTGCCATATTAGGCCCTGTAATAACAGCAATCTGCTCTTTTTCATTATCTAGGTAGGTATCGTTAGGCACAAAAGGCTCTTCACCACTAACCTGCTCAATCACAGGGTGTCTCCCCTCTTTAATATCTATAGTTGTTGTTTCATCTATTTCAGGCCTTGTATAGTTATTCTCAAGGGCAACTCTTGACAGGGACAAAAGACAATCCAGCTCTGCCAAAAAATCTGCAAGGTCTTGCAGCTCTTTTGAATAAGCTGATACTTCTTTTCTTAAATTTTGAAAGATTTCATACTCTAAATCTGCCATCTTTTCTTCAGCACCAAGAACCTGAGATTCGTACTCTTTTAGCTCCGGTGTCAAAAACCTTTCAGCGTTAACAAGGGTCTGCTTTCGGATATAGTCATCAGGTATATGATCAAGGTTAGCTTTTGTGACCTCAATGTAATAGCCAAAAACTTTGTTATATCTTACTTTCAAAGACTTTATTCCCGTTCTTTCTCTCTCTTGTGCTTCTAAGTTAGCTATCCACTCTCTGCCGCCAGAGGCAAGATCTCTAAGCTCGTCCAGCTTTTCGTCATATCCCTCTCTTATAATTCCACCTTCTTTAATTGTTATTGGCGGATCAGGAACGATAGCACTCTCTAATAAATCCGAAAGATCGTTAAAGAGAATTATCTTCTCACTTAAGCTGGTAAGTTTATCATCACCAGATTCATTTAATATATCTTTTATTACAGGTAGCTGGTTCAAAGAGTTTTTCAGAGATATCAAATCCCTTGGGGTTGCCCTATCAAAGACTACCCTACTCAAAACTCTTTCCAAATCATAGACCTGCTTTAGCTTCTCTCTTAACTCTTCTCTTACATAGAAGTTATCAATAAAAGAGCTAATGTAATCTAATCTTTTATTGATAGTTTCCTTGTCGATTAGAGGCTGATGTACCCACTTTCTTAGCATTCTTCCGCCCATAGCTGTCATGGTTCTATCAAGTACCCACAGAAGAGAGCCATATTTCTTATTATCTCTAATAGATTCACACAGCTCTAAGTTTTTTCTCGTATTAATATCCATAACAAGATAAGAATCAGTAGTATAAGGATTTATCTTTTTTATATGTTCAAGACTGTTCTTTTGAGTTTCATGTAAGTGATCAAGCAGTGCACCTGCTGCTCTAATCGCCAAATTCATTTCACCAAGGCCAAAACCTTCAAGGGAATATGTATTAAAGTGCTCTAAAAGATTTTTATTTGCATTTGAATGATAAAAAATACTATCAGATGATTTTGTTATCAAAATGTTTCTATTTTCAAGCTCTTTTGCAAGAGGAGAGCTTTTTGTTTTTTCGGTCATTATTATTTCTTTTGGATTTATACGAAGTATTTCATCTTTTAGGCCCTTTAATGAGCCTTCTCTAAATTCTGTCACCAAAAATTCCCCGGTAGATACATCTACAAAAGAAAGACCTGCTCCATTCTTTTGTAGATATACTGAAGCAATATAGTTGTTTTCTTTCTCATTTAGCATATTCGTGTCTAAGACAGTACCAGGTGTAACTATCTGGGTTACTTCCCTTTTCACAAGACCTTTAGCTTTTCTTGGGTCTTCTACCTGATCACAGATTGCTACTTTGTACCCCTTTTCTAAAAGGCGAGCTATGTAAGTTTCACAGGAATGATAAGGAACACCGGCAAGAGGGATAGGGTCATCCTCCCCTGCATCTCTGCTAGTCAATACTATTTCAAGCTCTCTTGCAGCAATCTCTGCATCATCAAAAAACATCTCATAAAAATCCCCCACCCTAAAAAACAAGATGGAGTCTGGATTTTCTTTTTTTATATCTAAAAACTGCTGAAGCATAGGAGTTATTTTTTTCTTAGCCAATTTAGTTCCCTCCAAGCAAACCATCTTGAAGACTGCCGAATATGGTGTAGCTTTTGGCTTCTGTTATTTTGACATTTACAAGATTTCCTACTAATTTTTCACTGTCTAAAGCTTCATTATTATCCTCTAAGTCCTTATTATCAGTATTATTTGGTCTAAAATGAACTATTTTATTAGTTCTAGTTCTTCCGGTAAAAACGGATGAATCATTTTTGCTAGTACCTTCAACAAGGATTTCAAAAGTTTTTCCCATCATTTCTTTATTAATCTCAAGAGAAATTTGCTGCTGTTCACTTATTAGCTTTTGAATTCTTTCTTTTTTTACCTTTTCATCTACCTGATCTTCCATCTCAGCTGCCGGAGTTCCTTTTCTCTTAGAATACACAAAAGTGTAAGCGTTATCAAATCTAACCTTTTTGACAACATCAAGGGTATCGTTAAAATCTTCTTCACTCTCACCGGGAAAACCTACCATTATGTCTGTAGTAACACTAACGTGTGGTATGTATTCCCTAATCCTTTCTATTAGCTCCATATACTCTTCTTTTGTATAACCCCGATTCATTTTCTTTAGAATATTGTTACTCCCCGCTTGTATCGGCAGGTGTATATGCTCACATACCCGCTTTGATTTTGATATAAATTCAATTAGCTCCTCATCAAAATCTCTAGGATGACTTGTCATAAACCTAATTCTTTCAATACCATCTATTTCATCAAGCCTTTTTAAAAGCTGGGTAAATCCACCTTTTAGACCCATGTCTTTCCCGTAGCTATCCACATTTTGACCAAGAAGGGTTACTTCTTTAAATCCTTTACTTGCCAAATCAAGAACTTCTTTTTCTATGTCTTCAATTTTTCTGCTTCTTTCTCTTCCTCTTACATAAGGGACAATACAGTAGCTGCAAAAATTATTGCACCCGTATGTTATCACGACCCAGGCCTTTATGCCACTTGTTCTTTGTTTTGGAAGCTCTTCTACTATACCTGACTCGCTTTCCCATACATCAAAGACTCTCTTACCTTCTTCGACAACCTGCCTGAAAAGATGTGGGAAATAATGCAGGTTATGAGTTCCAAAAACTAAATCTATATGGTGAAAGTCTCTTTTTATCTTATCTGCCATCCACTGTTGTTGCACCATACAGCCACAGATACCTATAACCATGTTAGGCTTTTTTTCCTTGAGCTCTTTAAGCATACCTATCTTAGCAAGCACTTTGTGTTCTGCTTTTTCTCTAACAGCACAAGTATTTAACAAAAGCACGTCAGCCTCTTCTTCAGAGGAAGTCTCTTCATATCCCATTTGACTTAACATCCCTCTTAACACTTCTGCGTCATGCTCATTCATCTGACAGCCAAAAACTTCAATATTAAAATAGCCTAGTGTATTCATAAATAATTAACCCTCCTACTTACAGGCATCCAAAAAACTACCAAAGTTAAACCTCTTGTCTTTTCCTCTTTAGATTATAACATATTAGTATTTTTAAACATAAAAAAAGAACATAAAAAAACATCAGGTAGATGTCGTAGATAAACTAGAATCTATTTTTGGACAACGCAGTTTTAGCTAAAATGCTAATACATCAACTAGCTGGATATCTTTTTCTAATGAGAGATCTATTACTTCATCATTTACTTTTACTATTGGATTATTTAATTCCCTCTCGTTA
Source organism: Natranaerofaba carboxydovora (assembly GCF_022539405.1). Lineage (NCBI taxonomy): Bacteria > Bacillati > Bacillota > Clostridia > Natranaerobiales > Natranaerofabaceae > Natranaerofaba > Natranaerofaba carboxydovora. The sequence goes on along the minus strand of NZ_CP054394.1, from coordinate 1,117,995 downwards.
TAGTCAAACCATTCATTGCAGGCATCTCAATATCAAGAAAAGCAATATCAATCTTTTCAGAATTAGCCATCATATATTCTAGTGCTTTTTGGGGATCTGTAAATGTATTAATTATCTCAAGCTCTTTTATGTCATTTGTTAAATATTCAAACTGTTGTAATGACACATATTCATCATCTAAAGTAATTGCTCGTAGTTTATTTTTATTACCATCAGCACCATCTGTCATGTCTTCACTTCACCCCTCATAGGATAACTCATTACCTTTTATGATATCTAAAAAAACATCTACTAAATGAGGATCAAACTGAGATCCAGAACATCTATTAAATTCTGCAATTATCTCTTTTGTTGATTTAGGCTTTTTGTGTGGTCTGCCGTTTTTCATTACAACATAAGCGTCTGCAATTGACGTTATCCTTGCGAGTAGTGGTATTTCATCACCTTTTAAACCTTTGGGATAGCCATTACCATCCCAGTACTCGTGGTGTGACAAAATCTCTTCAGCAACATGAGAAAATTCATCTGTCGAGCGCACTATTCTATATCCTATCTCCGGATGTTCTTTCATTTGCTCCCACTCCTCTTTTGTAAGTGGACCTTCTTTTGTTAACACTTCTTGTGGTATGTTAATTTTACCTATATCATGAAGTGTAACTACAAGTTTTAACCTGTTAAGGTCAAATTCAGACAGTGTTAGTTGTTTGCCAATAGCCAAGGCAGCTTCCTGCATTTGCTTTATGTGCTCTTCAGTTTCAAAGCTTTTAGATTCAAGGGTTTTTAGAAGTGTGTTTAAGACAGCACTTCTAGCGCTTCGGCTTTCTGCAAGTTTTTGTTTATACATATTATCTTCTGCTTCTTTTAGAAAAGCAGAAAAATTTTTATTCTCTTCTTCTTTTAGTGAAACCCCTAAAGCTATAGATATAGGTACATCTTTAACAAAACTGTTTTCACATTTTTTATTAATCCTTTCGCATATCATTTTAGCTACATCCATAGATGTTTTTGGTAACAAAATTACAAACTCATCCCCGCCCCACCTAGCAATCAAATCTTCTTTGCGACAGGACTCTTTCAGGATGTTGGCCGCACATTTAAGCATCTCATCGCCCATATCATGACCATATGTATCATTTACCAGTTTTAACCCGTTAAGGTCAGCCATTATTATACACAAAGGATGCTGTCTAGCAGTATCAAGTCTTTTAATCTCTTCTTCTAAATAAGCTCTGTTATATAAACCAGTTAGATTATCATTAAAACTTAAATACTTTATCTTTTCTTCAACCTGTTTTCTCTCTGTAATATCACGTATTGTTTCTATTGCTCCCACTATATTTCCTGATGTATCACGAAGTTTTGAAGCAGTTGCAAACAAATAAGCACCACGACCGCCGTAAGTCTCAGGACAATATACTTCCCCTGTCAAAGTATCTTCTTCAACATAGCTTATATCATAATTTTCTTTTAGCCTCTTATACTGGTCACTATCACTCGGGATAAGGGCCAAGTCAGCAAGAACAGGCCTTCTTTCCCCATAAAATGGCAGAGCGTACTCATAATCACCTTTGCCTAATATGTTTTCCTTTTTTATTCCTGTCATCTCTTCCATAGCTCTGTTCCAATATACTACTCTGCCCTTAGTATCAATAACTAAAGTAGCATCTGGCAAAGACTCTATTACATCGTCCAAATAACTTAGGGTGTTTCGTAAATTTTCTTCTGCCATAACTCGGTCCATAATGTCCCGGATAGACTCGATTGCCCCTATAACATTTCCATCACTATCATATAGCCTTGATGCTTTCGCCCAGGCATATATCCCTGACTCTCCAACATTAGGACAAAAATTCTCGCCGACCAATGTATGTTCATCTTGTAGGGAAATGTTTGAATAATAATTTTCAATTTCAGGGTCATAATTTAAAGCCATATCAACTAACATTGGTCTACGCTCACCATAAAACGGAATAGTATATTCATAATTCCCCTTTCCTAGAATATCTTTTGCTTTTATTCCCGTCATATCTTCCATAGCCTGATTCCAAAGGATTACTTTCCCTTCAGTATCAATAGCAAAAGTGGCATCTGGTAAAAAGTTCAATATAGCCTTTAATTCGGCATAATTGTCTCCATAAGTCATAAATAATCACCCTTACCTGTATCAAAAAATTTAAATTTTTAAAATTAAATATATTTTTCTATTTGGCTAAAAATTTTCCTTTAATCTTTTAGGCCTATTTTTAAAACTATAAAAAAGCCGAAGGTTTTTTACACCCTCCGGCTAAAATTAAAAAATAGTATTCTGCATCTTATTACGTCGAAAAATTGCTATCTAGATAATCCGTTATTGTTTCAATTTCTTTTCGTAAACTTTCTATCTCTTCACCTACACTTTCTAATGTACTCACCTGTTCTTCAAAAGAAGCCGAGACTTCTTCTACAGAGGCCGTGGTTTCTTCTGTCACAGCTGAAATATCTTGAAACTTCTGATAAACGTCTTCTTTGGTATCAGAGATTTTGCTTATATTATCATTTAGAGTTTCAAGTTTTGATATAACATTACCAAGGTACTCTTTGGTTTTTTCAAAAACTTCTTCCACCTGAAAAATCGAAGTTTCTGCTTTATCTATTTTTTCTTTATTTGATTCAGTCGTCTCATTGGTACTTTCTATATTTTCTTTGATTGATTTTATTATGCTCTCTATTTTCTCTGTTGACTCAACAGAGTTTTCTGCAAGGGTCCTAACTTCATCTGCTACTACAGCAAATCCTTCCCCGTGTTCTCCTGCTCTTGCCGATTCGATTGAAGCATTTAGTGCCAAAAGGTTTGTCTGATCAGATATTTCTTTAATATCATTTACTATCTCTTCAATACTTTTACTTTCTTCCTGTAATGTTGAAATATTGTTTTCTAACTTGGTAAAGAAGTTTTTATTTTCTTCAAAGTTTCCTTTCAGGTCATTAAATTCAGTGCCTAAGTTATCTATACTCTCTTTAATCTCATCTATACTATAGCCTGCTTCCTTTGAGTTCTCTGTTGACTTGTCAATCAATGAGCTTAAGTCATCAAGCTTCTCCATACTGTTTGCAATATCATCGGCTTGGTCTGTGGCACCATTTGCGATCTCATTAACAGCAGAAGATGTTTGGTTGATAGAATCTATCGTTTGCTTAACATTAGAGTCGATCTGCTGAGACTTACCAAGTATACTTTGTATTTTTTCTTGTATATGATTAATCATATTCTTTAGTTCACTAACCGCCGTGTTAAAAGCCTTTGATATAAGTCCCATCTCATCGTTTTTCTTATGGTCAAAATTTGCTTTAAGATCTCCATTTTCAAGTAAATTCATTTGATCTTGCAATTTCTTAATTGGTGAATTAATCGATGTTTTGAAGATCATGACTAAAGCACCTGTTGATACTATTATTCCAGCTGCTGCAATTAACATGGAAACTGTCCTAACATTACTAACTTGACTTTGAATTTCATCAAGGTTAATTCTACCAATAACGTACATATCATCCCAAGGCCTAAAAGAAACCAGGTATCTTGTTTCATCTTCTATGTATTCAAATTCTTCGTTTTTATCAGCTAACTCATTCATAAAAGTGTCGCTAACATGTTCTCCTCTCATATTTTCATCAGTATGAAATCTAATCTCTCCCTCATTATTCACTCCATATAAAACACCTGAAGAGCCTACTACCCGGTCTATTATCATTTCATCGGTAAGATCGTATAGATGGTTTATGGCATCCCCCTGATAATCTGATTCCTCAAAGGCGATAGCACTTGCTCCTGTCAAACTGTCAATTGCAAAATCTACATTGTCCTCTAATGCTTCCCGTTCGGAGGACATTATCATCTCCCTAGACTGGCTATAACCATAAAAAGCTATTATAGATACAGTAGCCGCAACTACTAGGATAACAATTAAAGTAAACTTGACGATGATACTGCCGTGTTTGATATTCTCTTTTGACAAATAGGTCCCTCCCAACAAAAAAATTTAATTTAATGATAACAAGAAAATATTAATGATAATTGTTATTTGATGCAAGTATATTTTTTCACTTATTTTATCAGATTTCTCTTATATTTTAAATCATAAATTCACAATTCATTTCTATTTTGATGAATTATTTCACAATTTTTCTATTGCCATGTTATGGTCCTCCTGATTATCTATATCAAATAATATCTCAGAATCATCAGTTTCAATAAATGAAGTTTTAGCATGTTTTAGAAGGGATCTACCACCTTCATCACCTGATAATTTATAAAGCTCAGAAAACATCGATTTGTCAAAAACAACCGGGTTTCCCCTTTTTCCATTGTAAACAGGATATGCTGCCTCACTCGAACTGTTATTAAAATGCTCAATAAGATCATTTATTGTTTTTACTTTAACAAATGGCTGATCAGCTAAGTAAAATAAAACTCCTTTGGCCTTCTTATTAACTTTTTTTAATCCAGCTTTTAGTGAATGAGCTTGACCAAAATTATAATAAGGGGCATATACATGTTTTATTGGGGGTAAGCTTGAAGACTTATCACCTATGACTTCACTATTTTTTAATTTTTTCTCAACTAAAACAGCCTGCCATCCAAGAACTACTATTATTTCAGAAACATCTGATTCCTGGACTTGTTTAAGGGAGTATTCTATCACAGTACCATCCTTAAGATCAGCCAAAAGCTTATTTTGGTTAAATCTTTTTGACATACCTGCAGCTAAAAAAACACATGATATCATAATAAACATCTCCTCTATATATAATAAAATATAATCTACCATGATAATATGTTCTTTATTTAATCCTTAGCTCCCTTCCCTTTTTTAGCTTTACCTAATGATTCCTTAATATCTCATATATTGTTTTCCATAACTAAATATGCTTCGTTTCCTTTTTCATTGTACAAAAGTTTTTTACAAAGCATTTTTGTCATAATTATTCCTCTACCTCTCTCACCACTATGATCAATATCGGTCAGATTGTCGTAAATTTTTTGCCAATCAAACCCTTCCCCTTCATCAAACACACCTGCAACAATATAATGATTAGTAATTTTTAGCTTAATTATGACTTTTTTGTCTGGATCAAATTTATTACCATGCTCTATCGCGTTAGCAACAAGCTCATACAAGCCTTGAAAGATGCATTCTTCATTTAGGTAATCAATTATTAATGGTAAGACATCTTCATTAAGTTTTTTTAATTCTTCAAAGTTACTATTAAACTCCCACCTATATTCAGAGATTTCTTCGGGTTCTAGATGTAACAATACATAAGTTATATCATCATCTCCCTGCAAGGACCCATTATTATGTTTTCTAAAGTCCTCCTTTATTATCTGTTTAAGTATTTCTGGGGGAAGATGACTATTTTCATAAAATACTTCTTTTAACCTATCCTCATAAAATTCCACACCATTACTTCCCTTTATCTCTTGTTCAGCTATTCCATCCGTAAAAAACATAACACTAGTATCAGGTGTCAATTGAATTCTGCCCTCTTCAAAATCCATTAATTCTGTAGAAATAGCTGAAGAAATAGGTGGTCCCTGGCTTTCTAATGTAGCTTTTTTCCCATTTCCTAGTCTTACCAAAGAAGTGTTGTGCATACTAGCCCCTGAATAAATTAGCTCATATGTAGTAAGGTTTAACACTGCCAAAAATATACAAACAAAATAGTCATCTGGATAGTTATCTCTTCTATATTGATTATTAATGTGAGTAAGTATTTTTTCTGGATTTACTTCATCAGGCTTTAGGGCAAGATAACTTTCAATAGTTTCTTTTACAAATACGCTTATAATAGTCCCATCTAATCCATGCCCTGATACATCTGACAAAAAAATAATTAGCTTGTCATTAATTCTAATAAAATTATAAAAGTCTCCCCCAAGACCCCTGGCTGGATGAAAATGGGCCTCTAAAGATATTCCTTCTATGTCAGGTATCTCGGTCAAGAAAGTCCTTTCATGTATATTCCTTGCTTTAACAATCTCCTCATCTAATTGTCGCTTGGTATTTTCTAGTTCTTTTGCATATTTTTCAAGCTTTTTTTCAGCCATCCTGCGCTCAATAACTTCCCACACATTATCGATAAATAACCTTAGTTGGAGTATGTCCGAATAATTATAATCTGTATCTTTATTTGCCACACCAATAACAGCGACAATTTTGTTTTCCCTTAATACCGGCACTCCTAGATAACGCCTGATTTCAACATGCCCTTCAGGTTGTCTTTTTATTATTCTATCATCATTTTGGTAATCATTTATAACAACAGGTTCTTTCTTACGTATAGTATCAGCCCACAAACCTGCATCCTCAAGTTTGATTTTTTTGCTGTAGCCAGATACTTTACATTCATTGAAAACATTCGAGGAATAAGAATAAAGCTGAATTTCCTGTTGTTGATAATCGTAATCATAAAAGTGCGCATATTCACTATCAGTTAACTGGGCAGCTACATTAACTGCATAATGCTGCAAGTCCTGAATGTCTTCTGTTTCGTGTTGAAATAGGTCAACAAGACTTTGCAGTCTTGCTTCATTCTTTTTTAATTCATCTGCAGCTTTTTTACGCTCTGTTATTTCAATATAGGAAGCAATTATACCGATTGGTTCATCATCTTCGCCGTAGACAAGAGCCATCGAAAGATGGATATTTATAGTTTCTCCATCCTTTTTCATGTCAACCAGGTCACCTTCCCAATCACCCTTGTAAGACAAAGAATCTAATATTTCAGCTGCATCCTTACTGCTCCCCAAAAAATCTAAAAGAGAGTTCCCAATTATTTCATTTTCATAATCATATCCCCACATGGATAAAAAAGAAGGATTAACATACGTTATCTCACCTTCAAGATCAGAAATTGCAATTGCATCTAAAGAAGATAGAATTGCCTGGTCTTTGATCCTTAGCTCTTCAAACATTTCCTTGCGTTCAGTTATATCTATTATAGAGGCAATACTCTGATTTGTCTCGGGGATAACATCAATATTCATAAGGGCATTTCTTTCTTCCCCATCTTTTGTTACAAATATAAATTCATAATTTTTAGGTGCTTTGCTGCTGTCTTCCCGGCGTAATTTATGATATTGTAATATTCTTTCTCTTTGTTTTGGTGAAATGATGTCACCGATCAACATCTTATTTTCTATTTCGTCTTTAGAGTACCCACTCAATTTAACCATATTTTGGTTAACAAGCGAAATTGTACCATCTTCTTCAATTACAAGAGTTGCTGTTCCGGTATTTTCAAATAGAGTCCTATATTGTTTCTCACTATTTTTTAATTCGAGTTCAGTGTTTATTCTTTTTGTAATATCTCTCGCCATATTCAATATAATAGTTTTTTCTTCGTTTTTCTTTAAAATTACCGGATTAGTTGAAAACCAGCGCAATTTTCTATTTTTGTCTATTATCCTAAACTCAACTTCTTCTTCAATGTTTTCATATTTTAGCAGGTCACCCAAAATATTATTGAGATTAACGACATCATCACGATGTAAAAGCTCAAAAACTCTTTTGCCTGTAACTTCATCCTGATCATAGCCCAAAATTTCTTTGCAGTTAGGTGACACATAAGTTAGTTCACCTTGCTCATTAGTTGTAAATACAATATCTCTGGCTTTTCTCACAAATTGTTTACATTCTTCAAGGCAGTTTTTAAAATCATAATAATCATAAGTCATTCAAGATTCTCCTTTAAATAAATACGTTAAAAATTGGGTTTAAATAAATTGTCTGACAATTTCCGTTATATACTTCTAAACTTATCCCCACTTCCCCTTTTTTAAATGTGGTATTTTTTTATAATAATAAAAACCCCTACTCTTTTATTTAGTAGGGGCAAGAATTTACAATATTATTTATACAATCACCCTTAAGACTTCCTCCAAAGTAGTAACACCTTCTCTAACTTTTGTAAAACCATGTTGTATCATTGGAGTCATTCCTTCAGATTTGGCCTTGTTTGAAATTTCTTTAGTTGAAGCCTTGTCAACTGTTAGCCTTGCTATCTCATCAGATGCTATAAGAACTTCATATACTCCGGCTCTACCTTTGTAGCCCGTATCACCGCAGCTTTCACACCCTTCATGCCTATAAAGTTGAATACTCTCTTCATCTTCATTGATAGGGAAATTAGGGACTCTTTTTAGCAATTCTTCTGTTTGGTACTCATATGGTACTTTGCAGTTATTACATAATGTTCTTACAAGCCGCTGACCAACAACACAGACCAATGATGATGCTGTAAGATATGGTTCTATCCCCATATCATTCATCCTTGAGATTGCGCCTGCAGCTTCATTAGTATGAAGAGTCGAGAGAACAAGGTGTCCTGTTAGCGAAGCCTCAACAGAAATTTTAGCTGTCTCTATATCCCTTATCTCCCCTACAAGAGCGATGTCAGGGTCATTACGCAAAAGAGATCTTAGACCTGAAGCAAAGGTGAGGCCTGCCTGCTCATTCACCTGTACCTGGTTAATCCCACCCATACGTCTTTCAATAGGGTCTTCCATTGTTACAATATGTTTATTGACATTGTTTAAGTGGCTTAATATGGCGTACAAAGTTGTGCTTTTACCGCTTCCAGTAGGTCCTGTAGCAAGGACAAAGCCATAGGGCTGTCTTAATACTTTGTATAATTTGTCCAGGTCTTTTGCTGGGATACCTAGTTCTTCTAAAGTAAAGACTCCCACAGATCTGTCAAGAATTCTCAAAGTTATCTTTTCTCCAAAAGCAGTTGGTAAGGATGCTACCCTAACATCAATTGTCCTATTTTCTACTTTTAAAGTTATCCTTCCGTCTTGAGGGATTCTTTTTTCTGCAATATCCATATTACTCATAACCTTTACCCTTGATATAACTGAAGGATGCATCCTTCTAGGGGGCTGCATTACTTCATGAAGCACACCATCTATTCTAAAGCGAACTCTAAAACCCTTTTCTTGAGGCTCCAAATGAATATCGCTTGCTCCTGCTCTAACTGCCCTTGCAAAGATTAAATTAACAAGTTTAACAGCAGGTCTGTCATCTCCTGTTTCACCTTCTGCTGTTATCACTTCTTCATTCGAAGTCATCTCTTCTACTTCTTCAGCAAGATCTGTATCATCAAAGTCTAAGTCAGCATCAGTATATTTTCTGATACTTTCTTTTAGCTGACTGTCAGTAACAATTACAGGCTTTATTTCATAACCAGTAATTATTCGCAAATCATCAATTGATATAATATTTCTAGGCTGAGCCATTGCGATTACAAGCTTTTCACTTTCAAACCCAATAGGCAAAGCCTCATATTTTTTTATCTGGGAGGCATTAAGCAATTTGGTAGCCGCTTCATCAATGGAGTATTCTTCTAAACTAACGAAGGGAACGCCAGCCTGAGCTGCTACCGCTCTTGTAATAGCCTCTTCGCTAACATAACCAAGTTCAACAAGTATTTGCCCAAGATATTTTTTCTCCGTAGAATTTTTTTGTTTTTCCACAGCATCCTGAAGCTGTTCATCTGTCAATTCGCCCATCTCAATCAAAAAATCCGTAAAATATGATTTCTTTGGCGCCAAAATAAACCCACCTCTAATAAAGAATAAAATAATTTTTATGCCAATCAAAACATTAATATTAAATATAAAAAAACAGTTTTAATTTTATTAAACATTAGTTATTTATTTAAATAAAAAGCACTAACATATACATCAGCCATAATTTGGGGAAGTCCCTCGCTACCACTATAAATCTCAATCTCATCAATCCTAAATGCCCTTGGTGAGGTATTTAGGTTATTAATAAGACTAACTAAGCCTTCATATCTTCCCTCAAAAACTATATGAATAGGCTGTTCAATATAATTCTCATTTGACACTTGGCTTTCGAAATTAATGTCTAGGATATTACCACTGCTATGAATAGAGCCTCGTATGTATCTAATAATATTGCTTTTCTCTGAAGATTCAGGAAGCGCATTTTGTAGTACTGTTATTTGCTCTTTCATTAGTGATTCATTTTCTTTTAATTCTTGTAACCAGGCTAGCTCTGACTTCTCTTCTGAGAGGTTTTCTTTTTCATAAGCTAATTCTTCCCTAGAATCAGCTAAGCTTTGAAACTGCATATAGGTCACATAAAAGAGGAGCAAAAATAACAAAAACCCCGCTATAATAAATAATATCGTTCTAGCTTTTTTATTCAATTTTATTGACTTTATATCTATATTTAGATTCATTTAGTTAATCCCTCTCTTTCTAGAGGGCTTTTGAATTCATCAGGTATCACCCGGGCTGTAATATAAAATTCTACCACTTCCCTATCATCTCTATCATCAGTTGATTCAATTATATATTCAAGTTCTACCTCAGTTAGCTGTTTATTCTGTTCAAGTTCGTCAAGCCAATTGGCGACATCTTCGTGTCGTAAGGCATAACCATTTATATTTAGTTCTCCTTTTTTATTTTCGCTACCACCGTTATCATCATTATCATTATTGTACTCACCATCAACCATATAAAAATAAAAAAACCATAATTCATTTGATATATTTTGACTTATATCATTCATCAAATAGCCCCAATTAGGCATATCACCTACAGAACTCTCGATAGTATCATCATAGTTAATTATCAAATTATTTATTTGACGATAGGGCTCTAAACTTTCAATCTGTCTTTGTACCTCTTTTCTTTCCTCGGTTATTTCATCAATTTGTGTGTCGACACTTCCTGTATAAATAATAAGCCCTGTATAAACTATAGCAAACAAAATCAACATTAACGAAGAAACAAATGCCAATAGTATAACCTGTTGTCTTCTTTGATTTTTTTCTTTGATCTCCGGAGGTAAAAGGCTTATAGTTTCCAAATATTATACCTCCAATCCATTGTATGCTAGGCATAGACATAGCGAGTACTCTGTTGCATTAATGTCTTTATCAACAGAATTATTAATGGCTAGTACTTTTAAAGGATCAATAACTTCTACATCTACTCCAACCTGGCTTTCAATAGAAGATATTAAATTTTCATCATCTGTGTTTTTCCCACATAACAGGATTTTCTCGACAGGCTCTACACTTCCCCTGGATTGATAAAAATCTACAGAAACCCTGATATTATTCACCAGCATGAAATTCCATGTATCCATGTATTCTTCTGTTTCTTCCTGAATCTTCTCTTCCTCTAATTCTCTTTCTTCTTTAGCTAAAAATAATTTTATTTCTTCATCATCATCTTGATTCATATCATTAACAGGTTCTTCGACTGTTTCTTCTTCCATCTCTTCATTTATATAAGCCTCTGGATCATCTATTATTTCAACGTCTAGCTCTTCCACTAATTCATCTTCTGAGTCTATTCTCATATCTTCGCTATTATCGGTTACAGATGCCGCTGCTTCTTCTTTCCCTTCTTCTATCTCATTCTTTGCATATTCTGCTTCAGCCTCTTTTTCTTTTACTTCCTTTTCTCCTATCATTTCAAAGTCTTCGTTAGTCTCTTCTTTGCTCTCTTCTTTTTCTTTTTCTTTGTCCTTGTCTTCGTCTTCTTTTCTATCCTCTTTAACTTTTTCATCTTCACTTTCTTCTTCACTTTCATCTTCATAAGCAGTAGGCATCATTCTGGCAAGGCGTGGTTTTTTGCTGTCAACTATCAAGAGATTACTTATGCCATAAGATATATCAACTATAGCTACTACTTTCTTCTCATTCTGAACATTTAATAGCCCCAATAGGCTTAATGGAAGCACCTCTATTTCTTTAGGATTTAGTCCTGCTATTTTTAGGGAAGTAATAAAACCATCTATCATATCTCTTTTGCCAGCTACCATTAAAACCTCCCACATATCGTTATCACTCTGAACAGTCTCACCAATTATGGAATAGTCAAATACCACGGTGTCTTTGTCAAGAGAAACTGGCATATATTCACTTGCCTGGTATTTAATCATATTGTCCAATTTTGATTTATCCACTTTTGGAAAACTCGTAAATCTAACCAGTACATTTTGATTTGCTAGCCCCATCACCACGTTGCGTTCTTTAAATTTTGACTCCTGCCACAACTCTGCAAGTGTTTGTCCCACTATATCAGGTTTAACCACGATACCTTCCTTAACCGCACCTTTTGGAAGGTTTTTACTGCCAAAATTCACTATATCAATCTGTCCTTTTCTTTCACTTAACTCGACAGCCTTTATTTCTTTGTCATTTATTTCTAGCCCAATTATATTTTTTTTACCTAACAACTTTTTTAACATCTAGCTAATTCCTCCAGAAATCATAAATTTGCGCTATCCTCACCAACTATACTACTTCTGTAATGGCAGTAAATATAGGTAGGTAAAGAGATATTACAATACCTCCAACTACAACTCCAATAAAAACCAACAAAAAAGGTTCAAGCATAGCTGTAAGGCCTTTTGTGAGGGATTCTACTTCTTTTTCATAAAAGTCAGCTATTCTATCCAAAAGTGAAGATAACTGACCACTTTCTTCACCAATAGAAATCATTTGGATAACCATTGGAGGAAACATAGCGCTTTCAGCAAGTGGATCAGCTATGTTACTTCCTTCCTGTATCTGTTCTTTGGCAGCATCTACATGTTCTTCTAAGATAACACTTCCAGAAGACTGACTAGCACTTTCTAAAGCCTGCAGTACAGGAAGGCCACCAGCAAGTAAGGTTGCTAATGTCCTTGCAAATCTTGCAACTAATGCTTTTTGAAATAAGTCTCCAAATACAGGCAGCTTTAACTTGATCCTGCTGATAAAATAACCTCCAGTTGAAGACCTAATATAATATCTTACAGAAGCCGCAATTAACACTCCCATCAAAAGCCATATATACCAAAAGAATCTTAAAGAATCAGAAAAAGCTATTACAATTCTCGTAGGAAGGGGAAGTACAGTATCAGGTGGAAACATTTCAACAAAAATTGGCACAACAAATATCATCATTGCAAGAAGTATTAAGAAGGCAAAAGCTACAACCATAATAGGATAAAAAGTTGCAGACTTAATATTATCCTGCAAAGCTTTGTCTTTATCCAATTGATCAGATAACCTGGTAAGGGCTTCTTCCAAATTACCGCCTACTTCTCCAGAGTTAACCATACCCACATAAAGGTTGCTAAAAACCCTTGGATGTTCACTTAGCGAGTCAGAAAAGCTATTGCCTGATTCAACACTATCTGCCACTTCTTCAATTGTTTTTTTTAAGGTTGGGCTAGTGGTTTGTTTACTTAAGGTAGCAAGGGAGCGGGCAAGGGGAATGCCTGCTTCTAACATAGAAGCAAGCTGTCTACTAAACATGCTTAGATCAGCAAGCTTAACTTTTTTCCTCGGTGTTAAATTCTGCAATTGGTTGAAGCTAGAGCTTTTCACCTCTTTTATTTCGGTAATATAATAACCCATACCCCTAAGTCTTTCGACAGCTTCATTTTCACTTTCTGCTTCTATATTACCCGTTGATATAGCCCCACTTCTATCAACTATTTCATAGCTATAAGTAGCCATAAACCAAAGCTCCCTTCAACAAGCATGCTTTGCTATTCAAAACTTTCAACTAAATTCTGTAGATAATTTATTTTGTCAGCTGGCTTATCTGTCCAAAGCACATGATGAGGTTCTTCTTCATCTCCAGATATATTTTCTGAGATGAACATATCATCAACAGATAAATCCGTCATATCACTCAAAAGCCTTCTCTTAGCTGCAAGTTCCTCCCATGCATTCTCCCCTCTTGCCGTTGTTATAGGAGCTCTTGCTCTCCCTCCAGCTTCATCAATGCTTGACAAGCTTTCATATACCTCATCTTCTTTGTGAGGTGGTACAATTACTATCAATTCGTTACTAAACTCCGAAAGATTACTGGTAACCGTCTGTACATCATCAAATCCATAAGCCTCAAGCCTTTCTACAGCATCTTCAGCAACAATGTTTTGAAAGCTAAATGTAAAGGTAGTGGTTTCTTCAGAATCTAGGTCATCAATACTTCCTCTGTTCTCTTCCCGATCAATTGAATTCACCAGCTCTTTTATTTTGACCAGTGAAAAAGAAGTTCCCTGAACCCAGATACTCTCTGGGTTATCTTCAATTACAATAGTTTCTACATCAATACCCATATCCTGAATTATCCCATCTAACTGCTCGGATGTTATATAAGACAAATCAAACCTGGTAAGCTCCATACGACTAAAAAAGTCCTCCTGCAGCCGCTCCCCACTACCAACAACAATTATATTCCCATCTTCTATATAGTTTAAGCCTTCTTTTTGGACCAATAGTTCTAATGCTTCTCTTGGTGGCACATTATCCACCTGAAAGGTCACATCGACAGGTTCTTCTGTGAATATTATATTAACATCCATCTTTATTGCTATAATAGATAAAGCATCCCTTATATCACTGTCTCTAACATCAACAGTAATATTGCCGGGGTCAACTAGTTCACTGTCAGGATCCCATTCTTCTCCGGAAGCCGTCCCATTAGCCATTTCAAATGATTCTAATGAACTTGAAGCAGATACCGAGTCAATGTTCCCATTAACATTAGAAAAAACAAACATAAGTATTATAGACATTATAAAAACTGGTAATATTAAAAACCGCGTATGTATAGCTAGCTTTGCTGTTTTCATACTTTTAATTCTCCTATCCAAAATAAAATTATAATTTAAAAGTAATGATTTAATTAATCCAATTCAAGCTCTGTGTCTCTATCCCCTGACTGAAGTACAACTGTATTCCTTGAAACCTCTAAAACTTCCCAACCACCAAATATGATATCTCCTTCTTTGGCAATACGTCTTCTGCCATCTGCCAGGATGATTGCATAGTTATCTCCTCCACCTTCAATAACCACACCTTTTAGTTCCATAGGTCCCGAAAAAGGATCCAAAGAAGCTCCATCCCTATCTTTATAATCTTCTTTTTCATCCAGATCATTATCATTAGAAGGTAGAAGTTCTACTGCTTTATCCATATCTATCTCTTCATCTGCTTCATCATCTTCTTCAACCAAATTCTCCTTATCAGCATCTACTTCCTCAGGAGGAGAATCATTCACAGAACCAAATACAATAAAGTTAAGAGTAATCGCAAAAGCAGTCAAAAATATAAGTATCCCAATTAAAACAACTAGCCTTTTATTTGATGAAATCTTTTTTTTAAGTTTATCAAATCTATCCTGTTCTAAATTGTTTTCTTCCAAAAATTATACCCCTTTCTTATAGCTTTCCTAATAACAAGTAAAGCCAGGCACCTGAAATTCAAGCAGCCTGGCAAATAGGCACTAGGTCTTAAATGGGCGTTAGGTCTTAAATAGGCACTAGGTCTTACTACCTATCTTCGCCATTTTCAGGTGGTTAATAGTACAATTCGACTAAAAACCTCCTTTTCCTTCTATAAAATAACTTCTTTGCTAAATCAAATCTTAACCAAATTGTCCTTTTTGGATAAGTCTCTCAATCTCACTCTTATCTATACAGCGCTCAAGGACTGTTTCTTTTGTTACTTTTCCTTTTAGATATAGGTCTGCAAGGGCTTGATCCATTGTCTGCATACCCAGGTTTCTGCTTGTCTGTATAGTGCTGTATAGCTGGTGTTCCTTTTCTTCTCTGATTAAGTTTTTGACAGCAGAGGTATCTGTCATAAGTTCTACAGCTGGCACTCGGCCTTTTCCATCTGCTGTGGGTAATAGCTGCTGGGCTACAACCCCTCTAAAGGAGTTGGCTAGTTGCTGTCTAACCTGTTTTCTCTGGTGTGAGTCAAATACATCTACAATCCTACTGATAGTAAGGGGAGCTGTCTGAGTATGTAAGGTCGAGAATACAAGGTGTCCAGTCTCTGCAGCGGTAAGAGCTATGGAGATACTCTCCAAATCTCTCATCTCTCCAATCAAGATAACATCCGGGTCGTGACGAAGGACATGGCGCAAAGCATTGGAAAAAGAGTTAGTGTCTATTCCTACTTCTCTTTGTTTAACTACTGACTTTTTGTGCTTGTGGAGGAATTCTATCGGGTCTTCTACTGTGACTATATTTAATCTACGTTCACTATTAATCTTATTAATCATTGCAGCAAGAGTTGTTGATTTTCCACTTCCGGTAGGCCCTGTCACAAGTACAATTCCCCTGTTCAAGTGACACAGGTCTTTGACCTTCTCTGGAAACCCAAGACTATCAAGCTCAGGTATATCATAAGGCACAACCCTAAAAACTGCTGCCACACTTCCCCTCTGCTTCATTATGTTACACCTAAAACGAGCCACTCCATCAATGGAATAAGAAATGTCTAATTCAAGTTTTTCTTCAAATTGTTTAATATTATCATCATCCAAAATATTGTATAATAGATTCTCTAATACTTCAGGTTTAAAAACAGGATAATCAAGAGCAAGCAGCCTGCCTTTGGTTCTAACCATAGGTGGTATCCCTACAGCAAGGTGTAAGTCAGAGCCTTCTACTTTTGCAGTAGCTTTTAGAAGAACATCTAAGTCTACAGGATACTCAGATGGTGCTTCTTTGAAACTTTTTCTATCGCTCATAAAAATCTTGTCCTTTCTATATTGATTTAGCGCACTCACATTATTTACCTATCTATGACAAAATATAGTTCTACAAATAACAATAGATTTCCTGTTTTATCAAAGTAAATCCATTGTTAAGTTTAAATTGAAACTATATAAATTCAAAACAATTACTTTTTAGATTTTTAATTTTGATGATATAATAGAGTACACGGTTAAAATATGAGGGTGATATAAATTATTTCAAAAACAATTAACAATAAAGGTATAACTTTAATAGAGCTTGTGATTGTGATAGCTGTCTTAAGTATTGTTATGTCATCGGCTTATTTAGTATTTAGTTTTGGATTAAAAACATTTCAAGACGGTACTAGCCGAGTAGATGCACAAAGTAAAGCTAGAATTATTGCCACTAATATAGAAAAGCAAACCTCTAGAGCAATGGTTGTTGTATTAAGTAATGATAGTGATAATGTTTGCAGTGATATCCTTGAAAATCTAAACGAAGTAGATAGCAAAGATGATTTTAATCTTATTTATTTTGATGAAAGTAATGGAAAAGTTTATCTAGAAGAAAATTCATCCAAAACTGAAATAGCCAGTAATATTTCAAGTTTAAGTTTTGATAAAAAAGGAAATAGAAGGTTTGAATATTTGATTGAAGTTGAATATGACGATAAGTATTACCAATTATCTTCAGAGGTTACATTACTTGATCCAAGATTCTCAAAAGTTGAAATAGTAGATACAGAGGAAAATTCTGATGACTTCAATGTGTTATGGTACCATCGCTAAGCCCAGTAAAGATAAATTTAGCTTAACGTAAGATTATATCTTGATCACCTGTACTAATGTTTTGGAAACAAATTCCTGGGTCATCATTACTACTAAACTCAGTGATATTGTCTGCATTTATTTTCAGATCACCTTGCCCTTTTACTTGCCCTCCTACATAATAATTAACATTTTCTGCATCATTTATTTCAACTTTACCTCGTATTTCTCCCCCTACATATAGATTAACATTGTTCGCATTAATAATTAATTCAGTTTGAGCAGGAATATTATTTTCTATACAAAAATTAACTACATCCGTGTTGGATATTTCTAATCTCAAACCACCTGAAGTACCAAAATTTCTTCTAGAATAAAATGTAAGTGTATTAGAGCCCTCCATTTTAACAACTTCTTCAGTAATATGAATATTATTCCCATTATCAGTTTTTAATCCTTTTGTTTTATCTAATATGTTATTGTCAACATCTCCATCTTCATAAATACCAGTTTCACTTGGAGGGTCCCCTCCAGGGCCTCCAGGAATACCAGGTTCACCCGGGCCACCATTTCCTAATAATAATTCTAAAACAATCTCCTCTTCGACTTCATTATTATGTCCGGCATATCCCGTTACTACTGCTAATATTTCATTATCTTCTATATCTATTTCTATTTTTGCCCTTGTTCTATTGTCTTTCTTATCAATACCCTTTTCAAAGTTAAAGTCTTCATTAACGTAATATACCTCATCCTCAAATTCCACGTCTTCTTTGCTAAAAATATCATAAGCAATAGAAGCTGCTGACCTAGCATTTTGAAATGCCAAAGTACTATCCTCTCTTGCTATACTTTGCCTGGTATCAGACATTATCATATGCAAGAAAGGAACACTTAATATAGTAAGTACTATCATTACCATAAGCACATACATAAGAGCGGCTCCTTTTTGGTTTTTAAAATCCATAAATACACCACCTAAGATTACCAAATTTTCAATTGCTTCTTCTTAAATAATAAGAAGCTTCAAATGATTTTTCTCTACTCTGATAAGTATATTCAATATCTATTTTAAAACCACTTATGTCATCATCTAATTTAAGGATACCATCTGGATCAACTGATTGAATTTCTGTAATATCAATAGTAACTTCTTCTCCCTGGTCATCATTAAAAACCCCTGAGCTATTTTCAAAACTATCCTCATACATTTCTTCAATCTTAACTTTTACTTCATCAGTACTGCTATAAGGCTCTTCTTCATATAAAAACTCAATTATTTCTGAGGTTTTTGCTTTGGCTTCGTCTCTTGAACTGGTAGTGAACATTTGTATTGCCCCAGTAGAAAAAGCCCTTACCATAGTAACAGCAATTATAGCTAATATAGCCATAGCAATTATCATTTCAATTAATGAAAGACCTTTATTATTCTTTATCAAAATTTTCGACAACTTAAACACCACCAGGACTTATAAATGCTTATTATAAGTTTAAATAATTAAACGGTTATCTTTCTATTTTTCTCAAGAAAATTTTCAAATTCTTTAACCAGGCCAGGGTCAAATTGAGTTCCGGCACATTTTTTTAGCTCTGCTAAGGCCTCTTGCTCTGAAATTGGTTCTTTATAAACTCTACCGGCTGTCATGACTACAAAAGCATCTAACACTGATATAATCCTTGCGAAATAAGGGATCTTTGCTTTTGCTAAGCCCTGAGGATATCCACTGCCATCAAAGTTTTCATGATGAGTCAAAATCTCCTCAGCTATATGGGCAAAACTTTCCGATGAACGGGCTATTTGATATCCGGCTTCACAGTGAGTTTTAATACTATCCCAATCTTCTTCTGTCAAATTCTCAGCTTTAGCAAAAATTTCTTCTGAAATTATAACCTTCCCTATATCGTGAACAGAAGCTAACAAGACTAGCTTTTCTAGCTCAGCTTCTCCTAAGTTTATTGCTTTGCCAAAGTCTTTGCTTAAATTAATAAGATTGTTGATATGTTCTTCTGATTCATCACTTTTTTCTTTAAGTGTTTTTAATAGGGCCGATATAACTTTCTCTCGATCTTTACTACTTTCCTTTAATTTATTTTTATACATATGGTCTTCTGATCTTTTATAAATGTCATGGATATTTTCCTTTGTATCGAGTTTTGTCGCATATCCAACCGCCATTTTTAGTGGGATTGATTTGATTAACACTTCTTTGCAGTTTTGTCTAACACGCTTTGTTGCATCTTTTGCTTTTTCAGGTGATGTTTTTGGCAGCAATATTGCAAACTCATCCCCACCCCATCTGGCAACAATATCTTCTTTTCTACAAGCCTTTTTTATTGCTTCTCCTGCTTTAATTAGCAGCTCATCCCCTGCTTCGTGTCCAAAAGCATCATTAACCAACTTTAAGCCATTTACATCTATTACTATTATACTTAATGGAAGGTTTCTCTTTACATCTAAGCGTTTTATTTCCTCTTCTATAAAAGCACGGTTATATAGACCTGTTAAGCTATCGTAGAAACTCAAATAACGAATTTTCTCTTCAGCTTGTTTTTGGTAAGTAATATCTTGTATGATCGTTATAGCTCCTGTTACATTGCCATTTTCATCCCTTAATTTGGAAGCTGATCCTCGTAGATATGCTCCTTTGCCTCCATAAATATTTGGTACATAACTTTCTGAATATATAGTTTCACCTATCCAGTGAAGAGAGTCATATTTTCCCATCCACCTTGACAAAACTTTTTCACCAAAAAGAGCAGCATCTATCAAGATTGGCCTTCTTTCTCCATAAAGAGCTTTAGCATATTCATAATTACCTTTCCCTATAATATCCTTTTTGGATACTTTAGTCATTAATTCCATGCCCTTGTTCCACTGAATTACTTTACCTTCATTATCAATTACAAAGGTTGCATCAGGCAAAGACTCAATAATATCTTCTAGCTGTTTGTAGGCGCCTTTAATTTGCTTTTGAGCTATTTTCAAGTTTGTAATTTCTAGAGTTGTTTCAATAGCACCATTTACATTACCGTTATCGTCCTTGATAGGCGAGCTTGTTATATGCCAGTAACGTCCATCAGGCGTTGATATTTCTCCTGATTCAACTTTCCCTGTGTTTATACATTTAACTACGGGGCAACCATTGCAGGGAGTTTGTCTGCCATGCCATACCTCATAACATTTATTGCCTACAAGGTCTTCATAAGATTGATTTACACTCCTACAAGCTGCATTATTGGCCCAAACAATATTCAATTCTCTATCCTGGTAAGAAACTAGTTCTTCAATATTTTCAAGTATTAATATTTTTTCCTGTTCTGACTTTTGTAGCTTCTCTTCTGTTTGAGCACGAACTATAGTATTACCGACCTGGTTAGCATATAGTTTGACTAACTCCTCATTTTCGAGTTCAGCCTCTTTAGACATAAAAATATGAAAGTCCCCTACAGCCTTATTTCTATAGGAGATTTCAATAACATATATATTTCCTAACTTAAAAGTCTTTTCTATAATAGCAGCCGTATTATGAGATATTTCCCCGTTACAGGCATCATAAAGATTATTAAAACAAATAACTTTATTGTTATTAATGGCTTCTAACCTATTGGGATTAGCATCCCATTCCTTATCAATAATTTCGAAGCCTAACATTTTAGAAGCTCTATCAATAACTCCCGGAAGACCTGATATTGCCTTGGTTGTAACCTTTCTGTCTTGGTATATATTAAAAACTACAAATTTTGATTTAGAAATCTCCAACATCCAGTCAGCAATCTGTTGAAAATCTATCTCACCTACTGCCATCTGAAAAAGTTCTTCCGTAGCTTTAGAAACTAATTCTATTGAGTTTAAATCTTTTCCCCGTAACACTCCTACCGCCTCCCACAATAGGCTCTGCTACTTTAGTCCTATCTGTTATAAGTGCTTGATTTTATTTTATCATAATTCCTTTATATAACAACACAATCTATTTCCAGCACATAACAAAAGAAAAATCAAAAAACAGTTAATCATCATTTACTCTATTTTCTAACTATCCTTTAAGTTCTCTAGCAAGGCTTTCATCAGCACTATATTTGATTCAACACCTTCTGCTTCTTCAGAGCTTCTAGCACTATCCCTGGCATCTTCTTTTATTTCTAGTCCTTCTATCAGTACTTCCTTTGCATTTTGAGTCTGATCTTGCTCTAGATAAAATAATGCTAAATGAAGATACATCTCTATCCTAAATCCAGCATAATCAACAGCATATTGGAAATGTTTTTCCGCTTTATCATAATATCCAGCTTCCTTATATGTGTCAGCTAAAATATTCTGTAATACACTATCTACAGGACTAAGCTCTACTGCCTGCTCTAACCTAGACAGAGACTTATTCAAAAACTTTTCTGTATCGCTTTCATTTTCTGTTTTTTTGTAAAGCTGCCAATAAGCATTTGAAGCATAAGAATATACTTCTGAATCTATGGGGTATATAGTATTTGCTATATCATAGGTTTCAGCTGCTTTATACAGCTCTCCCTCATCTTCGTAACTAACTCCTCTTTCATGTATTATTGTACCTGTATACTGCCAGGCCGTTAGAATTAATAAAAACATAAGCATCACTGAGACAAATTTATAACCAATATATTTATCAGTTAACAAATTTCGAATCTTTCTTGCATTATTACTAATAAAGCTTAAATTTATCATTGTAGCATTGCGTATATTCATATCACCCCAATTTATATTTCTACACATTACTCCAGCAGCGGCAAAAAATATAACAGCAGCCCCTGGAAAGTTAAAACTAAATTCTGCTCCTATATGTATTAAAAATGCGACCATCGCTGCTACAATCCCTGCAAAATAAATTGAGTCTTTTCTTTGTATGTATTTATAAACTGCTCCTCTAAATATTGAGAATATAAAACCCATAAACAAAAATAGCCCCACAAGACCATTTTCAGCCATCATTTGAATATAATGATTATGGGCAAAGCGAGAAAACCATCTCCCATCAACATATTCTAGAAAATAAGCTGTATAAAAAGTCCCAAGACCATGTCCAAGTATAGGTTCTGAAGCTCCAAGCCTTGCGCCAACTTTCCAAAATTCTAATCTTCCAGCCCCTGACCTTGCCACAAATGAATCCGCTCTTGTAACATGCTCTACAAATTGCCTTCCCTCATCACTTACAACACCCTGCACATACGGTGCTACAGCCATTATGCCGTGGGTTAGCATAACTGCAAGGACAAAACATATTATAGTTTTTAACACTGAAGAAAATAACTCTCTTTTATCTCTAGCCCCTATCAACACAAAAGGCAGTGAAAGAGCTAAGCTAATAAAAGCACCCCTAGATCCAGATAAAAATAACGCTGATAAAATTATTATAGAAGGCAAATATAATAAAACATTAGAGCGTTTAAGATTGTATCCCCATAATAGTAAAAATATAAGAAGCAGATAAGTACCTAGAGGGTTAGAGTTTGTAAAAGTACTCTCTATCCTGCCTGTAGAAATAATCAAATATTCACTTATACCAAAAAGAGCTATCCCAAAACCTGTGATTACTATTATCCTGGCAACTCTATAAACATTATCCTCACTAAGAGTAAGCGCTAACATAAAAACCAAACCATAAATGCCGAGCTGCAAAAACTCCACTAAGGTACGATGTGGGTTCAGCGACCATATAATACTAATACCACACCATAAAAAAAATAGCACATACCAAAAAAGCGGGTGGTATAAATCAATTAAAATATTTATTTTGTTTGTAGTAAATGTTATTAGTGACACAATCAATAACAAAAACAAAACCCAGTACATAACATTATGATCAAATCCGCCATCAAGAAGTGGCAGCAAAGCTAATGTTATCATCAACGCAAAAGCAGGAAGTGAAACTTGGTTGCTTGATTCAAGTTTAAAGAACAATAATTTTCACCTGCCCTAAAGTTAGCCAAAATGAATTTATTTTGTGTTCAAATTTTTTGTAAAGAAAAAAATTCCCTGCTAGTAGCAGGAAATTAGAAAATTGTCTGTTAGAAAATTATCCTCCGTTGTCAAACATATCTTCAACGTTTTCCCAAAGATTATCCCAGTCAACATCTTCATCAATATAATCTTCGAAGTAGTCTTGAAAGTTTTCTTTATTAACTTCGCCAAAATCATATCCTGAATCCCTATGTTCAGTGCGGTACATATCCATAGCTGACCTTACCACTCTTCTGTCCGCATCTTTAGCTGTATCTTCCGCAGTTTTTGTTATATTCTGATAAGCCGGTATTGCTATCGCTACCAATATACCTATAATTGCAACAACTACCATAAGTTCGACAAGGGTGAAACCCTCTTCTTCTTTATTAATTTTCTTACTTAAGTATTTAAACATTTTTCTTCTCTCCTCCCCTTTATATATTCCTATTTATATCTATATTATACCATATATAGGACGTCCTACAAATAATTATTTCTTGATAATTATTATCATTTTAGGTTAACGTACCCCTAAAAATATTCTAATACAGTAATCGCAATCACTATTGATGCAGCTACAATCAGAGGGATTATCAACAACTCCCCTGGCGAAAAACCTAATATTTTATTATCTTCTCTTTTGGATTTTCCTCTTTTTAACTGGGTTATTTCTACATCGAATTTTTGGTTTACATCTTTTTGTTCATTTTCTAATTTATCTATTCTGTCTCGTAGGCTATTTATCTCCTGGCGCTGTTGGACTATTTTTTCAAATGCTTCTGTAAAAATTTTCATGTTCTGAGATAGGACTTTTTCCCTATTATTTAGTCCATCATCTGCTTCTACTAGGTCTATGCTGTTATTAAACTCATTATTCAGGGCTTGTTTAATTTTTTCTTCTGAGTAATCCTGCTGGCTTAGTTCATATATTCTCAGGACTTTTTCACAAGCTTCTGGGTGATATAGCACCCCATTATGATTATCAGAGTTTTCATTATTAATATTATCTTCATAATCAAAATAGTCATCATAAGTTTTAACATAGTTTTTGATAGTACTTTCAGGTATGCCTGTCCTTTTTGAGATTTGGTCAATCCTAAGCCATTTTACCACTACAAAACGCCCCTTTTAAAACACGCCAAAATAACTTAGTTATTTAGACCCAGTTAGTTTTCTTTATTTATATCAAAATTCAACATCAAATGTCAATTCTTGTCTTATTAAACCAAAAGATATTCTAGATACAAATTTAATAGCTGATCCCCAAAGATGACTGACATGAATATTCCAAGACAGATAAAGGGCCCAAAAGGTATAGGATCTTTTCTATCTTTTAGCTTTAGCGCCATTAGAGTAACACCAACTATACTCCCAATAATTGAAGCAATTAAAATAGTAAGGGCTGTTAATGCTCCACCTAACAAAAACCCGGCAGCAAACATAAGCTTTATATCTCCGCCACCCATTCCACCGCGGCTAATAACTGCAATGAAAAAAAATAAGCCTCCACCAATAACAGCACCAAGGCCACCATCATATAATGAAATCTCAGGATAAATAATCTGCCATATTATAGCCCAGACAAGTAATATTAGCACAAGCTTATTTGGAATAATTCGATTATCAATGTCAATAAATGATATGACAATCAAGATCGAAAAGATAAATAAGTATTTAATTAATAATAAACCAATTCCAAAATAAACATAGCTAATTACAAAAATAATTCCTGTAAGAGCTTCTACAAGAGGATAGCGAGGGGTTATTTGGGAGCTGCAGTATCTGCATTTTCCTTTCAAAAATAAATAACTAAACACAGGAATTAAATCAAAAGGCTTTAGTTTTGTCTCACATTCCGTACAAGAAGAAGAATTATATACTACAGTTTCATTTCTTGGAATCCTATATATACATACATTTAAAAATGACCCTACTACGATGCCAAGTAAAAATACAATGAAAAAAATATAGAAGTCAATAAATCCCAATAAATTTCACCTTTCTACCCTCGTTATAATTGGTAATATTTATAATCATTTATTCTATTACAAAAAATTATATGAACAACCTTTGTTTTAATTGCATGCATAAATACTACTTATGCGACAGACTTTTTGCATTATGAGTTTTTACTTTTAACAGTGTGGTTTTAATATTATTCGACAAATTTTGCTAAATACCTTTATTTCACAGGATAGGTCAAACTGGCAAAAAAGCACCAGATGAGTTTTTAAGATATTTGGTTAGAATAATGATAAGCTATATTATCCCTGTACAGAAAAAAAATTTTCCAGAGCAAAGGAGGTATTATGGATTTATACAAATGATTATACAAATGATAATATATGCCCTGTTTGTAACGGACTAATAACATTAGAAGAGTCATGTCCTAACTGTAAGGAAGTTTTAGAAGATTCAGGTTATATCGAGAGTTTATTCGGGCCTTATGCGCCTTATGAAGAGATAGGACGACAGACTAACAAAAAAGGCAACTGTGTACATGAAATCGTTTGCCCTTATTGTGATAAAACCTGGACTATTAATGTTAACAAATTGGACTTTTGACTATACTAAAAAAAAGCCCACCCAAGGGCTTTTTTTAGTAACTTTTTTTGTGACTTTTTTAGTGCCTTTTTTAATGGTTTTTTTACTTAAAAGCTTCTTGAAGTGCTTTTTGGGGGATAATCTTAACTTTATCACCAGTTTTAAGACCAGCAGCATTTGCTTCATCGGTATCAACATGGAATTCACATTCATAAGAATCTTTCACTCTGACAAGAACATTCTTAAATATTAGACCTCTTTCGCCATCTACTTCAACAGTGACATGGTCTTTATCTTTAAGGGATAATTTATCAGCGTCTTCAGTATGCATGTGTATATGTCTTTTGGCAACTATTGCACCTTCGCTTAGTTCTATTTCACCTTCAGGACCTTCAAGTATTACCGGTGAAGAGTCTTCAATGTCCCCTGAATCTCTAATAGGTGGATTAATTCCTAATACAAAAGCATCAGTAAGGGAGATCTCTACCTGACTATTACTTCTTACAGGCCCAAGAATTCTTACACGGTTGATGCTACCTTTTGTACCTACAAGGGTTACAGTTTCTTCTGCAGCATATTGACCGGGTTGGTTTAATTCACGAAGTGGTGTTAATTTATATCCTGGTCCAAATAATATTTCCAAATGTTCTTGCGTAAGGTGTACGTGCCTACTTGATACTCCTACTACAACTTCAAACATGATGAATTACTCTCCTTTATATGCAATTAATTACTGTAAATAAACTTTTATTGTTACGAGTAATTCTAATTACATTGTATTGCAATTTGACAACCTAGTCAATGTCAAACGCCGAATTCAGAAAATAAACTCTGTTATGACTAAATATATTATTTTATCTCTTTATTTGGGGTGATTTATCACTCTTGTGTTTTATTATTGCAAATTTCAATAATAGTTGGAATTGTTGCATAATTGTCAGTATACAAAAATTGTCTATCAACTACATTTCCTTGTTCATCTTTTTTGTATCTCCAGGTACTAATTTCATAACCCGGACTTCCTTCCTGTTTTATTACTTCTTCACCTTCATTACAATCGTTGGAGTTTTCTGCTTCTACATATTCTGTTGGAGGCTGTTTTTCCTCATAATCAGCAGTTACAATTTCATATCGTTCATCCAGGTCTTCATATTTTTCATGACCAAATATCTTGAAGTACAGTCTATTATCCTCTGTATATGAGAATATCAATAAATGATTGTCATAGGGATTTTGCACTTTTAGATCCAAATATTTCTCTGCTACAGCTGCATCTCTTCCAACGGGAAGATAACTAACTGGCCTACTGTGATTATGTCTTTCTAGAATATTTAGCCCGGCCTTTAATGCTGAATTATAAAAAGTTGAAGATACCTGACATAATCCTCCACCCACTCCATCAACGAATTCCTCATCCACAATAATTGGCGCCTTTCTTAGTTTTTCTTTTTGCCTTAAGTCATCTATGATTTCATTAAAAGAAGTAACCTCTTCTGGTCCAACAATCAAATTATAAAAATATTCTGATGCAAGGTTTATATTATGAGTCCTTCCCTCCTTTTCTTCATCAAACTCAGTATAAAAACTACTTACCATCGCTTCAATTTCCATATTTTCTAAATCACTAGTAGTAGTTTCTGGGGGCTTTTCTTCTACAATCAAAGGGATAGTCACTTGATTCTCTTCAAATAATAATCCATAGTGATATTTTATTAGTTCTTCAACTTCTTCATAAGTCTTATTGATATTTACGGCTTTACCATTAATTGATTCAATTATTTCCAATTCATTAGTTTCCTTATCAAGAGAAAATTTAGCTTCTTTGGGGTCTAATTTCAATTCATCATTTATATTTTCTATTTCATTTATAGTTTTCTCTTTTTCTATCTCTGAAACTATACTTTTTTCTTCCTCATATGGTACGATCCCAAGCATGTCAGCTAATATATCAATGTTACTAAGAGATTGCCAATCTTCAACAATCTCTTCAATGGTATCATCAATTAAATAATCAATATTTAACTTATCAAAACTATATTCCCATTTATAATCTTCGTCATCGTTTTCATATTCAAAAACAATTTTATTATCTTCGGAATTTAGCTGTTCTTTTAGATAAGAACTTACTTCATTTACATCTCTTTCTCCAACATATTTGTTTATAATATCTTTAGGTGCATCATTTTTTGATCTATCGGTTATTTTAATTCCGGGATGAACTTTGTTATCATAGCTAGATCTATAAATTGCTCCAGCAGCTAATAATGCTGCAATTATTGCAAAAAATATAACCAAAATTATTAATGGAGTTTTGAACTTACTATTTTTTAAGCTTAAAAAAAGCATAAATAATACCACCCCGCTTGGTTTAGTATAGGTTTTTATAATTTATATTTAAACCATAGGGTGGTTAAAACTAATTTTTTTAATTCAATCTATCTTCTTATTTGCTTGTCTTTATTACTTCTATAAATTTTCTGGCTAATTCAGGATCAAATTGTGAACCAGCACATCTTTTGATTTCATTTAAAGCTTCTTCTTGTGAGACTGCCTCTTTGTATGATCTTTTGTTTGTCATAACATCAAAAGTATCAACTATCGCTATAATCCTTGAAAGAAGTGGTATTTCCTCCCCTTTTAATCCATATGGATAGCCTTTTCCATCCCACCGTTCATGGTGAGTTGCAATTTCTTCTGCGATATGATTCAAATCTACTGAACTGCTGGCTATTCTTCTTCCTATTTCCGGATGTTCTTTGATTTTTTCCCATTCTTTCTGAGTTAATTTTGCAGGTTTTTTTAATATATCTTCTGCAATTGCTACTTTCCCTATATCATGAATTGTAGCAAGAAGAGATAAGCTATCTAATTCAGAATTTGACAGGCCAAGATATTCACCAAATTTAAAACAAAGTTTAGTCATCCTCCATGCATGGGCTTCTGTTTCATCACTTTTTTCTTTTAAAGTCATTAATAAAGCAGATATTATATCACTTTTTGAACTTTCACTTTCACCTAATTTGTTTTTATTCAGCCTGTCCTCTGCTCTTTTAACAAATTGTTCATAGGGTTCGTGGACATCTTCTTTAGTAGCCCTACCTAAAGATATTTTTAGTTTTATGGAATCCAAAAATATTTCACTGCTTTCATTTTTAATTTTTTTAGAAATATCTTCTGCCATATACATATCAGTATTTGGCATAAGAATAATGAGTTCATCTCCACCCCAACGACCAGTTATATCTTTGTTACGACTTATTTTTTTAATAACTTCTGCTGTTTTTAGGAGAAGTTCATCTCCTTTGCTATGACCATAAGTATCATTTATAATCTTCAGACCGTTTATATCGATTATTATTATGCTTAAAGGTAAGTATTCTGTCTGGTTTAAGGTTTGTAATTTTTCATCAATATAGCTTCTGTTATACAGCTTAGTTAATTTGTCCTTAGAGCCTATATATTTAAGTTCCTTTTCAGCCTGCTTTCGTTTGAGTACCTCCCAAACCTTGTCCATAAACAAAGTAAGTTGCAAAACATCATTTTGTGTATAAAAATTTTCTTTATTTGCTACTCCTATCACAGCTACAATTTTATTTCCCCTAATGATTGGCACACCCATATATCTTCTGATTTTTGCGTGACCATTGGGGTATCCTTTTTTAAGTAGATATGGAGCTTCATAATCATTTATAACTACCGGAATTCTCTGTCGAACGGTTTCTGCCCATATCCCTGCGTCCTCTAATTTTATGGATTTATCAAACTCTTTTACATCACAATTTTTCATAACATTTTTTGTAAAAGAAATTAATTTGAATTCCTTATTTCTTTCATCATATTCATAATAATGCCCTAATTTACTACCTGTCAAATTCACTGCTTCCTCAAGAGCAAAGTCCTGAAGTTCTTGAATCGAGAGTGCTTTTTGGAATAAACCAACCAATTTTTCTAAGCCTTTTTCGTTCTTCTTTAGTTCATCTTTAGCCATCTTTTGTTCTGTTATATCAGAAAAAGTTATAACAATCCCGGTAATATCATTTTTATCATTACAGACAGGTATAATACTTAGATCGATTTGAGCCTGTTGTCTATCCTTTCGCAATATAGATATTTCACTTAGAAAAACTTTTTCACCTGTTTTTATTGCTTTATTAACATAATTTGATATAGATTCTCTGTCGTCGTCATCATTATTAAGTAGTAAGATCTCGTCTATCGGCCTACCTATAGAAGCTTCATTAGCACTTCCTGTTATTCTTTCTGCCTGCTGATTAATATTTATAACTACACCAGAAGTGTCGGTAGATATTATTCCATCTCCAACTGACATCATAGTTGTTTGCAAATACTCTCTACTCTCTGTTAGTTCTTTTTTATATTTCTTTCTAATTACAAAATTTGAAAGCATTTTTGATATAGATTTAATTAACTCTTTTTCTTCTGCCAAAAAAGGGTCTTTATTATATTGCACTGACTCTTCTATATAAAAAATATCCAGGCTTCCAACTTTTTTATCATTTACAATTATTTCACTGCTAAGTTTCCATTTAGTTTCTCTAAAAAAACTTGTTTGAAATTTTTTGTCCTCTAATATTATCCTCGCGCAAACATTTTCAGGATAATGCCAATATGAAGGAAGCATATTCACTATATAATCAAAAAGTTCTTCTAAAGTATAGTCATCTCTAGCAGTTACATTGCTAATTTTGTTTAAACACTCAAACTCCTTAATTCGTTCTTGCAATTTTTTAATACTAGACTCATATTTATTTTCAAGTTGTTTTTTTTCTGTGACCTCCTCATAAATAAGTATAACCTTGTGGTCATCAGGATAATAATTAGCCCGGACTGTAAACCAATGCTCTTTATTATTTAAAGTATACAAAGGATAAGTTAACTCAAAATTATTTTTTTCCTTTTTTATTAGTATATTAATTCCTTCTCTTAATTTTGTTTTCGTTTCATTATCAATTCCACATAACTCATTTAGATAATCAAAATAGCTAAGTCCACAATTAAGTTTTTGTTTGTCAAAGTAAAATTCTTTGGACAAATCAAACCATAATTCATTCGCATTTTCAATATTTCCTTTTTTATCTAAAATACATACACTAACAGGTAAAGAATCTATAATAGATCTTAACTGATCTTTATCATAATTTGCAATATTTCGAAACATATTCCAAGGGCACTCCCTACAAATATTAAAAATTTTCAATCTTGTATCTGAAATTTATTTCTATGCTAACCATCCTTTCACCTGTTAATTATATGTAATTTTGTGTCGACATTTGTTATATCATACATTATCACTCATACTGTCACTAATTTCTTCGAAACCTTCATGAATCTGATTAAATGCATCTACTATCACTGGATCAAAATGCTTGCCTTTCTCTTCATTAATAATCTTAAAGGCTTTTTCGTGAGAAAAGGCTGGTTTGTAAACTCTTTTTGTTCTTAAGGCATCATATACATCAGCTACTGCCATTATGCGTGCGCTTAAAGGGATCTGATCTTTTGACAAACCATCTGGATAACCACTGCCATTCCACCTTTCATGGTGTGATCTAGCAATATTTATCCCCATATTTATAAATTCATTATTAGGATAACTGGCCTTAACTTCCTTTAGGGTTTTGGCTCCTATTGTTGTATGGCTTTTTATTATCTCAAATTCCTCGGTAGTTAGTTTTCCTGGCTTTAACAAAATATTATCCGATACTCCAACCTTTCCGATATCATGAAGTGGTGCTGCCCTGGTCAAATTTTCTATATAAGCTTCATCAATTATATCTTCATATTTAGATTCTTCTTTTAGTTCTGTTGCCAAGAAAAAACAAAATGATTGGGTTCTTTCAATATGCTGTCCTGTTTCATCATCACGAGATTCTGCAAGGTTTGCAAGTGCAATAATTGTTGCTATCTGTGAGTTGGAAATTTCCTCAACTTTTTCTTGAACCATTTCTTCAAGGTAACGGTTTTTTTTATCAATTTCTCTGGCATATTCATTTATAACTTCTTCTGCATTTTTTCGCTCGGATATATCACGTATTATAGCTGATGCCCAATATTTATCACCCATATTAATAGATGATAGGGCAATCTCTATAGGGAATTCTTCACCATTTTTATTTTTAGCAGTTAACTCCAAAACTTTTCCAATTGCATTTCCATGTCCTGTGTGGACGAAAGATTTAAAACCTTTTATGTAATCTGTTTTATATTTTTCTGGCATAATAAAATCATGAGGATCTATGCCAATAACTTCTGTTCTTTTATATCCAAACATTTTTTCTGCGGCAGTATTCCAGTAGACTGTCTTTGCATTTTCATCAATCATTATAACAGCATCTAAGGCCATATCACTTATTGCACGAAACTTAGCCTCATTTTCTCTTAAAGTTTGATTTTTTTCTTCTAGTTGTTTTTGGAGTTTTCTCATATTAAGGTGGGTTTCTATTCTAGCTTTTGCTTCATCTAGTTGAAAGGGCTTAGTCAAGTAATCCACAGCACCAAGATCAAAAGCCTTAACTTTTTCTTTGGTTCCTATCAAACTGCTGATAAAAATAACAGGAATATTTTTGAGATTTTCGTCAGCTTTAAGGTGTTCACATACCTCAAAACCACTCATTTCAGGCATATTAATATCCAAAAGTATTAAATCAGGTGGGTTTTTGGTAGCTGCTTTTAATCCATGACTGCCACGCTGAAACCCCTGGACTTTGTACCCACGTTCTCTTAACATATTAATTAATAATTTCAGATAAGAAGGGGTGTCATCAATTATCAATATGTTTTCCTGATTTTCTTTACACATTTATATATCTTCCTCCATTAATTCCACAAAAGCATGTGCTAACTCGGGATCAAACTGAGTCCCGGCACATCTTTTGATCTCTTCTAAAGCTTCTTCTTTGGTTTTTGCTTCTTGATATGTCCTTCCTGTAGTCATTACATCATAAGCATCAATAATAGCGATAATCCTTGCCAAAAGAGGAATTTCTTCTCCTTTCAAGCCTTTTGGATATCCCTTGCCATCCCAGCGTTCATGATGAGATGCAATCCCTTCTGCAATATGGACCAGGTTTTCAGTGGTACTCGCTATACGGCTTCCGGTTATTGGATGCTGTTTTATTTTCTCCCATTCCTCTTCAGACAACTTGCCTGGCTTTTTTAGTACATCTTCTGGGACTATAACTTTGCCTATGTCGTGCATAGTTGCAAGTATAGATAGCCTGTCTATATCTGAATAAGATAGACCTAATTTCTCGGCAAACCGAAAGCCAATATGGGTCATTCTTAATGCATGTTCTTCGGTTTCATCACTCTTTTCTTTTAAAGTACCTAGCAGTGCTGAAATTATATCGCTCCTACTGCTCTCATTCTCTACTAATTTATTCTTATACATATTATCTTCTGCCTCTTTTAGTACCTGATCAAAATCTGTTTTGTTTTCGACGAATACAGCAGTGCTTACAGCAATTTTTATCGGTATTTCTTCTTCTACCTGATGTTTGCTGCATTCATCCTTTAGCTTCTTGGCAAGCTCTGATGCTTCAGCTTCAGTTGTTTTAGGTAAAATAACAACAAAATCATCTTCTCCCCAGCGAGCAATAATGTCTTCTTCTCGACATAATTTCCTAAATATATTAGCAACACAAATTAGTATTTTATCTCCAACGTCACGCCCATAAGTATCATTGATAAGTTTTAGTCCATTTACATCCGCCATTATGATACTTATCGGAATATTTGACTGGTGGTTTTGGCGTATTATCTCATCTTCAAGATATATACGGTTATATAGACCTGTCAATCTATCGTGATAGCTTAAATAATAAAATTTCTGTTCATTTTCTTTTAAAGCATTTAGGGCTTTTTTATGATCAGTTATATCACGAATCTGTTCAACTATATATAATATTTCTCCATCTTCATCTAGCACCGGTGTCGCCCTTGTTTCAAGATAAAGATCATACTCTGGGAAATACTTTTCACTTTTTTCAAATTTTTTGGTCTCTAGTGTTTTAGTAGTAGCACAATCTTCGCAGGGTTCATTTTTATTAATAAGCTTGTAACACTTTTCTCCATACACTTCATGAGGTGTTTTATTCACAAATTTATAACCTGCTTCATTATATCTAATGATAGAATAGTCTGGTTTTTGGATAGCTATAATATCCGGTATTGAATTTAATGTTTCTTCTAACAACAGCTTAGTTTCTAAGATTTCATCTTCCTTTTGTTTATTATCTGTAATATCAATGCCTGTCCCTACTATGTATTTCATTTCGTTATTATCATCAGTTATAACTGTATTTCGCCAATCTATTAGTCTCTTTTTGCCGGTTTTTGTCTGCCAATAATTTTCATTATAATTTGGGAACTGACCCAAGTTTAATTCATTAAAAACTTGTTTAACTGTATCTTTTTCTTCCTCAGTTATTAATACATCCCAAACATAGCAATCTTTAACTTCTTCAAATGTAAACCCCGTTAATGCTTCACATTCAGGATTAAAATATTCAATTTTACCATTGCTATCCATTATAATTACAAGAGCACCTATAACATCCAAAATTTTGGCAATTGATTCTTTGTTAAACTCCAAGATATAGTCACCCCATTACAACCCGTAATATCCTGCTTAGTAATATCTTCTACTATTATACCATTTTTTCCTTCTACTGTATCATAATATATTAAAAAAAGGCAGACTCACTTCAGATAAGAAAGTCTGCCTGATAAGCAAGTCTGCCTAAAATATTATAGTTTAATTATTAACTTAAATTATAATAGCCTATATAAATATTTTAACTACAGCATAGCAAGCAGTATTCCTGCTGCTACAGCAGAACCTATAACTCCAGCTACGTTTGGACCCATAGCATGCATTAATAAGAAGTTTTGTGGGTTTTCTTCTTGACCAACTGCTTGAGAAACTCTGGCTGCCATAGGCACTGCTGAGACTCCTGCAGAACCAATAAGTGGATTTATTTTGCCACCTGTAAGTTTACACATTAGCTTACCAAGTAAAACCCCAACAGCTGTTCCGACAGCAAATGCGCCTAATCCAAGTACTATGATCATTATAGTATCAAGCTGCAAAAAGCTTGCAGCATCAGCAGTTGCTCCTACAGTTACTCCTAAAAATATAACTACTATATTATTTATTTCGTTTTGAGCTGCCTTACTTAATCTATCGGTTACTCCACATTCCCTAAATAAATTACCAAGCATTAACATTCCTATCAAAGGAAGAGAAGTCGGGATCAAAAGTCCTACCAAAATCGTAACAGTTATAGGGAATGCCACTCTTTCTTTCTTAGAAACGGGCCTTAACTGCTCCATTACAATTTTTCTCTCTGACTCATTAGTAAATAACTTCATTATCGGTGGCTGAATCACCGGTACAAGAGCCATGTAAGAATAAGCAGCTATCGCCACCGGTCCAAGCAGTTCGGGTGCTAGTTGACTTGTCAAAAATATACTTGTAGGCCCGTCCGCACCACCTATGATTCCTATAGAGCCAGCCTCTGCCGGGGAAAACCCTAAAAACAAAGCTCCTATCAAGGTAGCAAAAATACCAAACTGAGCTGCTGCACCCAACAGAAAGGTCTTAGGGTTTGCTATAAGTGGGCCAAAGTCAGTAAGAGCTCCCACTCCCAAAAAGATTAGTGGTGGATACACTCCCCATGCTACAGGCTGGTATAGATACCAAAGCAACCCACCTGGCTCACCATTTGTTGGTGAACCCATTAATTCACCCAGGGGAAGGTTAATAAGTAACATACCAAAGCTAATAGGAACTAGTAATAATGGCTCATATTTTTTATAAATTGCCAAATATAGCAATATAAGAGATATAAATATCATTATCAACCTTGGCAAATCAAGTTCCGTAAATCCTGTTGATGCAAAAAAACTTAGAACTTTATCCCACATTACAATCATATATCTGCCCCCTATTCTAAGACGATCAGAGGATCACCTGAATCAACACTATCTTGTTTTCTCACTAGAATTTCCTTAACGGTTCCTTCCCCGGAGGCTTTGATCTCATTTTCCATTTTCATAGCTTCTAACACTAAAACAACCTGACCTGCCTGGATTTGATCTCCTTCACTAACCTTAATATCTAGAACAGTTCCAGGCATCGGAGCATTTACACTATTTCCTCCTCCCGACGCAGCTGGCTTTTTGGCAGGTTCTTCTTTTTTCTCAGGTTTTGGTGGTGCTTTAGGCTGTTCTTGCTTTGGCTTAGGTTCAGGTTTTGATTCCTGCTGAGATGGGGGAGGTGGGGTAGAGGTAGTTTCCTCTCCTATCTCTTCTACTTCAACTTCATAAGTTTTTCCTTCAACGCTAACACGAAATTTTTTTCATTTCTTTCTCCCCTTTCCTTAATTAATATCGTGATGGGGTTTCATCAAATTTTCTCTACCAGATATTGTCCAAAATGATAGTTCATCATTTCGTTTTATCGGTTTTATACTTCTAATTCTAAAACCACCTTCACTAGTACCTAGCATCATGCTTATTGATGCAGATATAGCAGCAATAGTAGTATAATCTAAGCATTCATCTTCTTTATTATTAATTGTTTCTTCACCACCAGTTACATCATAAGTCTCATCTTTAGTTTCTTGTTTGTTCTCTTCTTTGCTGATTTTAGTGTCATGTTTTTGGACTGTAGCTTCCTTGTTAGTTTGGTTAGCTTTTACCGTCGGTACTTGGCTAGAACCAGCCCCAGTAGCCTCTGGATTTAAAAACCTGCTAAGCCCCACAATAATTAAGTAAAGCAAAAATAGTGCAATTATTACTATAGCAAAACCAAGTGCTGTAACCTGCAATCCAGATAATACTTCTTCACTCATAAAAGCCTCACACCCTTTTTCTAAACTGGTATATTGCCATGTTTTTTAGAAGGTCTACCTTCACTCTTAGTAAGCATGGCTTCAAGAGCATAAATCAGTCTTGGTCTACTTTCTTTTGGATCAATAATATCTTCTACCATACCTCTTGAAGCTGCCACATAAGGATTAGCAATCTGATTTCTATAATCTTGTATTTTATCTTCTCTCGCTTGTTGTTTGTCTTCAGCATTTTCTATATCTTTCTTAAAGATTATATTAGCAGCACCTTCTGGCCCCATAACTGCAATCTCAGCTGTAGGCCAGGCAAATGACATGTCAGCTCCAAGGGATTTTGAGCACATGGCAACATAAGCTCCTCCATAAGCTTTTCTTAGGATTACTGTTAATTTGGGTACTGTTGCCTCTGAATAAGCATACAGCAGCTTGGCACCATGTCTAATTATACCTCCATACTCTTGATTGGTACCAGGCAGATATCCAGGAACATCTACAAAGCTCAAAATAGGTATATTGAAACTGTCACAAAAACGTATAAACCTTGAAGCTTTGTCTGATGCATTAATATCAAGACAACCTGCAAGATGTGCAGCCTGGTTTGCAATTATTCCAATAGGTTTTCCATTAAGATACGCAAATCCTACTACCATATTTTTTGCATAGGCTTCCTGCACTTCAAAGAAATACTTGTCGTCAACAATCCTTTCGATTACGTCCCTAACATCGTATGGTTTATTTGGATTAATTGGTACAATTTGATCTAGGTCAGGTTCTTTTCTGTTTGGATCGTCGGTTGGTTCTATTCTTGGAGGATCTTCTTTGTTATTAGAAGGTAAAAATTTCAGCAATTCTTTAATTTTGTCAAGACATTCTTGGTCACTATCACAAGCAAAATGGCCAACTCCACTGGTTGTATTGTGGGTATCTGCTCCTCCAAGCTCCTCAAAGGTTATCTCCTCACCTGTAACGGTTTTTATAACCTGAGGACCTGTAATAAACATCTGACTGCTTTCTCTAACCATAAATACAAAGTCTGTAAGGGCTGGCGAATAAACGGCTCCACCTGCGCATGGCCCCATTATAGCGGATATTTGAGGTATAACGCCCGAGCTAATGGTGTTCCTATAAAAGATCTCACCATATCCACTAAGAGCATCTACACCCTCTTGTATTCTTGCACCACCAGAATCATTAAGTCCTATCATAGGAGCACCTGATTTTCTTGCAAGATCCATTACTCTACAAATTTTGTATGAATGCATCTCACCAAGGGCTCCACCTAATACGGTAAAGTCCTGAGCATATACATACACAAGTCGCCCTTCAATTGTCCCATAGCCTGTAACAACACCCTCTCCAGGTGCTTCAGTTTTATCCAAACCAAAGTCAGTATGTCTATGCTTGACAAATAAATTAAGCTCTACAAAACTGTCCTTGTCTAAGAGGGCTTCAAGACGTTCTCTTGCTGTCTTTTTTCCTTTTTCATGTTGTTTTGCAATTCTTTTTTGGCCGCCTCCTTCACGAAGTTTTTCTTTTTCTTGATGGAGTACGTCCAAGCTCTTATTTGATTCTTCTGAAGTCATAGTTCAATACCCCCTACCTTAATTTCCTTAATTTCGCTTTTGACATAATTCTACAAGTGTACCTCCAGTACTTTTTGGATGGATAAAAGCTATCTTTGCCCCATGAGCCCCATCTCTTGGTTCTTCATCAATCAATTTTACACCTTTATTCTTTAATTCTTCAAGCTTTTTTTCGATATTATCAACATGTAGGGCAATATGATGAACCCCTTCTCCTTTTTTGTCTAAAAACTTTTTAACAGGACTTTCATCTGAAGAAGGTTCCAAAAGTTCTATTTTGCTTTCACCTACTGGCAAAAAAGCAACTTTAACCTTTTGCTGTGGAACTTCTTCTACATCTTTACATTCCATACCCAAATTCTCAGTGTAAAACTTAAGTGCATCATCGATATTATTAACTGCCACACCTATGTGATCTACCTTTTCTACCATTGTTAACCTCCTTTCTTTAATTATTCATTACTAGATTATAATTCAATTTACGTCATATTTTATCATTTTTTTATGCTTTTGACTCTATAAATTTAATAATTTCTTCACTTGTCGCACCCGGTGTAAATATCTCAGCAATTCCCTGTTCTTTTAGGTGAGGAATGTCTTTTTCAGGAATTATACCACCACCAAGTACTAACACATCATCTGCACCTTTTTCTTTTAGTAATTTAACAACTTCCGGGAATAGATCATTATGAGCTCCGGATAAGCAGCTAAGACATACCACTCTAGCATCTTCCTGCAAAGTTACAGTTACAATTTGCTCCGGAGTTTGTCTAAGGCCTGTATATATAACTTCCATTCCTGCATCCCTTAAAGCCCTGGCTATAAATTTGGCACCTCTATCATGCCCATCTAAGCCAGGCTTTGCTACTACCACACGAATTGGCTCCATAACTCAAGTAACCCCCTTTATTTAAATGTAGCTATCTGCTTCATACTCTCCAAATACTTCTCTTAATGTACCACATATTTCTCCTAAGGTAGCATAAGACTTAACTGCATCCTTAATATAAGGCATAAGGTTATCTTCACCTTTTGCAGCTTCTTTTAATTTTTCAAGGGAAGTATTCACTTTGTCATTATCACGCTTTTCTCTAAGCTCTTTTAGATGCTTTTCTTGTCTATTGGATACTTCCTGATCGACCTCAAGAGTATCTAAATCTTTCTCCTCTTCTTCGGTTTGATATTCATTTACTCCAACTATAACCCTTTCTTTCTCTTCTACTGCTTTTTGCCATTTGAACGAGCTATCTTGGATTTCCTTCTGAATAAAACCTTTTTCTATAGCCTGTGGCACTCCACCGAGTTCATCTATTTTATTTATTAATTTCACAGCTTCATCTTCTAGCTTATCAGTTAAGGACTCTAGATAATAGCTTCCACCAAATGGATCTGGGGTATCTGTCACTCCACTTTCGTGGGCAATTATCTGTTGGGTTCTAAGAGCTATCTGTACAGATTCTTCTGTAGGCAGTGATAGAGCTTCATCTCTTGAGTTAGTGTGTAGCGACTGAGTCCCACCAAGTACTGCAGCTAAAGCCTGCATAGCAACTCTTACAATATTGTTATTTGGCTGCTGAGCAGTTAGCGTACATCCTGCAGTCTGAGTATGGAATCTAAGTCTCAAGCTTCTTTCATCTTCGGCACCAAAGCGTTCTTTCATCAATTTGGCCCAAAGCCTTCTTGCAGCTCTAAACTTCGCAATCTCTTCAATAAAGTCCAAGTGTGAATTAAAGAAGAAAGACAACCTTGGAGCAAACTTATCAACTTCTAAACCACTGTCAATAGCTGCTTTAACATACTCTAGTCCATTAGCAAGAGTAAAAGCTATTTCTTGAATAGCAGTACTCCCTGCTTCACGAATGTGATAGCCACTAATACTTATCGTATTCCAGTTAGGAACTTCCTGACTGCAGTATTCTATAACGTCTGTTATGAGACGCATTGATTCTTCCGGGGGAAAGATATAAGTTCCGCGGGCTACATATTCCTTTAAAATATCATTTTGGATAGTCCCCCTAAGTTTGTCAGGAGACACACCCTGCTTCTCAGCAACTGCAATATACATTGCCAAGAGAACCGCTGCGGGGGAGTTTATCGTCATAGATGTACTAACTTTGTCTAGCGGTATCTGATACAAAAGCCTTTCCATATCTTCTATAGAATCTATTGCAACTCCTACTTTTCCAACTTCACTTTTTGCCATGGCATGATCAGAATCAAAACCTATCTGGGTTGGCAGGTCAAATGCAACACTTAGTCCTGTTTGACCCTGTTCTAACAAATATCTAAATCTTTTGTTTGTTTCCTCTGCTGATGCAAACCCAGCATACTGACGCATAGTCCATAAACGTCCTCTATACATAGTCGGCTGAATACCCCTGGTATAAGGAAATTCTCCTGGAAATCCAAGATCATTAACATAATCTACCTGGTTATCACCTATTGGGAGATATAATGAATCTACCGAGATTCCAGAAGGGGTCTCAAATTCTTCTTTTCTCTCTGGAAATTTGTCCAACACTTTTTTAAGTGTTGTGGACTTCCACTGCTCAAACCTATCTTCAATCTCCTTTGTCAACAAAAATCCCTCCTTGTATTTGTTAGTTAATAGTTAATAATTATTAAAAAATAACTTGATAAGATTGAATTTTTCCAACTTTTAAAAAATTCAAAGCACAAAAAGTGGTGCCAATTTTTGATCTCGGGCATGCAACCATGCCACCTGAGAATGTAGTCACATCCCAATTCTGATAGACAATTATTCTAAATATTTCTTAAAAATCCTGCTAAAAGAAAAAATTTATTTAAAAGATCTAAAATACCCCGGCCAAAAAGGGCCGGAGTAATTTAATCAAGCCATCCTCTTATCCGCATTGCTTCACCTAATCTTTGAACTGCGAGAAGATAAGCAGCAAGCCTCATGTGTACACCGTAGTTTAAGTGGGTTTTGTAACACGCTTCAAAAGCTTCCATCATCATCTGCTCCATACGTTCATTTACCTCTTGTTCAGTCCAGTAATAGTTCATCAAATTTTGCACCCATTCAAAATAACTTACTGTAACCCCACCTGCATTTGCCAAGATGTCCGGCAGGGTAAGGATCCCTCTTTCAAAAAGGATTTTATCTGCTTCTGGAGTTGTCGGTCCATTAGCAGCCTCACCAATTATTTTCGCTTTAATATTTTGGGCATTTTCACCAGTAATTTGATTCTCAAGTGCAGCAGGAATCAAAACATCACAATCTAAGGTCAGCAGCTCATCATTAGTAACTTCTTGTGTCCCTGGATAGTTTTTAACAGAGCCCATATCTGATTTGTATTCCAATAAATCATATGGATCAATACCATCAGGATTATAAATACCAGCAGATGAATCATTACAGGCAACAATTTTTGCACCCAAATCATGTAATAACCTGGCTGCAACACTTCCAGCGTTTCCAAAACCCTGTATTGCTACCCTCACATCATTCATGTCATATTCTAGCGCTTTAATTGCTTCTCTAGTTACTATAACACAACCTCTCCCTGTTGCTTCAGAGCGACCTTTTGAACCACCAACAATCAAAGGCTTACCAGTTATGAGGCCAAAATTGTTATAACCTCTAACTTTACTGAATTCATCCATCATCCAGGCCATAACTTGAGGATTAGTATAAACATCAGGAGCTGGAATATCCTTTTCTGGCCCTACATCACTTGCAATATTTTTTATGAATTCTCGACTAATACGTTCCTGTTCTCTCTCAGTAAGGTTTTTGGGGTTACACTCGACTCCTCCTTTTGCACCACCATAAGGAACTCCCACCACTGCACATTTAATAGTCATCCACATAGATAGGGCTTTTGCTTCATCTAACTCAACAGTGGGATGAAATCGAAGTCCACCCTTGTATGGGCCAAGGGCGTTACTGTGCTGTGAGCGAAGACCCTTAAAAACTTTAATAGAACCATCATCCATTTTCACTGGGAAAGAAACCTCAATCACCCGATCAGGCTCTTTTAAGATCTCATACACAGTAAAGTCAATTCCAAGAAGTTTAACCGCTTCTTTAATCTGATTTTGAACAATTTTAAAAATATTGAGGTTTTCAGCCATCAAGACGCCTCCTAATACCCTTATAGGGAATTTTTCCCAAGATCGTACCCGGCCTCAAAAGCTTTAATATTAAGATCTTCAGTACCGGGAGGCACATTTTCTTTTATCGCTTCCTTAGTAGCATCAGGAGATGTCACATCACTGCACGCCACAATGGCGCCAAGAGCTACCATGTTAGCTACTATAGGTTTAAGCTTTTCTTTAGCAGTACTTAATATAGGAACGCTGTACAAGTTCTTTACTTTTGAATCTACCCCGTCACAGTCCACACTGTCGTCAACTATAACCATTCCATCTTCCTTAATGTCAGTTATATATTTGTTTAGAGCCTCTTCTGTTAGAGCTAATAAAAAATCCGGCTCTGTTACTTTTGGATAATCAATTCTCTCATCACTTATCAATACTTCTGATTTACTAGCTCCGCCTCTGGCCTCAGGGCCATAGCTTTGGGTCTGAACTACGTTCTTACCTTCTTTAGTTGCTGCTGCTCCCAAAATTATCCCGGCAAGAATTAGACCCTGACCACCTGATCCACTAAGTCTCATTTCAAATTTTTTCATCCTGTTGTCCCCTCCTTCTTACTGACCTTTTCGATAACTTTTTCGTATTCTTCTACGTATTCAGGTCTATCTGCAACTTTGTGAAGCTCTCCGATCATTATCTTTTCTTGTTGTTCTTCTGGTGATAGCTTCTCGGCAGCCTTCTTTTTGATAGTTACGTCCTTTTGCCACTGTAACATGTCTACTGCTGTCTTTAGGTTATTCCTTCTACCATAATAAGTAGGACATTGGCTAATACCTTCAACAAAAGAAAATCCTTTGTGATCTAAAGCAGAAGTTATCAAAGTGGTTAGCTGTTTTGCATGATAGGTTGCACCACGTCCAACGTAAGATGCTCCAGAAGAAATCATAAGATCACATAAATTAAATGCCTGGTCAACATTTCCGTATGGAGCAGTTGTACCATAGGCACCCTTTGGTGTAAGGGGTGAGTACTGGCCGCTGGTCATGCCATATATGTTGTTATTAAATACAACTGTTGTTATATCTATATTCCTTCTAGCTGCATGGATCAGGTGGTTACCTCCAATTGCTGCACTGTCACCATCACCTGAGAGTACAATTACATTTAAGTCAGGGTTACCTAACTTAACACCTGTGGCAAATGCCATTGCCCTACCATGGGTAGTGTGAAGAGTATTAAAGTTTAGATAACCTGTTGCTCTAGAAGAACAACCTATTCCAGATACTACTACAGTCTTTTCCTGATCTAAGCCCACTTCATCTATAGCTCTTATCAGACTATTCAATATTATCCCATGCCCGCATCCGGGGCACCATATATGAGGTAATTTATTAAGACGCAAGTATTTTCTCAAATGAACTGCCATTTTAGGATTCCTCCTTAACGATAGCTTCTAAAATTTCTGCTGGGGTTATAAGCTCCCCGTCTACTCTATTTACACCTACTATATTTTGAGATAGGTTGATACAGTTCTTTATTTCACCTTTTATTTGACCAAGGTTCATTTCTGGAACAACTACAGTTTTTACATCTTTTAGTAGGTCAGTTAGTATTTCTTCAGGGAATGGCCAAATGGTTTTCAGGGTAATAAGGCCAGTTTTTATCCCTTTTTCTCTGGCTTGATCCATGGCAGTAGCTGCAGTCCTAGCTGCTGAACCGTATGCAACAATTACTACTTCTGCATCATCTAAGTTCTCTGTACTATATTCAACAATATCATCTTTGTTATCTTCTACTTTATTTACTAGCCTTTCTGTTAGGCCTCCAATTACATCTGGGTTTTTTAGGTCGGGAAATCCTGTTTCATCGTGAGATAGACCTGTTACATGGAATAGATACCCTTCTCCATAATTTGCCATGGGAGGAATCATATCGTCATCTGCTTTGTAAGGTAGGTAATTATCAAGATCTTTTGCAGGTTTTTTCCTTTCTACAATCTCTAGTTCATCCTGTGTTGGTAAAACTACATTTTCTCTCATATGACCTATTACTTCATCTATTAGTAATACAACAGGAGTTCTGTATTTTTCTGAAAGATTTATCGCCCTTACTGTTAAGTCAAAAGTCTCCCTAACAGAAGCTGGGCACAAAGCTATAGCCGGATGATCTCCATGGGTACCCCATTTGGCCTGCATCATGTCACCCTGTGATGGCAGCGTAGGCGCACCTGTACTTGGGCCACCTCTTTGAACGTTAACTACAACACAGGGCACTTCAGCCA
The DNA here is from genome assembly GCF_022539405.1 of Natranaerofaba carboxydovora. Classification (NCBI taxonomy): domain Bacteria; kingdom Bacillati; phylum Bacillota; class Clostridia; order Natranaerobiales; family Natranaerofabaceae; genus Natranaerofaba; species Natranaerofaba carboxydovora. Next base: position 1,073,366 of record NZ_CP054394.1, on the reverse strand, counting down.
TGGCAGCAAAACCTAGATTCTCCTGTTTCAAAGAAAAACCCGGGCCACTTGTTGCCGTCATACTCTTTGCCCCGGCTAAAGAACCACCTATTATCGCCCCCATGCTTGCGATTTCATCTTCCATTTGTATGAATCTACCACTTACCTTTGGAAGCTCTTCTGCTAATCCTTCGGCTATTTCACTTGATGGGGTTATGGGATAACCTGCAAAAAATTTAATACCTGCTGCAATTGCAGCTTTTACACAAGCTTCATTTCCTTGGATTAATTGTGGCTTTTTTTCACTCATTATCTTTCTCCCCCTTTTTTACAACAATCGCAAAATCCGGGCAGCGAAGTTCACATTGTTGACATTTATTACAATCCTCTGGGTTTTTGACATAAGATTTACCCTTGGAATCAAAGTCTAATACTTTCTTGGGACAAAATTCTATGCATATTCCACAGCCTTTGCACCATTTGCCTGCAACAGAGACTGGTGATTTTTTAGCATCTACCATAGCTTTAGATCACTCCTAACTAATTTTTTGTTTAAGATCCATGAGGGTTGCTTTTAGTAAGTTAATTGAAGCTCTATCCGGCTTAAATATCACCTCCACTAAATTTCTGTCCTCATCAATAAGCTGTTCAATTTCCTTTCTTCTACCTGGACTTACTATAATTTCATCAACTGAAGATATAAACTTGTTTACTTCATCAAAATCTTCAGTAGTAGTATATTTTACATTTAGATGGTCAATTCCTGCCGCATCTAAAGATTTAAAAAATTTGTCAGCAAAGTTTTTAGATTTGCAAACTAACCCAACATCCGAACCTGGCTTTAGACGCGCTATTTTAACAACAGTTTCAAGCTGTAATTCTAGAGCAATAGCAAGGATATCTTTTTTCTGTGTTCCAAGTATTTTTTTGATCTCAGCCAGGTGAAAGAAAGTTGATATCACAATATCTACATCTTCTAGAACTTTTTTGTAATGATTGGGCCTTTCTTTAAAATCATCTAATAGTACTGGAGTTATAGAAACTCCAGAATCTAGCTGCAGTTCGTTAGCAAAGTATTCAACTTGTTCTTGGTTACATTCAATAAAAGCAATTTTTACCCTGTTAAGTAGTTCTTTTTTCTCTCTGGCGCGAACATGAGTTATAGCAAGATATTCGTCAATGTTAAATCCTAGCTGAGAAGCCTCTTCCATTGCTATATCAATAATCTTTAAAAGCCTTTCTTTTCTGCTTTCATGTTGAATACTATCATCCAAATCAGCAACAAAAGTTCCTCTCCCCTGGTGACTAACAAGGACCCCCTCTGCCTCAAGCTCCTTATAGGCCATACTGACAGTATTTCTGCTAACATTAAGTTGTTTAGCCAAATCTCTTTCTGTAGGAAGTCGTTTCCCTCTTTCCCAGGCGCCTGTCTCTACAAATCGTTTAATATTGTTTTTAATTTGCACATATAAAGGAATGTCTTTATCCCGTTCTAGATAAAATTCCAAATTGATACACCTCCGTGAGCATCAGGCTTTCAAAGTCCAATTTTAGATTGCAAACATAATCCTTGTGCCAATTTTTACGCCAATTCATAGTCTAATCCTTATATTCTAGTCCAATCTTATAATTCCTTTTTTCTACTATATTTTAATAATTTTTTTATTAAATGTTTCATTATACTTAAATTATTTCCTTATGAACTATCTTTTTTACATAGTTTTTCTTTCATATCCTCTAAATACGAATAAGGTACATACACGTCACCAATTTGAACCGGTGGGTCATCATCACCATGATAATCAGAACCACCACTTACCAAAAGTCCATTATCCTTAGCTATCTTATACCAGTACATTTGTCTTTCAACGCTTACTTGACTGGGGTGACTAATCTCAATACCATCTATTCCCCATTCAATAAACACATCTAGTAGTTGTGAAGTGTTATCATTTGAATGGTCCGGGTGAGCCAAAAAGGACAGCCCGCCACTTTCTTTAATCAGGTTTATAGCATCTTTGGGGTTAACCTTGGATCTTGGCACGAATCCTGGTCTTGCTGGTTCTAGAAGTTCATCAAAGGCTTCATTCTCACTCTGTACATATCCTTTTTCTACAAGTTTTCTTGCAATATGGGGCCTACCTATGGTTCCATCTTTCGATAAATTTTTGATCTCTTGATAATCTATTTCAATACCAATACTACCTAATTGATCCAATATATTTTTAACTCGATTCTCCCTTATTTGCTTATAACTTTCTAGCTGGACGGCTAATTTTTCATTAAGAGGATCAATGAAGTAGCCTAATATATGGTATTCTACACCTTCATATTTTGAAGAAATTTCAATACCGGGAATCACTTCAATAAAATCAATTTTTTTCAATTCTTGAAGACCCAAAATAGTATCATGATCAGTTATAGCAATCGCCGAAAGCCCACTCTGATAGGCTTTGTTAGCTATTTCATACGGGGTAAAAATCCCGTCCGAATAAGTTGAGTGAATATGTAAGTCAACTCTTTTCTCTTCTTTATTTGCCATAAAAAAACACCTACTTAATAGTTAGTTTAATTTAGATTCTGGTGCAAAAGTTAATTTGCGGATTTTATGATTTTTTTGCAAAATACATCTTAATGAGAAAAAGTAAGATATAGGCCTAATGCCAGGATGGCATTAGTTGATTTAGCTCAGGATGAGCGATTAATCAGGTAGCCGTATATCGAACTTTTTTGAATTATAGATGTACCAAAAAAATCATTCTATTCAAGCAAATTAACTTTTGCATCAGAATCTAAGATTATCTCTACATAATTATATTATACTAAAAAATATAAAAATTCTTACAAAAAAAGCGCCCTAAAGGCGCCTTTACTTTAACGAGGCTGTACAATTAGTTTTATTGCTGTCCTTTCCTCCCCATCAATCTCTATGTCCGTAAAAGCAGGAATACAGATAAGATCCATTCCACTAGGTGCCACAAATCCTCTTGCTATTGCTACTGCCTTAACTGATTGATTAAGTGCACCGGCACCTATAGCCTGAATTTCCGCACTATTTCTTTCTCTAACAACACCTGCTAAAGCACCTGCAACAGAGTTAGGATTTGATTTTGCTGAAACTTTTAATACCTCCATAACCTTGATACCTCCTCAAGCTACTATTGTATTTATTCCCTTAGTAATTTTTTCGACAAAAGAAAAATATTTCCTTTTTCTCAATTAAACTTTTTTTAAAAATTATGAGTTTCGAATATTCTTTCTATATTTGTAGATTTGCCACTCTTTTCATCAATGTCAATAACCGCAGCATTTAACTGCACATCTCCACCGGCAACTTCAAATCTACAGGGAAGTTTAGTTAGAAATTTTTTCACAATACTTTCGTGTTCCATTCCCAAAATTGATTCAATTGGACCAGTCATTCCAACATCAGTTAAATATGCAAGTCCATTAGTAAAGATCCTTTCATCAGCAGTCTGGACATGTGTATGAGTACCAATTAAGGCAGAAATACGTCCATCTAAGTAATAAGCTAGAGCTAATTTTTCTGATGTGGCTTCAGCATGAAAATCTAAGAAAATCATTTCTGTCTTATGAGCAATTGACTTAATTATCTCATCCGCAGCTCTAAAAGGACAGTCTAACTCTTCCATAAAAACCCTACCGGATAAGTTTATAACGCCTATCTTAACACCATTTTTTTCATATACTTTGTATCCTTTACCAGGAGTACCAGGAGGATAGTTAGCAGGCACCAATAGTCTTTCTTCACTATCAACAAAATTATAAATCTCTTTTTTGTCCCAAACATGATTACCCATTGTTAAAACATCTATTTCATAATTAAAGAGTTCATCAGCTGTCTTTCTGTTAATACCAAGTCCACCTGCTGCATTTTCACCATTTGCTATTACAAAATCAACCTTATAGTTTTCTTTTATTTTGGGTAATAAATCCCGAGCACAGTTTCTTCCCGGCCTTCCCACAATATCACCAACCATTAATAAACGCATTAAATTTCCCCCTATCGCCCACGAGTTTTATCTAAGATGACTAAAGTAAAATAAGTGTCCCTATTAAACCTAAAGGGACACTTATTATTAATCATTTTGCATAATCCACTGCACGGGTCTCACGAATTACTGTTACCTTAATTTGGCCTGGATATTCAAGTTCTTCCTCTATCTTTTTAACTATATCTCTAGCGACATTAATACTTCCAGTATCTTCGACTTTGTCAGGTTTCACCATAATACGTATCTCACGTCCGGCCTGAATAGCATAAGCTTTGTCAACACTTTCAAAAGAATCTGCCAACTCTTCAAGCTTTTCTAGTCTCTTAATATAGGCTTCAAGAGTCTCTCTCCTTGCCCCTGGCCTAGCTGCAGAGACTGCATCAGCAGTCTGTACGAAAACAGCTGATAAAGATTCAGGCTCCTCATCCCCATGATGGGCGGCAATAGCATGTATTACATCGGGGCCTTCTCCATATTTTTTGGCCAAATCGGCTCCTATTGCAACATGATTACCTTCCATTTCGTGATCAACTGCTTTTCCAATGTCATGCAAAAGTCCGGCACGTTTTGCAATCGCGGGGTCTACCCCTAATTCATTTGCCATGATAATAGCTAAATGACATACTTCTATAGAATGCTGAAGAACATTTTGTCCATAACTGCTTCTGTATTTAAGCCTTCCAAGAAGCTTTATCAGTTCAGGGTGAAGTTTGTGTACTCCTACATCTAAAACTGCTTGTTCACCCTCTTCTCTGATGTTTTCTTCCACTTCTTTGTTTGCTTTTTCTACCATTTCTTCAATTCTTGCTGGATGTATTCTGCCATCAGAAACAAGCCTTTCAAGAGCAATCCTTGCTATCTCTCGTCTTATAGGATCAAATCCAGATAATATAACAGCTTCCGGGGTATCATCAATAATTAGGTCTATTCCAGTCAAAGTCTCAAGAGTTCTGATATTTCTACCTTCACGACCTATAATTCTTCCTTTCATCTCATCATTTGGAAGGGATACCACCGATACAGTCGATTCTGCAACATGGTCAACTGCGCATCTTTGTATAGCTGTTGTAATTATCTCCCTAGCTCGTTTGTCAGCTTCTTCTTTTGCTTCCTGTTCAGCTTCTTTGATTAATTTTGCTTTCTCCTTGGTCATTTCTTCTTCAACACGATTTAAAAGCAGTTCTTTAGCATCCTGTGTTGTAAGACCAGATATCCTCTCTAATTCAGCAAGCTGCTTTTTGTGTAGTTCGTTAAGTTCTTCTTCTCTATTAGCTAGCTCTTCTTCTTTTTCTACAAGCTCTTTTTCTTTTTGTTCAATGCGTTTTCTGTTTTTTTCTAAAGATTCTTCTTTCTGCTCTAGTCTTCTCTCCTGTCTTTGGAGTTCTGACCTTCTGTCACGACTTTCTTTTTCTAATTCTTTACGCTGTTTATGAATATCTTCCTTGGCTTCAAGGATAGCTTCGCGTTTCATAGATTCGCCCTGCTTTTCGGCTTCACTAATTATACGCTTAGCATCCTCTTCAGCGGAAGTAATTTTAGCTTCAGCAATAATTTTGCGGATAAAATAGCCAAGAATAATACCAATAAGAACAGCTGCTAAAGGTAGTGCGATCACTATTAAGTTGTTAATTAACATCCACCTCCCCATCTTTTCATGATATTATAAATAAAAACCGGACAACATATTTTTTCTAATTTTGACTGAACTTACAAATTCTAATTAATAAAATAAACTAAAAATTAATTAATTTATCCAATGAAACCTAACAAAGAATACTACAGATACCGATAAATACTAAACCCAATACACTAGATTTTCTCCTCAATTTTATACCTATTTATAACCAATGTCAAGAAAAAGGACCCTACAAGGGGTTCTTTAAAAATCTAAAATATTAACTATTATTTCATAAGAAAAGCCTTTTCTCTGTAAATAAGCACCAACTTTTTGTTTTTCTTCATAAGTTAAAGTTGATATTTCACTGTTGTATTTTTTTTTAAAAGCTTTTCTAGCTAAATTTAACTCTTTATCTTCATCGATAATTTCATGAATAGCATGTTTAACGATGTCTTGAGAAATGCCTTTTTGTTTTAACTTATATTCCAATAATTTGGGGCCGTCTTTACTATTAGAAATCTGATAGTTTAACCAATCTACAGCATACTGATAATCATTTAAGTAATTAATCTCGCTTAATTTCTCCACTACTAAGTTTATTACCCGGCTAGAATAACCTTTTTTCTTTAGATGATTCTTCACTTCTGATACAGTTCTAGGCCTATAAGTAAGATATTTCAAGGCTTGATTAAATCCTTTTTCTTCTAACTCTTTTGCTTCTAACCATTCATCGCTGTTCATTATTCTTCAGCCTTCATATCTTCTTTTTCGCTTTTGTCCTTTTTACTTTTATTATTTGTATCCCCTGCTTTTTTGCCGTTTTCTTTGTCTTCTTTCTCCGAATCAGGTGTTTCCTCAAAATCCAGGTTATAATGTTTTTTTACCTGGAGTTCAATTGCCTGAGCTATTTCCGGGTTATCTTGCAAGTATTTCTTTGCATTTTCTTTACCCTGGCCTAGCCTGTCCTCGCCATAAGAATACCATGGCCCTGATTTGCTAACAATTCCAAGATCACTTGCCAGGTCAAGTAAATCTCCTTCTCTAGAGATGCCCTCACCATACATTATGTCAAACTCAGCTTTTCTAAACGGCGGTGCTAGTTTGTTTTTAACAACTTTTATCCTTGTCCTATTCCCAATAATATCATTTCCTTTTTTTAATGATTCAGTTCTTCTTACTTCCATCCTTACAGAGGAATAAAATTTAAGAGCTCTACCACCGGGAGTGGTTTCAGGGTTTCCAAACATCACACCAACTTTTTCTCTTATCTGATTGATGAATAATGCTGTTGTTTTAGACTTGCTAATTGAACCAGAAAGTTTACGAAGAGCTTGCGACATTAATCTAGCCTGAAGCCCTACATGGGAATCTCCCATTTCACCTTCAATCTCTGCCTTGGGTACAAGAGCTGCCACTGAATCAACTACTACAACATCTACTGCTCCACTTCTAACAAGAGCTTCTGCAATCTCAAGGGCCTGTTCACCGGTATCAGGCTGAGAAACCAATAATTCTTCCGTATTTACTCCCAAATTTGAGGCGTAGCTGGGATCTAGAGCATGTTCTGCATCAATAAAAGCTGCATTACCACCATTTTTTTGGGCTTCTGCTACAATATGAAGGGCCACAGTAGTTTTTCCCGAGGATTCAGGGCCATAAACTTCCACCACCCTACCTCTTGGCACTCCACCAATACCAAGTGCAACATCTATAGACAAGGCGCCTGTAGGAATGGTAGCTACATTCATCTTAGCCGAAGATTCACCTAACTTCATAATTGAACCCTTCCCAAATTGCTTTTCAATTTGTTGAAGGGCGACGTCTAGAGCTTTTTGTTTTTCCATTATTTCCCCTCCCAATCTATATTATGCCTTATAGGCTTTTTATTCCCCATACTCTAAATTTACCAAGTATTTTTGGGGTATAGATCTAATTCTAGCTTTCTTCCGGCACTATGTCAATATTTCCCGGAATCACCCGTTCCACCCGATATCCACCTTCAAGATGAGTAATTTCGATTAGGTCAACAGCCAAAAGCTCTTTCTCTTCACTCATGTGCAAAAGCGCAAGGCTAAAAGGGACATCTTCATCTACCTGAAATCCTCTTATCCCAGCAGCCCCTGTAGTACCAGCATTAATTAATGTTGAGTTTTCTTTGATCTCGATATCTTGTTGATGTGTATGACCGGTTAATACTATAGGTGTTTCAGAAAAAAACTCTTTCGCTATCATAGGATGATGCACCCCTAATATATCAGGAACTACACCCGAGCTGTCAATGACATCTTCTAACCGCGTTGTATAATCCATCAAGGTTTCTTCACTTCTTACGGCCATTTCAGTAGATATAGCAGAAGGATCTTCAATCCCTGCGATATTAAAACCCATAACTTCAACAATATCTTCTCTTAAAATTATAACATTTGGGATTTGTTCCATCCTCTCTACTACCTGTGGGGAATCGTGATTTCCCGGTATAAAAATATAAGGGATCCCAAGTTCATATATCCTGCTAGCTAGTTCTGCTTCCACCGGTGTACCATAATCTGTTATGTCTCCTGTGTCTATAATCATATCTGCACCAAAGCTACTGCTAATCTGAAAGATAAAGTCATAAGCTGCAGGGTTATTATGAATATCGGAGACATGAAGTATCTGATATTCTCCATCAATAGTACCTAGGGTCCCCACATTTTCAATTCTTTGAAATAAATTAAATAGGTTAACGCTTATAATCTCTAACTGTTCTCCAAGTTCACCAATTTTTGTTAGACTTTCTTCGATAACTCCCATCATCCAGGGAAAAGATTCTAATGCCCCTTCAAATTCGGGATTCATAAAAGCCATGTAGTCATAACTAAAAACTGTACCGGCCAATATCAGTGCCAAAACTAAAAAACCAATAACACTCCCTAAGATTAATTTCTTTTTGTCTCTATATCCTATAATTAAAGTCCCCAAAAAACCCCCTAAAACTGAAAGTCCCAGGATTTTTATTGTAAAAATTCTAGCTGTGGAGATTAATTTTCCTTCCCATTTGTCTGCGAATTCATCGGTGCCAGTATCAGAGACTTCAAGATAACTACTTAACTCATCCAGGTCAATCTGCTGAAGATTAACTCCAATCTTCAAAGGAGAGATGTGTGTATTCGCTCTCATAGTCCCAAAAGGGGTAAGTTCAACTTCCGTTAGGCCACCATGCCAAATTTGTGCATCAACCTTTATTTCAAAAGGACCTACATCATATATAGCCGTGCTAAATACAGAAACTAGCATGAAAGCTCCTAGTATTGAAGCCATAACTATTTTTGCGTACGGCCTAACATTTATTATAATTTCTCACCACCAATACAGCTATATTTCTGTTTTCTATATTTCTCTATCACTATATTTTTTTATTCTCTTTCTTAACAAGTCGAGAGCACTGTTAGACATCCACTCTTTGTTAAGTTCTCTAGAGCCTTGTAAGTTTATTTTTCTTGTATAACATCCTTCGCTGTCAGAAACAGCCAAATAAGTAAGACCGACCTGATTTCCTGTAGGACCAGCAAATCCAGTAACTCCAAGGCCATAATCAGCCTTACTCTTTTTCCTAATCATTTCTGCCATCTCTTTTGTCAATTTCTCATTAACTGCATCATTTTCATCAATTATTTGCCTATCTATTTCTAACCATTCTTCCTTAGCTTTTTTAGTATAAGTAACCATACCGCCTAATATAACATTGCTTGCTCCTTCTACTTGTGTTAATTTATGGGATATAAGTCCACCGGTAACAGATTCTGCAACAGCAAGGGTCTTGTTATGTTTTTTTAAAATGTTGACTACTACTTTTTCTAGGGTGTCCTCATCCGCTCCAAATATGAATTTGCCCAGTCTCGATTTTATTTCATCCTCTACTTCTCTTATTTTTTCTTTTGCCTTTATTTCGCTTCTCTCTTTAGCAGTAATCCTTATGTGCAGCTGTCCAGTCTTTACAAGAGTAGCAACCGTAGGATTATCTAGCTTTAATAAGTCTGCTAAAATTTCATCTACCTTTGATTCTCCAATCCCTATCAACTTTAAAACTCTGCTTACAATTCTTGATTTATCCGTCGGCTCTAGTCTAGCAGTCAGAAGAGGCATTAACTCATTATCTATCATTGGGTTTAATTCCCGGGGTGGTCCAGGCAGCATAGCGACCATAGTTTTGTTTTTTTCAAAAAGAATACCTGGAGCCGTACCATATTCATTGCTCAAAACCAAGCTGTTTTCAGGCACCAGGGCCTGTTTCTTATTATTTTCACTCATTGCCCTACCCATACCTTCAAAAAACTTCTCTAACTTTTTAAGCCAGTTTTCATCCATTTCTAATTTGAGGTCGAAATATTTTGTAACTACTTCTTTCGTTAAATCATCCTGAGTTGGACCAAGTCCACCCGTAAACACAATAAAGTCAGATCGTTTTGCAGCAATATCCAAAGTGTTCCTAAGTCTTTCGGGATTATCTCCTACAGCGGTATGAAAATAGATATTAACTCCTATCTCAGCCAATCTTCTTGATATAAATTGAGCATTTGTATTTGTTATCTCCCCTAATAATAACTCAGTACCAACTGATATAATCTCAGCTTTCATTATGTATATCTCCTTTCTAAGTTTATCTTTCTGTCGTATTTAATAAAAAGGGAGTAGAAGACTATCCTACTCCCAAAGCTTCACGTAATTCTTCACCTGTTAACTGTTCATCTTCTTTTAGTTTTTCCACTAAATATTCAAGCTTTTCACTTTTGTTTTTCAATATATCTGTTACACGTTCCTGCTGTTCTTTAATTATTTCTCGTATTGCCTTGTCAACCTGGTCTTTTGTTAGACTTTCAAACCTTACTATCCCTAGTGTTGACATGCCTGCTTTTATCATTTCGGTAGCAAGCTGTGCAGCTTTTTGGAAGTCATCCATGCTCCCAGTACTTTTTTCACCCAAAAGCATCTCTTCTGCCATACTTCCTGCTACTAGTACAGCAAGCTGATTTTTTAGGCTATTTTGGGTACGAAGCAGGCTTTCTTCAACTGGATTATGACGTGTATATCCAAGGGCTTTTCCCCTGCTTGTTATAGTCACTTTAGCCACAGAACCAGGTGTTACCACTTCACTTATTAATGCATGTCCAATTTCATGAACAGAAATTCTCTCATAATCATTTTTGCCGGGTTTTCGTTCTAATTTTTCTCCCATAATCACTTTTTCTATAGCATCACTAAAGTCTCTCTCTGTTATTACTTCTTTGTTTTCTCTCAAAGCTTTAATAGCTGCTTCATTAGAAACATTCTCAAGGTGTGCCCCCGAAAACCCTATAGTCTCCTGGGCTATCAAGTCAAAGTCAAATTCTTCTTTTATAGGCTTGTCCTTACAGTGAAGTTTCATAATTTCAAGTCTTCCTTGACGGTCAGGCAAATCTACTCTTACCCTTCTATCAAATCTTCCAGGTCTCAAAAGAGCATCATCCAAAATTTCCGGTCTGTTTGTTGCGGCAATCACAAGGATTTGAACTTGTTCGCTGATTTTTAGTCCATCCATTTCCACTAGAAGTTGATTTAAAGTTTGGTCATATTCCATATGGCTTGAGTTAGAGCCTCTTTTCGCCCCCAAAATATCTAACTCATCTATAAATATTATAGCACTTGTTTTGTTTAATTTTGTAGCTTCTTTTTTAGCTTTTTTAAATAAATCTCTAATACGTTTAGCTCCAACTCCTGCGTACATCTCAATAAAATCACTTCCTGAAGCCGGGATAAAAACTGAATCAGTATAATTAGAAGCTGCTTTAGCCAGAAGGGTTTTACCTGTACCAGAAGGCCCTTCTAACAGGATCCCTTTTAGGGGTCTAATCCCCATTGATTTAATTTCTTCTGGACGCTTAACAAATTCTAATGCTTCTCTTAGTTCATTAATTGCTGTATCCTGACCTCCAATTTCCTCAAATTGAACTTTTGGTACTACATCTTCTTTTCCTCCACTTAAAATATTGACAAAACTATTTGTGGTCTTTGACTTCATCGGAAATACAACAAAATATAACACCCCGACAACCACTAATACAAAAATCACAGGTGCAACATTAACTCCTATCAAGGCAAGTCCAATCAAAATTGCAATACTAACTCCCAAACTTAGTTCAATTAACATATTAAGCACTCCCTTGATTACTATCTTTAGAATTATTATCTAACAGATAAAGCAAATAACCATCATCATCTTCCATCTGTACTAACAGCCTCTGGTCAGTCAAAATGTGGATTTGATAATGGTTAAGCTCATGGCTTTCCAAAATTTTATCTATCTCATCTTGCATTTCACTGTAATTCCCTCTTTCTTTAGCTTCATAAAGAATAAAATGAATATCATAGAATGCATTTTGCAGGTTTTGATTTTTTTCATCATATTTAAAAACTAGTTCATTCTTTTTATCATCTAAAATTGTTTTGATTTCCTCTTCAACATCCATAATTGTCCTATTTAAATAAGGATGATACTCCAATTCTATTTCGATGTTGTACCCATCATTATCATTTTCTTCTATCTCATATGCTATTACCTGTTCCTGACTTTCAAGGTACTCTGACAAAGGTTGGTTATACTTAGTATCGTTCCAAAAAGAAAAAACAAGAAAAAATAAACCCAGGGCAACAAAGCAGGATAAGATTACAATTGAGCCTTTAAAGTTTTTTCTATTCATTTTAATCCCCTTTCTAGTTTACATAAAACATTATAACATAAACAGGGTATTACAAACAATTTACTAAATAAACCAAAAAAAAAGCCCATACCTATTAGTAAGGACTTTTCTTATCATCTGTTCTATTTACCAAGTTTTATAACATCTTTGTTTTTGTAAAAATAATCTACTCCGGATACTATTGTAATGACCACTGCTAAAACCAAACTTATATTTACTAGTAAACCCATTGAAACAAGTTCTTCAGAAGCTGTACTCCAAGCAGATTCTAACCCTGCCTGAAACATCAAAGCAGAGATAGCAACAATCTGAGTAATTGTTTTTAATTTTCCCAGTTTACTAGCAGAAATAACGATATTCTCCCCTGCTGCTATCACCCTAAGTCCAGTAACTGCAAATTCCCTTCCTATTATAACAAAAGCTATAAAAGGATGTAATTTGTCCATACCTACAAGGGCAATTAAAGCAGCTAACACAAGCATTTTATCAGCCAAAGGGTCGAGAAATTTTCCAAAGTTTGTTATCTGCTTTCTACTTCTTGCAATATACCCATCTAGAGCATCTGTAGCTGATGCGATTACAAATAGCCCAAGGGCTACAAATTCACCATAAGGTAGTCGCATTAGTAAAAAAATCATAAACAATGGTGCCAATATTATTCTTGCTATTGTAATTTTATTTGCTAAATTCATAGTCTATTTCTCCAATTAAATCATTTTCTAAAATTTGAGTTATCTTTACACTTACAAAGTTTCCTTCATCTAAGTTGCTATCTGAAATTATAACACTCCCATCAACTTCAGGAGCCTGATACTTAGTCCTTCCAAGATATGTTCCTGGCTCATCTTCTAGTTCTTCATCTATCAACACCTTAAATGTTTTGCCAATCCATTTACTTCTTTTCTCCTTCATTATCTCCTGTTGTAATTTGGTTGCTTCTATGTATCTTTTTTCTTTTTCTTCTTCATCAACTTCATCTTTATATTCATAAGCCTTTGTATTTTCTTCTTTTGAATATTTAAAAATCCCTGCTTGATCAAATTTCATTTCTTGTATAAAATCTAACAGTTCATTAAATTCCTCTTCGGTTTCACCTGGAAAACCTACCATGAAAGAAGTCCTAATAACAATATCAGGTATATTAGCTCTTAGCTTTTGTAAGAGTTGTTTGATTTCAGGTTTAGAACCGCCCCGGTTCATCCTTTTTAAAACTTTTTCATTTATATGTTGAAGTGGTAAATCTACATATGGACAGATCTTATTCTTCGCTGAAACTGTGTTTATTAGTTTATCATCAATCCTTGAAGGATGTCCATACAAAAATCTAATCCAGGTTATCTCAGGTATAGTTGTCAATTCTTCTAAAAGTTCGCTTAATTTATATTCATCATATATATCCAGACCATATCTTGTAGTGTCCTGAGCTATCAGATTTATCTCTCTAACCCCGACGCTTGCCAGTTTTGTTGCTTCTTTTTTTATTGAATCTATACTCCTACTTCTAAATCCGCCCCTGATTGAAGGAATTGCACAAAAAGAACAGTGATTGTCACAACCTTCAGCTATTTTTATATATGCACTTCCTCTATAATCGGAGTAATCAATAGAGAGTCTTGGATCATCGTGGGAATACATATCAGTCTTTCTACTAAAGTCATCCTTAACTTCTTTCCCGGCAAAAAATTTATCTAAAGTTTCGCCTATTTTGTCCCATTGGTCAGTACCCAGCAAAACATCTATCTCAGGCATTTCTTCTTTTAGCATACTTTCGTATCGCTGGGATAAACAGCCACATACTATTATTACATCACATTCCCCAACTTCTTTGTACCTAGAAGCTTTTAAAATAGCTTCTATAGATTCCTCTTTAGCATCTTCAATGAACCCGCAGGTATTTACTATTAAAGCATCTGCTTGATAATTATCTTCTGTTAGTTGATAGTTATGGGATTTTAAGTGTCCAAGCATTACTTCAGAATCAACTTGATTTTTGGCACATCCAAGTGAAATAAGTCCTACTTTTTTCAGTACTAGCACCGACCTTTCCTTATCTCAATTTTCTTAGGCAAGTATATTATATACAAAAATTACTGTCAAAAAATATTTTTTGCCTGCTCATTGTCCTTCTAAACTATATTATTGTTCTTCTAAAGCTATGTTAAAATAAAATGGAGATGTTGTGCTGTAATCATGTTCTTCTAAATCTGATATAAAATCATAGTTTTCTTCATTTATAATTAATTCAATAGCAGTAGGATTTCCAATCAATACCACAAATTCTTCTTCTGCAGTTATAGAAAAACTATCTCCCTCTCCATACATTCCACTCATTTCAGGCTCACTTCCATCGTCAATTATAAAATTTCCAAGCCAGCATTCACCTTCCACTATATTACCTTCGATTTCAATATTATCTACATTACTTATAGTATAATTAAAATAATCCCAGTCATTATATTCTTCCACTGATTCAAAATTAATCTCTTGTTCTTCATCCTGGACGAATTCTTTTTCTTCGTCTTTTTCATCTATATCATTCTCATCATTTTCCGTCTCTTTGTCTTCTTTATCTTCTAATTCTTCTTTATCCTTATCGTTCTCTACAATATAATCATTATCATCACCATTTAAGTCTATGGACATTATAAAATTATAACCACTCCAAATACCACCTACTATAACAACCAATAAAATTACAGCCACTAGACCTTTTTTAATCCCTGAGCTAATAATTGGATTATCGCTAATCTGTTCTATAGGAATAGATTTTTCCTTTTTTTCTTTTTGGGGTTTTTGAGGCTGCCCTGGTCTCTCCTTCTTGTCTTTATCAGCTGTTGATTCAGGCTCTTCTTGTTCATCTTCATCCATTTTAAAATAAAGTTCATATTCCTCCCACAGCTCTTCATGATCAAGCCCTACAATATCCGCGTAATTTCTTATTGAACCCTTTGCATAAACATCTCCTGAAAAAACAGAAAAGTCATTAGATTCAATTGCTTTAATATATTTTGCCCTTAGCTTTGTAATCTTCTGTATGTCTTCTATAGAATACCCCATATTTTCTCGGGCCTGTTTTAGCTTAGATCCTAAACGATCTACATTTTCATCACTCATAATATAGCCTGCCTCCTCTCAGGTGAAAAAGGCTAAAACCATTAATGTTTTTCGCTAAAATTCATAACATTGTTTACACTTCTTTATTTACAGTAAATATCCTTCACATACACAAAATATTATCTACTTTTATTTTCACCATCATTGTCAGAATCCTTCTTCTCATAATTTTCTTTTTCTGTAATGTGCGTATCATGTTTACTTTGATTCTTCTTGTTATTATTTGATTTTTCATCATCATTTTTATTATTAGTGTTTAAATCACTTTCCTCTTTTTCCCTTTCTTCAATATAATTGTTGATCTGCTCTTTACTAAGTAAAATTTTCCTTGGTTTACTGCCTTCAAACCCACCTACAACCCCTCTTTTTTCCATCTCATCTATTAGTCTAGCAGCCCTGGTATAACCAACTCTAAACCTTCTTTGAATCAAAGATATAGATGCCTGTTTTGTTTCTAATACAAGTTTAATAGCATCTTCTAGTAACTCGTCCTCATCATTTTGAGAGTTGTCTACACTTTCGTTCTCATCATTGCCGTTTTCTATTAGCTCTTCTTTATACTCAGGAGATGCCTGTTCTTTAATCTTGTCTGCTAGAATTGAAACTTCATCGTCAGAAATAAACGCTCCCTGTATCCTAATTGCCTTATTACTGTTAACAGGACTATAGAGCATATCACCTTCACCTAGAAGTTTCTCAGCACCAGAGCTATCTAAGATTGTCCTAGAATCTGTTTGAGACGATACAGCAAAAGCAATTCTAGAAGTTATATTAGACTTAATTACTCCAGTAATAACGTCAACAGATGGTCGCTGCGTAGCTACAATAAGATGAATCCCGGCAGCTCTTGACATTTGAGCAAGTCTAAAAATTGCATCTTCTACTTCTGTAGGGGCAACCATCATCAAGTCAGCAAGCTCATCTATGATAACAACTATATAGGGCAATTCTTTTTCTCCCTGCTGGGAAAGTTTTTTGTTATATCCTTTTATATCTCTAACATCAGCTTCTGCAAATAACCTATATCTAGCTTCCATCTCTTTCACAATGTTTTTTAAAGCAGAAGCTGCTTGTTTGGGGTCAGTGACAACTGGTGCTATCAAATGAGGCAGACCATCAAAAGATTTTAGCTCAACCACTTTAGGGTCAACTAGTAAGAACTTTACTTCATCAGGTTTAGCTTTGTATAAAATACTTGTAATCAATGTATTGATACATACACTCTTACCAGCTCCAGTGGCCCCTGCAATAAGAAGATGAGGCATCTTTGAAAGGTCTACGACCACTGGCTCTCCCGTTATATCTTTTCCTATAGCCAGTGTAAGAGCAGACATTGATTCCTGGAATTTTTCACTTTCTAATACGTCTCTAATATAAACAACAGAAACTACATCGTTAGGAACCTCAACACCAACGGCAGATTTCCCGGGAATTGGAGCTTCTATCCTTATATCTGAAGCTGCCAAACTCAGAGCTATGTCATCAGCAAGGTTAACTATTTTGCTCACCTTAATTCCTGGAGCCGGTTGCAGCTCATACCTGTTAACAGTAGGGCCTCTTTGAATTTTTGATACTTTGGCTTTTACACCAAAAGATTCTAGCGTTTTAACTAATAATTGAGCTTTATCATTTAAATCTTTTTTATTTGACATTTCAGAAACGGTTTTTGGAAACTGTTTTAAAAGTTCTAGATCAGGAAGTTTATAATCATCAAATTCATCCTTATCACTATTTTCATTGTTTAATGAATACACTGTTTGAAAACTTTCGCTTTTATCTTCCTTGTTATCTTCGTTATTTTCCTTCTTTTCGCTGTTTTTACCTTTAATAGCTTCAAAATCATATACGGGAACTTCAGTATGTATTTCTGTATCATTATCTTCAGCTTTTTCGTTATCTTCTTCAAGGTTCTCCTCTAATCCACCCTGGTCTTTTTTATAGTTTTCCATCTCTATGACGTTGTCGTCATACTTTTCTTTAGCAGGTGTATCATTTGTGAGTTCTTCTCTACTTTCAGTTTCATTATTTGCCCTTCTCTCAGTTAATAATGTTTTTAGATATAATAAACTGTTTTTTAGGCTTTGCAGCTTGTACCAACTTGCAAACAAAAAGCGCTTGGTATAATCCCCTAACTGCTCAAAAGTAGTATTTGTCAAAAGTAGAAAAGACAAAAATCCGCCTGAAGCAAGAATTATTAGTGTGCCTATTTCACCCAGGGTTAACAAAAATAAAGTGGAAAATACACCACCAATTATTCCTCCACCCTCTCTTTGGACAATTAGACCCCAACTTTCGCTAATTATTTCTCCCCTGGACATAAAGTCACTTTTCAAAATAATTTCAAGATGACTACCAATTATTATTAAAGACAAAATAATACCAAAACCTATAAATCTACTACTCATGTCCATATTTCTTTTAACTAAAGCAAACCCTCCAATTACTATTAAAAAAAGCGGTATTACCCAAGCTTTATCACCAGCCATTAGGGTTAAGACCTGCTTAAGCATGCCACCCAAAAAGCCCGTCTGCTCTGTTAAAAATATACTAGAAAATGAGATAAGTGCCAGTACTATTATCCCTACACCTTTTATTTCAACATTTTCTGTTTTCCTGTCTTTGTTATTTCTCTTTTTTTGCTTAGATTTAATTTTTGCAGCCATTTAGTTTACTCACCTCTAGGTAATTACATGATCTTAGATAACCTTAAGGGTTACTCACTTAAGCATACTCATTATATCATACAAAAACTTTCTACAAACAATCAAGGGCTAAAATAATTATTTAGGATAAACCAAATAAACTATTTTCTCCATCTGATTCCATAAAGGAACTAACATTAGAGCTGTCATTAGATTAAATAGAGTATGGGCATTAGCCAAAACCCTACCTGGAGTAACAGCAGTGATTTCTACAATTACTGAAAAATAAGGCAGTATGATGACAAAAATAACTACACCCATTATATTAAAGATGAAGTGAAACACAGCGCCTCTTTTGCCATCTACACCAAGGCCTGTGCTAACCAACAAAAGAGTGCTGCAGGTTCCTACATTAACACCAAATGCAGCAAGAAGTGATTCTTGAAGCGTCAGGATACTTTCTTCTATAAGCACCACTAAAATTCCTATTACTAGACTACTAGATTGAAATACTGCACTTGTTAAACAACCAAACATAAAAGCACCAAAACCAGAATCAATAAGTTGAAATAAATCTATCAAAGTATCTGAATAATATTCAGCAGTGTTTTTTAACATATTAAGACCAAAAAATATACAGCTAAAGGACACTAACAAGTTAAAAGTAGAAGTTAGTTTTTTTATTTTTTTTGCTAATACTCCAGTCAAGACAGTAAGTAAAATGAGTGGAGTCACAAGCTCATCTGTAGGTATTGAATAAATCTGCCCGCTTATTGTGGTCCCTAAATTTCCTCCAACCAAAAACATGGCTGTCTGCTTTAGAGAAAGTACTCTTTTGTCAAGTAGCAAAAGCACTATAATACCTGTAGCACTGCTGCTTTGACACAGTGCAGTCAAAAAAGTTCCGGTTAAAAATAATACAGGTGGTGGACTGTTAATCGCTGCCGTAGATAAACTACTTGGCTTAAACTTGTCAGATAAATATACAATCCCAAAAATAAATGTTAAAAAACCAACCAGTGCAAAAATTAAATTCATTAAAAACACCTTAAATAAATTTTATAAGTACATTTTAGTCTCCCAATAACAACTATATTAAAATGGGATTGTAAATTAGACCACCTTATTATTTAAGTCATCAAGTCTATTTCGGTATCATTTGGAACAATGCCCTTTAAGTAGCATTTAAGTACTATTTCATCTCTTTGATTTCTAAAAACTACTTTAGCCCTAGACCTCCTGCTATCGTCTATATCCTCAATAGTAAAAATACAAGTTATCGTATCTCCAAAGTAAACAGGTTTTAAAAATTCAAAATTCATCTCTGTTGCAAGCCACCCAAGCTCTCCTCCAATCTCTGTTACCATGCTGCCTACTAATAAACCGTGACAAATTCTATCTTTAAAGTTTTTCTTTTTAGCAAATTTTTCATTATAGTGCACCGGATTGTAATCCCTTGAAATATTTCCAAAAGCTATCATATCCTTTTCGTCAAAAGTCCTTTTAATAGTAAAACAATCATTAACTTCTAAACCTCTTTTTAATTTTTCCTTGATACTGTAATTTTCCATAGTATCCACCTCACCTCACCTTTTATGGGCACCTGCTTGCTACCAACGTGTCGCAAGATTTTGCGAAAAATCCCGCAAATTAAAAGCTCCCACTTATGATAGCAGACAGATGTCTTTAATAAAAGTATCAGCAATGAATTATTTTGATCTATATTTAAAAGCCTGGCAGCGATATTAAATATTATAATACCGTACCAGGCTTAACTAAATTGGGGTTATGAATAAGGCTGCTATTCTCTAAATTATTTTACTGGGTTATATACCTTGATATAACCATTCTTTGAACTTCACTTGTACCTTCATAAATTTCTGTAATCTTGGCATCACGCATCATTCTTTCTACAGGATACTCTCTTGTATATCCATAGCCACCAAGTACCTGCACTGCATTTGTTGTAACTTCCATAGCAGTTTCTGCCGCATATAGTTTTGACATTGCAGAGTACTTAGGAAACTCCGGGTCTCCTATGCTCTCTAGATACGCAGCTTTATAGGTCAAAAGTCTCGATGCCTCTATCTTTGTCGCCATATCACTTAACATAAAGGAGATAGCTTGAAATTTGCTTATAGGCTTTCCAAACTGCTCTCTTTCCTTAGAATACGAAACTGCAGCTTCATACGCCCCTTGAGCAAGCCCAAGGGCTTGTGCCGCAATACCATTTCTGCCACCATCAAGAGTCTGCATTGCAATCTTAAAGCCTTCTCCTTCCTTACCAAGCAAGTTTTCTTCCGGCACCCTACAATCTTCAAAAACAAGCTCTGTAGTCTTAGATGCTCTAATTCCTAGTTTTTCTTCTTCTTTCCCAAAGCTAAATCCAGGAGTTCCTTTTTCAACAATAAAAGCACTTATTCCCTTATGTCCCTTTTCTTTATCAGTTACAGCAAAAACTATATAAATATCTGCTTCTTCTCCGTTAGTTATAAAAATTTTAGTTCCATTTAACACGTATTCATTGCCATCTTTTACTGCTGTAGTTTTCAAACTAGCAGCATCACTTCCTGCACCATTTTCAGTCAGCCCATACGCACCTAGTTTTTCTCCTAGAGCCATAGGTTTTAAAAACCTTTCTTTTTGCTCTTCATTCCCAAACTTATAAATTGGAAAACTACCAAGGGAAACATGAGCAGACAAAGTAACTCCTGTAGAGCCACATACTCTTGAAAGTTCTTCTATCGCTATAGCATAGCTTACATAATCAGATTCTGCTCCACCATATTCTTCTGGCCAGGGGATACCGGTAAGACCTATTTCAGCCATACTTTCAAATAATGATCTGTCAAACCTTTCTTCTTCATCCCTTTCCCCAGCAGTTGGAGCAACTTCCCCTTCGGCAAACTCCCTTACTAATTTTCTCATCATTTTATGCTCGTCGCTTAAGTTAAAATCCATTTTTATACACCTCCGAAATAATTTGTTTGAATAATTTAGCCTTGCTGTCTTCTAAGTTCAAACTTATTTGGACTTTTCCTGTAGCAGTAGTTAGAAGGCTATCCACAAACTAAAAAATAGTCGGTCATTTATATATAGTTAGCTATATTTTTTTTTGCAGAATTCTTAAACTCATCTTCCGAAGGCTTGTCTACACTTTTTTAGCCTTGTCCTCCGAAAATGATTATATCTTTTTCCCAATCTTTTATCTCACACAGTCCATTCTTATCTATTGTGGCTTGCATTAATTAATAATTACTTCGACATATTCGACATAAACAATTCGTTACTACTTGAAAAAATTTGCCACCTCCTTTATAATTTCTGACATGTGAATCACTTGTCAGAAATTATAAATAAAAATCAAAATTTTTGCAAGACTAATTTTTGTTTATTTTATAAATTTTCAGAATGTTGTTGGGCAGAAGAGGTGATTTTTCAAATGTCCGAAGAAAAAATACCAAAAACTAAAAAAGGTCAAAAAACAAGAGAAAAACTTCTTTACTCGGCCAAAAAAGTGTTTGGGAAAAAAGGATATTACCAAACTTCTATAAGCGACATAACAAAAGAAGCTGAAGTAGGACATGGAACTTTTTATATATATTTTGAGAGCAAAAGAGCTATTTTGGAAGCCCTTATACAATATTTAAATAAAGATTTAAGACAAAATATTTCCGACGAACTGCTTAATTCCAAAGACAGAATTGAGGCCGAAGAGATTGGTTTAAGAGTATATTTTGACTACGTAAGGAAAAATCCCGAGTTATACAAAATTGTATTTGAATCTCAGTTTGTGGACTATAACTTATTTATTAATTATTATAAAATGTTTGTAGATTCTTATAAAAAAGCTTTAGAAGAAGCTATTAATAAGCACGAAATTAAAGATCTTGATCCAGAGGTTATAGCATATTGTATTATTGGTATTTCAAATTTTATCGGCTTTAGATGGTTAATGTGGCAGGATGAGGAGAACAGAGGTATCCCCGAGGAAATTTTTGAAGATGTGATGAAGTTTATAAAATATGGTATATCACCTGAAAACACTTTCTAAAAAATAATTTAACGTCAAAAAATTAAAAGGAGTTTTTTATCATTTATAGAATACTTTCACTAGTAAATTTTTTGATTATTTTAAATATTTCAAATTTATTTTACTGATTTTTTTTGACGACTTTTTTAGTAGAACCAAAATTTAAAATGGGGTGATTTTATTGACAGATTTAAAGCAAGTTAATGATGCTTTAAATTCGTATCTGAGGCCAGCAACCTTTCCTGTTGCCGTCAAAATCTCACAAGCAGAAGACGATTTCCCTCCTAAAACTAAACATCCAGGAAAACATATAGGACATAGGGTTGCACTATGCCAGGGAATGTCTATTGCAAGAAGAATTGGCTGGAGAGTTGGATTCAGTAAAGACGATCATGCTTGTGCTATAGCAATAATGATCTTCGGTCATGAAGAAGAACCTGAGATGGTTAAAAATGGAGAAGTGGTTTATCCTTATTACACTAGTTCAAAAGAAGCAGGGCAAAAAACACAGGAAATCACACCAAGGGCAGAAAAAGATAGTATAAAATCTATAACTATGGCTCCTTTAGAAAAAGCAGATTTTGATCCAGATGTAATTGTTGTTTATGGAAATGCTGCCCAAATAACACGGCTTGTTCAGGGATCTTTATTTCACAGCGGCGGCAAAATCGATTCTTCTTTTTCCGGCAGGGGTGCCTGTGGAAGTTCAATTTTGATACCTTATCAAACCAAGGAGTGTAAAGTTACTATA
The DNA here is from genome assembly GCF_022539405.1 of Natranaerofaba carboxydovora. Taxonomy (NCBI): domain Bacteria; kingdom Bacillati; phylum Bacillota; class Clostridia; order Natranaerobiales; family Natranaerofabaceae; genus Natranaerofaba; species Natranaerofaba carboxydovora. The sequence goes on along the minus strand of NZ_CP054394.1, from coordinate 1,050,497 downwards.
CCCGGTGGTGGCGAGAGAATTTTTGCTCACACTACAGATGAAGAGCTTTGCTTCTCAATACCAAAAGATAAAATAGACGATACCATAGACGGCCTAATTAAGACTCATCAAAATGGAATAGCAAGAGTGCCAACACCGTTTTATGGTTTATTTAGCAAACCTGATTTTCCAGATAAATACAAAGAGCTAGAAGAAAAATTTAATATGAAAGATTGATTCAGGCTCATAAAGTCTATTCACATAAGTTTGATAAAATCCCTGGATAATTGAAATAGCCAGGGATTTTACTAACATAATCCTTTTTATTTTTCTCTTAATCCATCCCATTTTACTGTCGTTGCTCCCCAGGTATATCCAGTTCCAGCACTAACCATAACTATCAAGTCACCACTTTTTATTAAGTTTTTCTCTTCTGCTTTTTTTACAACTAAAAAAGTATCCCCGGCCTGTAAGTGACCGTAGTTTTCAAGATAAAAAGATTGACTTTGAGAAAGATTAAGGTTTTTAAGCATTTTTTTATGAAAAGACCTTTTCATATGAAGGGGAGCCAAAAAATCTATCTCTTCTGGTTTATACCCACTTTTTGCCACACTTTCTTTTATCACTTTAATAAAATTATGCGGGCTGGTAGTGTCTAGTCTTTCTTTCATATGATCAAAGTTTTCCACTTCAAAATAATTCAGCTCGTCTTTTTTAGGTAATGGGTGTTTTGAGCCGCCACCTTTTACTTTGATATTATCGCTAAAAGAACCATCAGATATAACAGAAGATTCTAGTACAAGATTATTACTATATCCTCTTCTTATCAAAGCCGCTACAGCACCATCACTGAAATTAAATAAAAAACTTGTTTCTCTGTTATTATAATCTACAAGGTCAAGCTCTCTGGCAGCTGTTACAATCAACACATTATTTAGACCTTGTTGAAGCATCATACTTTTAGCTAATTGCAAAGACATAACTCCCCCGACACAAAAGGCATTTACTTCAAAAGAAAAAGCATTTAAAGCGCCTAACTCATACTGAATTTTTGTGGCAAGCGGCCAGATTTTATAGTCTTTATAACCAGTGCCACAGTAAATTATCATGTCAAGCTCGAGGGGGTCAAAATCTACCAGAGCATTTTTAGAAGCTTCTATAGCCATATCAGATAAGTGTTCATTTTCACCAGCTTTAGGCTTTTTCTTTATTCCGTATTTTTCTTCCAAAACTTCTACTGAAATTCCGGATTTTTTTGAAATCTCCTCGCTGGTTTGAACATTAGATGGAATATAACAGCCTATATTATAAATACCTACCTGGTCACGAGCCATTGAAATAGCCTCCATTTTAAACTTTAATAGCCTAGTAAAGAAATACTTTGACAAACTAAATCATTTTCCTTCAAATAAAAACTTCCCTCCCTAATGTATTCTAAAAAAACCTCATAACACCAAGGCCTATCAGTAATAGTCCTGGTATTAAATAAATGCCCTTAAAGGTTAATTTTTCTAGGTTAATTTTATTACCAATATATAGACCAAAGACAAAAAATAAAATGCAGCTAAATATAACTAGTGGGATTACTAAAAAGGTCAAATCAATAAGTCCTATTGCAACTCCTACTCCAAATGCGTCAAGTCCCACAGCAATCCCTACTACTAGAGATTCTTTTAGGCTGACATAGTACTTGCCATAATTACTTATGCTCCTCGAATAAATATTGATACTTTTAGATGACAATTGACTAAAGTAATAATAATCCTGAAATATTTTCCATATGCCAATCGCCACCAACATAATCCCGCTAATTAGTTCAGCGTAATTATCAACAAACAATATTGAAAAGAAATCTAAGATAATCATTGGCAGTAGCATCAATATCCCAGAACATAATCCAATCAGCAAAATACTAATAACTGAAAAATAGCTCTTTTTCAAACCATAACTCATTCCAACCCATAAGCTATCTATACTTACCGCTACAGCTATTATAATAGTAGTCAAAAATATTACTCCTATCAATTAAAAGTTTTTAAGGGTACTTTTTTGACAAGTCTTGCTGAGTTTGTACCAATTATCTTTAATTTTTCACATATTTTATCGTGCTGTTCTACATCTTTTTCTGGATCCGTTGTAAACTTATATGATTGAATAGGTTTTTCTAAAGGGAGTTTCTCATGATGAAGTGCTACAGTCCCATCTTTCCCAAGGCCAATACCTACTCTGGCACTCGACTCAACTGCAGCCTTACTGGCCAAATCCAAACCATCACCTTCCCCAAAGAAAACTTTAGCTTTTACTTGCTCTTCTTCTATACCGAAGAGAATACTTTCAACAAATTCTGTATCTTGCCAGGAAGGATCTATATAAACAAGGATAAATATACCGCCAGTAACTTCTTTTTTGTATTCTCTTTCTCCCGACACTTTTAGGGTTAAATATTGTTCCATTTTAGGCTCCTCCAATCATTTTCCTCTAGCTGTTCCATCGCAAAAGACATCACAAGACCTGTAGCAACAGCGTTTCTGGGTCCAAGATACCCTCTTATATTAGCAGCACCAGAAACAACACCATATTCGGATAACAGAGCAGTTATTATTTGAGGAATCTCGAAGTCAAGAGAAGAGCCACCTACTAAAACCACAGAGTTTAAGTCCCTAACACTTCCAGTAGGAATCACATCTTCAAGAGCCCTAATAGTATTCTCTTCAAAAACTTTCTTTTTGGCCTCTCGTCTTACGTTCCTTACTTCCTCGATGCTTTTCGCACCTGGGACTTCTTCAAACCCTTCAGGTGTATTTACCACTACTCTACTAAACAAAGTACCTGGAAGTGGATCATCAAAAAACTTTACCGTCCCATCTTCAAGTCTTATTGTAAATAAGGTTTCAACTTTGGCCGCAGGATATTTTTTAACTTTTTCTGCAAGGTCAGTATTTTTTAAACCTAGTTCGCGATCTATTAGCATAGTCACCATTCTACCTGCTCCAGCCACATGTTCTGCAATTATTGGCTTTTCTTTTTTGGATTCAAGATAATAGGCAGCATCTGTAGAACCTGCACCAAGGTCGAGTATTGCAAGGGGTAAACTTACCCCGGGAGTAGTTAGCGAACCAAGGATTGCCATCTCTGCTTCTACGCCGCCTAGTTCTACCTTAACTCCTATCTCTTTGTACAGTTCATCTGCAATATCTTTCATAGGAAGTTTTGAAGTTCTCACCATTGCAGCTAGAGCCACTGCATTCTCCATATAAAACTGATCAGCCACTGCTCCTTTTACTTTTTGTGGAACTGCAGTATCCACGGCAAGTATATCTTTTATTTTTACCTCTTCTAATGGAACTCCGCTCAAATCATGCATAGTACTTCTAATTTGATCAAGCATTCCACCTACATTTGTACCACTTTCACCAACAACATCTTTTAGGGGTTTTACCCTGTTAACCTCTGTCATTATCTTCTTGGCACCAGCATCTAATTGGATTTCCCGATCAAAGTTCTCTCCTTTTAACTCCATGCTTCCAGCAGGGATTACTCTAGTTTCCACACCACCTTTAGGTGTTCTGATAACCACGGCAGAGCGATTACCTATTAAGGCCTTAGCTACCGGCACAACCTGTTTTGTTTCCTCAGGTGTTAAGGAAAATATAGTAGCTATTCCATAAGGGTTACAAAGCTGTTTAATATTTGACCCTTGAGAACCTACCTCAACTGCTGCAAGCATATCAACTGGAACTTTATGAATTTCACGTACTTCATCAACAATTGGAATCTTTTTGTTTAACCTATTCCAAATCAACACTCCATCATCTTTTTGGACAACAGCACCTTCTACAGCAACTCCTGATTCTATAGCTTTATTAATAATCGCTGCAGCATCCTCAAAGTCATAGTTTTCTGGTATTAGTACAATATAGTTGTCTTCTAATTCTTCTAAATTTGATTCTAAGTCAAGCTTGTCAATAAAAATAGTTTGACCGACAGCCATGCCTTCTCCACCAGGAGTAGATGGATCATGTCCTATCATAGTGGATTCAGTAACAATTGTTTCGGTTATTGTCTCCATAGCAACATCACCGATAACAGGAGCTGCTTCATTTAACCTAATAACATCTATAGAACCTGGTTCTATTTTGGCTTTTTGAGATATTTCGTTTATCCCTTTAACTATACCCTTTATGTTTTGTGTAGTACCCTTAATTCCTGTCGTAGGTACTAGGTGTGAAGCCAAAAATTCAACATTGTTCTTTTCGATTTTAGCAAGGGCAATTTCGGTACTTTCATTTCCTATATCTATTCCTGCAACCAAAACCATAGCCGGACCCTCCTAATGCTTACTTGTTAAAACCTGCGGCACAACAAACGCCGCAGGTATTTTCTTACAAAGCTTCAACTCCCGCTTTTGCAACTGTAACATCCTCTTCTACAGAGCCACCACTAACTCCTATTGCACCAATAATTTCACCGTCTTTTGCCAAAGGGATTCCTCCACCAAAAGTTACAATTCTACCATTGTTGGTTGTATTAATCCCAAATAACTCGCCACCCGGGTTTGCTAACTCACTTAGGTCTTCTGTCTTTGCTTTGCATGCAGCTGCTGTGAATGCTTTATTTGCTGCTATATCAATGCTAGCAAGGATTGCATCGTCCATTCTTTTAAAAGCCTTTAGATGCCCTGCGCTATCAACTACAGCGATAACCATTGGGACATTTATTTCTTTGGCTTTTTTACTTGCCTTTTCTATAATTTCAAACGCTTTTTCAGCAGTAATATCCAAAATTCTCACCTCTTAAATCAGAATTTCAAGTCAAATATTATTTAAACAATCTTTAAGTTAATTCACCTTCTTTATCAATATCCTCAACTGCTTCTTCTGGAGCTGTCTCTGCATCTGTCAAGAAATATGGCTTTAATATGCATGTCCAAATAAAAGCCCCTAAAATCCCACCAATGATAGGCCCAATTATTGGTACTATAAAATAAAAATCTGGCCCTGGCAGGGCAACTTCACCCCAGCCTGCAAAGAATTTAAAAATCTTTGGTCCAAGGTCTCTTGCAGGGTTAATTGCAAATCCAGTTAGTGGACCCCAGGCACCACCAATAGCTGCAACTGTTAAACCGATTATAATTGCTGCATGACCACCTTGAGGTGCTGAAATGTTTAAAGTATCTATTACCGCAAAAATAACAAAAACTAATATCATTGTTAAAAGAACTTCTATCCAAATTGCATGCATAAAGCTTGCACCAGCGTGATTATAAGTTGACCAGATAGAGGCAGTTTCGACGCTTTCTGGCCCACCTCTAACTATATTGTTTTGCGCTTCATGATCTGCAACAATGTGAAAGTACATGCTAAAAGTAAATGCAGCCCCTGCAAAGGCACCTGCAACCTGAGACACAATGTAATAAGGAACTTTCTTCCAGGGAAATTTATTAAATATTGCAAGGGGAACAGTTACTGCTGGATTAATATGAGCACCTGACACCCCACCGCATGTATAGACTGCAAAGGCCACTGCGAGACCCCATATCAGGGACATCTCCCAGTAGGTTCCTACTTCACCAAGTATCATCCAGGTAATAACTGCAGAGCTTCCAAATGCCAAAAGTATAGCGGTCCCAATAAACTCGGCAATACACTCACGCATTAAACCTTTATCATTCATTATTGCTTTCCCTCCCCAATTAAATAGTTTGATACATTTTAGAATTCTATTCCCCTTCTAGCTTCTATGCCTTTTTCAAATGGATGTTTTACTGATTTCATCTCGGTTATTAGGTCAACATCTTCAGTAATTTCATCCGGAACATCATGACCTGTCATAATCAGTTCTGTATTTGTTTTGATTGAGATTAATGATTTGATCTCTCCCACTGATAAAATTTTCAACTGAACAAGATCTAGTATTTCATCTAATACAAGTAAAAAATATTCTTCTGATTCCAAAAATTTCATAGCTCTTTTTAGTCCCATATCAAAAACTTTTTTATCTTCATCAGTACAATTTTCACTGCTTACAAAACATTCTCCACATCCAACACATTTCATCTCGTCCTGAGTTATGAGAGTATCGTACCTGCATTGTCTCCCATATTGATAGATATCAACACCTAAATTATTCAAGGATTTTATTTCGCCATAAAAACGGCTGCTTTTTAGAAATTGAATTATACAAGATTTATATCCGCGCCCTGATGCTCTTAATAAAGATCCAAGAGCTGCAGTTGTTTTTCCTTTACCATATCCGTAATATACTTGCTTTAATCCCTGATGTCCTTTTGGAAAACTTTTGTAGGAAAGTTGATCAACAATCTTGATTTCCCCCCTGGTTAATGATATATTAGTATTCTCTCGTTTCCTATTTTAGTTTCTGCTAGAAAGAGTAGCCATTTTAGGCTTATCTTTCTAGCAGTTTTTTACTTTATCTTCTCTTTAATAACTTTCTTGTTTCATAAACCTCAGCTGCCTGGCGTATCAGACTTGCATTATTATTTGCCTCATATTTTTCTTCAAGTTCTTTTGCTATTTCAATTAACTCTTCTTTAGTAGACCTGTAAGGACGAAGTGCTTCATATATTTCTAACAAGCGCTCATCTGGAAGTTTCGTCAGCTCTGCAGCTCTTCTTAGGTTCTCTGCAAACCACTTTCTGTTACAGGCTTCAGCTACTTGTGCTTGGTATTCAAGAGTTTCAGGCGTTATTCTAAGATCCTCAAATTTAATCTTACCTTCTAGCACAGCTTGAAGTGTTATCTCATCTATACCGCTCCCTGATGGAGTTGTAACCAAATCTTTTCTTTTTGTACCCAATGGGAAATCCTTTTTCGGATCTAGCTTTGGCATTTTTTTACCCCCCTGTACATTTAATTTACTTTTCTTCAAATTCGATTTCACATTCTATAACATCACCGTCTAAGTCCACATATTCTGCTTCTGTCAAGTGTATAACAGCAGCTTTGCCCATAAAAGATGCACCGATTGCTTCACCGTCATATGGCTGTATTACTGGACTTGGAGTTTCCTCTTTAGCATATTTTCCTGCATTTCTAGCAATATCTCTATAATTTTGCAGTGTTAAAAGTGGACTAACAGAATATAACTCTATTGGACCGAGTGGTGGCTGATCTTTGTTGTGTATTAGACATGTCCCTTTAGTCAAAATACCTATCGAAAAACCTGAGCCACTAACTTTTGCCGCTTCATTACCAATAACTCCTAAGTCTGCAGAATATTGAACCCTTACCACTCTATAACTAACTCCCTCTTCTTCTAATCCAGCTATTATTTCTCTCACTATAGTTCCATGAGGCACATCCTTAATACTTTTAGATAGTTTATCTCCAAATGCCGGACTAATTCCAATAACAACCTCGTCTGATTTTGTTCCTTTTTCTGCTTTGCCTAGCTCTTTTACTTTTAAGTCAAGCTGTTTAGCATCTTCTGCTTTGTCAAACATTGCTGATTTAGCCGGAATTGAAGATGGGAAGTGTGCCCTCCATTTGTATTCCTCTCTAATTTCCTCACGCCACATATCCTTACACCTCCTCGTTTATTTTGAAAACTAAAACAGATCTTCAGCCTTTAATGCCTGTCTAATATTTTTAATCTCATCCCATTTTTTGCCTTCTACTCTATAGCCCGTTCCAGGTCCTTGATAGTCGTTAGCATCATTAACAGCTGTTCTTGGTTCAAAGTTTTCGTCTAATATAGCTGATGTCTGTAGATAATCCCCGGAAATACGCTGTTTAAGCATGTTTAGAACGTTATTTGCAACATCTTCATGACCTCGTTTTGCTAGTGCTTTAACAATGTCAAGTCCAGTGATTTTTTGGTCCATAATAATGTCTGCAGCTTTAATATTATCTGTTGCTTCTCTTGGAGCTGTCTCTTTTGAACCAAAAGCTATGGCACATTTTTCAATGGCTTCATCTGTGAAAGGCGGCAGACCTAATTCATCACATACATCTTTAATAACTTTACCCGCTTTTCTTCTCAGAGCTATGAACTCATCCTCATCTACAGGCTTAACTCCACCATCAACCCTCAAGTCCCTTTGCATAGTTATATACTCATCCAAATCTTCACCGTTCCAACTTGAAGAAGTAAACATGTCGTCATAAGCTGGCATGAATGAATAACCTGAGAAAATAAAGTCTGTCCCTGCCAGGAACTGTGGAAGTAATCTAGCAGTACGTCTCATATCTGAATTTGATACCTGATAGTCATTCCCGGATACAACTTCTAGGTCATTCATCATCGTAAATAAGTTCTCTGCCATCAAAGCCCTAAACCCACCTGCAACAGAACCAGCCATACATACACAACTGATACCACCATTTTGGATCCCCTGTATACCTGTAGCTCTAGTCATCATAATACAGCGAATCTCTAGATAAAGCATTGATTTTCCTTCTGAGTAGCCCATCACACATTCTGCACCAGTACCTGAAGTGAAGCGAAGCTTAAGCCCTCTTGAGGCATAAGAAGCCCCTAGAAAAGCCTTTGACCATGGAGTATCATCACCATCTACGAAAACTCTTTCAGTTCCATAATTTGATACAGTCTCAGCATAAGAAGTAAGCCCCCTCATACCAAGGGTTAGCTCTAGTGATTCTTCAACAGCACACTGAGTAAGGGTACCAGGTCTTCCAACTTGAGAACCTATTAAAATAGCTAATGCATTACTTGGAGCAAACTTACCCATACCTACAGTAGTCTCTAACTCAGTAAACCCGTGCTGCCCGGCACTAGCTGCATCTACTGCTAGTTGCAACGGATCATCTTTTCTATTTGTTATATGGGACTGGATAGATGGTGTCTTCCTTGCTCTCATCTTATGACCAGCCATGATCATCTCAACCACATCAAGGTTATTTAATACTTCATTGGCTTTAGCTGGAGTCATACCATAAACATAATTTATAATTTCTTGACGAGGTACGTTAATGTCAACAAGCCATCTCGATATTTCTAAAGAATCCATTTCCATTACTTCTTCAGCTATACTTTGATCGATTGCGTAATCAGCTATGAATAGATCAATCATATCAAATTCTTCTCTTTTCTTGCCGTCCATTTCTACTACTACGCCATTCTCAATTTTCAGACTTGGATCTGGATCGTTAGGTCCATCCATTGCAATTAGCCCTTTTTCGGGCATTTCCTGGGCAAGGCCATCCAAAGCCAGCTGTCTTTGAGTATCATAAAATTTGTATCTCAAACTTTTTGCCATCAAATTTCCCTCCTCGTAAATTTTTCTTTTTAAGATCATCTTAGTAACAATATTGTTAGAAAGAATTATTGATAAGTTACCACCTCCAATATTTTTAGAATCAAACTAATCAAAAACTAATCAAATAGATGACTGGTAATGTACTTTTATTTTTTATTTTCCCGGTCAATCTTATTACTGATGAACTTTGTCTAGATCATCACCGGGAATATTATAAACTTCATTGTGAGGTGGAAGCTCTTCATCATACATAAATTCAGGCAGCCTGTCATGAACTGGTGTAAAGCCAGCCTCCTTGTTAAATTCTCTTTCTAGTTTTAAAACGTCTCTTCCATATTCCATTGCTTTTTCTGTGTCTAAGTCGCTTCCATACATGGCATTGATCATTTCGTAGATCCCTTCTTCGCCATTTTTGTCATCGCTGGTAGCAAAAGTTACAAACAAACATAGGCCTACACTATCTATAAAAGCAGATAATTTCTGAGTATCTCTAGAAGCTTCTACTTTCCCTTCTGTTGATAATGGATCAAGATCTCCTCCACATTTAAATATTTCTGGAGCTATTGTATAACCGAAAGTATGGTCTGCTCCCATGGCACCTGTAGCATAAGTTACACCAATACCTTTCATTGCTCTTGGGTCATAAGCAGGCATACCCTGCCCTTTAACACTTGGTACTCTGGTTATACCGTAAGCGTTTCCTGCGCCAACTGCTCCCATGCCGATTATCCTACCTAGAGGTGTGCCTTTACCTACTTCCTCCAAAGCTTTTATTGCCCCTTCGCCATCTCCAAAACTTAAAACACCTGCTTCCATCAAAACTCCAATTGTACAACCAGTTTCTATGGTATCTATTCCAACGTCATTACAGATGCGGTTTAGTTTTGCTATGATGTCTAAGTCATCAATTTTTAGATTTGGACCAAGAGCCCAATCAGTCTCATATTCAAGCGGTGAGCATAGTACGTTGCCGTCTTTATCTGGATAAATATTTGAACACCTAATAGTACAGCCAGGATGGCAGGCATGTCCCATCTTGCCTTTACCACCACGCTGTTCAACTATTTCAGCCATCTTTGCCCCTGACACATTAGAAGCGCCTTCAAATTGGCCAAATTTAAAATTTTCTGTTGGGAGTCCACCTGATTCATTTATCGGATCAACTGTTCCGGCAGTACCATAAGATGGCAGAGCACCACTTGTTACCGGGTGGTTCTTAATAGCTTCTTGAAGTTTTTTCCTAGCCTGTTTGAATGTTTTTTCATCTTTAACTTCTACTTTAGGTGCGTCGGTATCATCAATGATTATTGCTTTGACACCTTTAGAACCCATAACTGCTCCAAGACCACCTCTTGCAGCATATCTGCTTGGCTCGTTATCCATATCATTATTAGTAATTCCAGCAGTCTGCATTAGCATCTCACCTGCTGGACCTATGGCAAGCATTCCTACTTTGTCGCCATAAGTCTCTTTTACATCATCCATTAATTGATATACACCCAAGTTTTTAAAGTTATATTTTTCTTCAAGGTCAATTGAGTCTTTAGTTACTTTTATCGTGTATATTTTATCTTCTTTTGGTTGACCTTCTAAAATCAAAGCTTTGATTCCTAATCTTGCAAGCTTTTGGCTGCAGATACCTCCGGCATTAGCTTCTTTTATTGTTCCTGTAAGAGGGCTTTTCCCTCCAATTGATAACCTGCCAGAAGCAGGAGCACTTGTGCCTGTAAGAAGTCCCGGAGCTATTATAATTTTGTTATTTTTCCGTAAAGGATTACAATCAGCCGGCACTTCTTCTTTTATCACCGTAGATGTTAATGCCCGCCCCCCTAAAAGCTTGTACTTTTCATCTGCTTTTTCTTCAGTTACCTCTAAATTAGACATATTAATTCTAACAATCTTTTCACTCATTTCCTTTCCTCCTCCCAGAATTCAATTATTGCCTGTTAATAGGCATTTTTGTAAACCTTTAGTAAGTCTGCCTGCGACAAATTACTTGGATTATTTTGCATAAGGCCGGTAATTTCTGATGCAGCCTTAGCTAGTTCAGGCAGTTCTGCTTCAGGAATATCAAAGTCTCTTAAACGCTGGGGTATATCCAGTGACGTTGACAGATTTTTAATTAATTCAACGGTTTTATTTGCTATATCTATTTGGGTATAATCACCTCTTAATCCCCAGGTTTTTCCTATTACTGCCAGCTTTTCAACAATTCCATTAAAGTTTGCCTCAAGTACGTGAGGCAGCAAAAGAGAGTTGGCTATACCATGAGGTATGTGATAGCTCCCTCCTATCGGATATGCCATAGCATGCACTGCACCAACCCCTGCATTTGAAAAAGCCATCCCAGCAAGTAAGCTACCTGCTAACATATTCTCCCTGGCTATAATATTTTCTCCTTTTGCATAAGCTGTGCGTATATTAAAATAGATTTTTTTGATTGCTTCAAAGGCTATTATATCGGTGAGATAGTTGGCTTTAACTGAGGTGTAAGCTTCAATAGCATGGGTAAGTGCATCCATACCTGTAGATGTAGTTATACTGCCTGGCATACTAAGGGTCATTTTAGGATCACAGATAGCCACATTTGGATATAGATAATCATGGACTAACCTTAATTTGACCTTATCTCCTGAGAAGATGGATATCTTGGTAAGCTCTGCTCCTGTGCCAGCTGTAGTAGGTATCATTATAGTAGGAAGTCCTAAGTTCTCTATTTCATTATTTTGGTCTAAACCAATTGATTCATTAGTCACTAGAACTGAAACAGCTTTAGCCACATCAATCGAACTCCCACCCCCGAGGCCTATTAATACATCGCTTTGATTTTCAATGACGTGTTGTTTACATTTTTTCAAATCGTCAGTATCAGGTTCCCCATCAAGCTCACAGAAAACGTTTGTCTCAATATCTTTCCCTATAACTTTTTTGACCTTCTCTAGTATATCAGTTCCCATTATTCCTTGGTCGGTAATTATTGAGACGTTTTTTGCTTTATATTTTTGAATTACTTCTTCTAATGATTTAATGGAATCATTTCCGAATATAATTTGTGTTGGTGAAAGCCAGGTAAAATTATTCATCGCTATTCCATCCTTTCACTTGCATCAAAATTTTTAACATAATAAAGTTAATTAAAATTCCAACAATTCTACTAATTATTTAACTTGCAAAAACCATGCCATTCAGTTTCTTTTATACAATAATTTAGACTTTTAGATTTTACAAAGATCTTTATAAGCGGATCCTTTGAGTTATTTTTATAGGTATTTTTATATCGCAACTATCCATGTTAGATGTCATTTATTTTAATTTGATTTATAAACCGTGAATATTGTCACGCACCACAACCCCCCGCAATCGTTAACCCCTTCTGTGTTAATTGCCTAAATATTTCAACCGTGACATATTTCACTATAAGTGAAATATGTCACGGTCTATGTTGTTAAAATCATATGTCTATGCTATACTAATATCGCATGGTAAATCACCCGCTGTTATATTACATTCATTAGTGATTTCTTTAACATTTACTAGCATATCGTCCGAAAATACCCATTAATATCAGGGGAGGGGCAAAAATGAGTGACAGTAATTATAGGCAAAATAACAATAAATTATATAAAAATATCTTAGATAGCATATATAATGGTGTACTGGTAATTAACTGTGAAGGCACAATAATTTTTTTCAATGAAGGTGCCGAAAATATACTTCAAATTAAACAAGAAAAAGCTATAGAAAAAAAAATTAATGAAGTTATGCCTTATTCCACATTACTCAAAAGACTAGAAGAAGGTACTGATTACCTTGGCGAAAGAATAAAGATTGGCGAAAAAGAAATAATGTCTAATCAAAGTTTAATTGAAAATGATGGTAAAATCATCGGTGCTGTTTCAGTGTTTCAAGACATATCCCATATACAAAAACATTTAGAGTGGAATCAAATGCTTGCAGACATTTTAAGGGCTTCATACGACGGAATTTATATTACCGATGCAAACGGGTATACAGTATATGTAAATGAGGGATATGAGAAAATCACCGGTCTAAAAGGCTTTGAAGTTATAGGAAAACACATGGAAGATTTAGTGAAGGCAGGATATATCAGTGAATCAGTTTCTTTGCTTGCTTTGAAAGAAAAAAAAACCAAAACTATAATGCAAAAAATCGAAAAAACAGGCAAGGAAGTTATTGTAACAGGCAACCCGATCTTTGATTCAAAAGGAAATATAACTCAAGTAGTAACAAACGTGAGAGATATCACAGAATTAAGTTATTACAAAAAAGAATTAGAAAAAGAACATGAAAAAACAATTAAGTTTAGTTCTGAAGTTGACAGGCTAAGATCAATTAAAAATGCCAAAGCAAAGGCTATTGGTAAAAGTAAGGCTTTTAATAAAACCATGGAAATCATTTCAAGAATTGCAAATACTAATTCTACAGTATTATTGACAGGTGAGTCAGGAACTGGAAAAGAAGTTTTCGCAAAAATGTTACATGAAATAAGCAATAGAAAAGACAAGCCTTATATTAGGGTTAATTGTGGTGCTATACCGGAATCACTAATAGAGTCAGAACTGTTTGGATACGAATCCGGCTCTTTCACTGGTGCGTTAAAAAAGGGGAAAGCTGGTTATTTTGAACTTGCTCATGAAGGAACTATTTTATTAGATGAAATAAGTGAAATACCTTTTCACCTTCAGGTTAAAATTTTGAGAGTTTTACAGGAAAAAGAAGTTAATAGAATAGGAAGTGACACTCCACGTCAGATCAATGTGCGTGTTATTGCTTCCACTAACAAAGATTTAAAAAAGTTAGCCGATGAAAACAGATTTAGGGATGATTTATTCTACAGACTGAATGTTATACCTATAAAAATCCCACCTTTGAGAGACAGAAAGGAGGATATCCTCCCTTTAACCCTACATTTCTTAGATAAATACAATAATAAACATGGTTTAAACAAAACAATATCTAGAGAGGTTTTAGATTTATTTTACAATTATGACTGGCCTGGTAATGTTAGAGAACTTGAAAACACTATTGAAAGACTTATACTTTTAAGCGAAAAAGAACTAGTAAAACTTCATGATGTGCCTTTGGAATTAAAAAATGCTTTAGAAGGCAAGGATAGTAATGAATTTAAAAGTTTAAAAGATGAGGTGCGAAAATATGAAATTAGGTTAATAAAACAAGCTATCCAAAATAGCAGCAGTCTATCTGACGCTGCTAGAAAACTAAATATTGATAGGACAACTTTATCGAAGAAAATGGGTAAATATAGTTTAAAATAACTACAACAAATCTATAGTTCAATGTAGTTATAACTCCAAATAAAAACCACCACTACCACCTATAGTTACAGGAACTCTTTCTTCTTCAATTATTTTTTTAAAAGTTTGCATCTTATCATTAGAAGGTGGTTTTGCCCCTTCTAACAGGTACTTTTTCCCTAAATATCTATATTTGTTTTCACCAAGTCTATGATAAGGTAGTAAATCTATCCCTTTTACATTCTTTCCGAGCCACCTAGCAAACTTAGCAGTAGACTTAACATCCTTTTCATTGTCATTAAACCCTGGTATGATTGCTTTTCTTATGATAATAGGAACATCTTTCCTTGCTGCTAATTGGACATTATCCAAAATTATTTGATTAGAAACATTAAGTTCCTCTTTAATTTTTGTTGAATCCATGGATTTAATATCAAATAATAATAAATCCAAAAAGTTAATGGCTTCTTTTAACGAGCTCTGAGACACAAATCCAGAAGTTTCCAGCGCAGTATGCCAACCTTTACTTTTGCATGCATTTAACAAGTTAATAGCAAAATCGCTCTGGTAAAGCGGTTCACCTCCAGAAAGGGTAATTCCACCCTTTGAACGTTTATAATAAATTTTATCTTTAGCTATTTCTTTAAGTAGCTCCTCTACTGTAGCTTCATAACCTGCAAGTTCTAAAGCTCTGCTATTGCATACTTCAACACAATTTTTACAGTTCACACAGCTATCACGATCTATTCTAGTTACTGTATCATAACTAATAGCTTTAACTGAACAAGCGCCAACACACTTTTTACATTCAATACAAAGGCTTGGGTTAAACATTATCTCTTGTTCATATTGCTGCGATTCTGGGTTGCTGCACCATGAGCAAGATAACGGACATCCTTTTAAAAAAATAACGGTACGAATACCTGGACCATCATGTACAGAAAATCTTTGAATATCGAAAACCATTCCTCTGTCTGCCGAGCCTTTATAATTAATAGAATTATTAGTAATGATAGAAAAGCCCCTCCCTATATGACAATTTTGTTAGAGGCCCAATTAAAAGGGCCTCTTTTATAGATTTAATTTTAGTTTAAAAGTTCTGCTCAGTTCTGTTAATAATATCATCTTGTAGCGACTTATCTAAAGAAGTGAAATATGCACTATAACCTGCTACCCTTACCACAAGGCTAGAATATTTGTCAGGATTTTTCTGAGCTTTTATTAAAGTTTCTTTGTCTATAACATTGTTTTGGATGTGTAAACCTTTTTGATCAAAGAAGCCATTTATTAATGCAGCAAGATTTCTTTGGCCACTTTCACCTTCAAGGGAAGAAGGGTGAAACTTCTGGTTTAACAAAGTTCCATTTGATGCTATATGATGGTCAAGTTTTGCTACAGAGTTAATTGCAGCCGTAGGCCCATTTCGATCCATACCTGATACAGGTGAAACTCCATCTGCGAGGGGAGTTCTAGCTTTTCTTCCCTCGGGGGTTGCACCAGTTGCAGCTCCTAAAGGTACATTAGCTGATACGGGATACAAACCTGGTTGGTATATCCCTCCTCTTGGGTTGGTATGTTTTTCTACTTCTTTACAATAGATTAACGCGCCCTCTCTAGTTAGCATGTCCACTTCCTCAATATCATTACCATATTTCGCTACTTCATTTAAAAGCTTTTGTCTTAAATCTTCATCTTCAAAATTATTGTCTAACGCTTTCTTAAGTTCTTCAAGGCTAAGCTTTTGCTCATTAAAAACAAGCTTTTCTATGACAGCAAATGAATCTCCAACGTTCGCAACTCCTACCCCTTGTGGGCCTGTGAAATTGTAATAAGCTCCACCTTCCTGTACTGTTTTTCCTTTTTCAATACAGTTTTGAATAATACTTGACAAGAATGGTAACGGCGCTCTTTTCATATGAGCTATATCCACTGAATTTATTGCATTAACTAGCAGGGCTACGAAATATTCCATCTGTCTTTCAAAGGCAAGTTTAAATTCTTCAAAAGAATTAAAAGAGGTAAATTCTCCAGTTTTTGGCCCTAATTGTTTGCCATTCTCAACACCATTATTTATAGTAAGTTCCAGTACTTTAGCCATATTAAAGAAAGCTGAATCATGCCAACCCTCGGTTTTGCCACCTTTTTGAGGTTCAACACAACCAATAATGCAATAATCACGAGCATCTTCTAAAGTCAGACCACGATTTACAAGGGAAGGTATTATAACTTCATCATTATAGTATGCAGGCATACCCAGACCCAACTTAGTTACTTCGACTGTTTTTTCAGTTAATTCTTCAAGGCTTTTATCCCAGATACGTACTGAAATTGAGGGTTGTGGCATTTTTATATGAGTTGTAGCTTCTAAACACATAAAAGATAATAGGTTGCTAGCATCTAGTCCATCAGGGGTTTGACCACCTACAATAAGATTTTGAAACATCGGATAACCGCCAAATGCTTTAGTAGACCCTTCATCTCTAACTTTATTAATGTCATTAAATTTAACCCAAAGAGCGTCTAATATCTCTTGAGCTTTTTTAAGAGTAAGATCGTCCTTCTCTATATCGTTTTTTAAATATGGAAAAATATATTGATCAAATCTCCCCGGAGAAATGGAGTGTCCACTAGACTCTAACTGAATTATTAATTGTACGAACCAAAACGATTGTAAGGCTTCATGAAAGCTTCCTGCTGGATATTCAGGAACTTTATCACAAACTTCAGCAATTTTGTGCAATTCATCTTTTCTTGTTTTGTCCTCACATTCTTTAGCTAGCTTTTTAGCTTCTTTTGAAAATCTTTTAGCAAAATTAATAGCTGCTTTTAAAGTAATTATTACTGCATTTAAAAAATGCTCTTTTTCAATATCTTCGGGTTTAGCTACATTTAAATTATCTTTTTCTGTTTTTGCTTTTTCAATTATCCCTTTAAATCCATATGTCAATACTTCTTCATAATCAACAGTTGTGTGACCTACTCCGCCAAAAAAGTAATTACCTACTGTGAAAACACCAGCATCTTGAGCTTGTTCAGCTTCTTTACTCATCAAAGATGCAGCTAATTCATTAGAAGTTTTTCCGTCCCAATAATTAAAAATTTCTTTTAATTCATCCTTGGTTTCTTCAGAAATTTTAAAAGCATCACCTAAGCGTTTAGGAAGTCTATCAAACTCTTCCATGAGCCACTTATTTGAAAACTCAGGAAATACCGGACTGCTTCTTGGTTTTGTAGTTTGATTGCCCACTATTAATTCATCGTCTCTAATAACAATAGTCATCTCGTTCAAAATTTTTTCTAAGGCTTTAGCTCTCCTAATTACCATGGGTAAAGCTTCTGTTTCTTTATATGATTGGGTCAAAAGTCTAGCCCGTTCAGGATCAATTTCTGGAACAGCGTTTAAAATATCATTGGTCAATTTTTTAATACGTGGCGTTATTTCTGGAAGATCGCCCACATAACCTAACAAATTTTTGTCATGCATTAAAATCATTCCTCCTCAATGGGAATTTACATATATATAGTCGCAATTTTTGTACCAATATAACAAAATAATATAAAATTTCTAAAACATCTGTTATAATTGCATTAAATATTTAAAATCAAAAATGTAACTTATAGAGTGGTGAAAAAAATCACGGTTTTATTTGAATTATCTAAAAAAAACCTGTTCTAAACAATAAAAAATGCCCGTGAAAAATGCCACTACAACGTGAGCATTTTCACGGGCATTATATTTTCTGTTGTTTTTAATATCAACTTTCTAAAGAAGGCGAATATTTTATAACACTTCCAGGTTGATAGTTAGGGTCAAGGTAATCGTCAGCATTGCTGCTAATAAGTCTTACCAATTTCCCTTCATAAGGACCTGTAGGTTCAACTATTAAAGTTTTACCTTCAAGTTGAATCTCTTCATACGTTGGCTCTTCTTTTGTCCTATCCTCAAAGACCTGATCTAGGGGAACAGATGTATATAGTAAGCTCAAGTATTATCCCCCCTAGAATGATTGTTATCATTGCCTGTGTTATTATTTGTGGAGTTGTCGTCTCCTTTATTATCTTTGTTTTCATCTGGTCCACTTTGCCTTTGATAAGGATTACCATAATCTGATGGGTTCTGGGGGTTTCTATTAAATGGATCATCAAAAAAAGAGTTGCCTGAATTTGGATTGTTCTGCTGAGGATATCTCAAATTTGGCTGGTTTATATTCTGTTGTCTGTTATCTTGATAACCAGATTCTTTTTGCTTAATGAATTCTTCTAGTTTTAATACAGCCTGGCCTATCCCTCCTACTTCGTCTATCAAATTATGTAATACAGCGTCTCTTCCAATTAAAAGTGTTCCTATATCCCTTGCTAGCTGACCAGAATTAAACATTAATTTTCTTAATTCCTGAGAAGATATACTAGTGTTTTTTGTGATAAAACTAATTACTCTTTCCTGCATCTTGTCAAGGTACTCATATGTCTGTGGCACTCCAAGTACCTGTCCAGTAAGTCTTATTGGATGGATTGTCATCGTTGCAGTTTCAACAATATAAGAGTGGTTAGTCGCCACAGCAATTGGCGCCCCGATACTATGTCCACCACCTAGAACTACACTAACTGATGGTTTAGACATACTCTCAATCATCTCTGCAATAGCAAGACCTGCTTCAACATCTCCACCAACTGTATTTAACAGAATTAATACACCTTTAATATTTGGGTTTTGCTCAGCTGCAATTAGCTGTGGTAGAATATGTTCATATTTAGTTGTCTTGTTTTGTGGTGGTAGAGTCATATGACCTTCAATTTGACCTACAATAACAAGAGAATGAATATGATTCGCTGGTTGAGGAATTTGTACCTGGCCATATTGTTTAAGGTTATCAGTCATGTCTTTTTGTCTACTCCTTCTTACAGATTCTCGTTTTGTTGATTTTTTAGCATCATAACTGTTTTGCTCCATAATTGTCACTCCCTTTATCATTCTCCTGCTATTATTCCAAAGAATTTTGATACATATACATTTTCAGAAATAGATAGGTTATTATTTTTATAAAAAAAACCAAGGACTCATCATAAAGTCCTTGGTTTAATTCTCTTTTATGTCACTATAAAAAACGCACCTGTTACCTCCAAGTCTCTTAGCTTCATACATAGCTTTATCTGCTTTCTCGATAAGTTTTTCTAAGCTATCGCTATCAGTTGGATATAATGCCACCCCTATGCTTAAACTTATACTAAAATATATCTCCTGTCCAGAAAGCTTTATAGGCTCTTCAACAACTCCAAGAATCCTATTAGCTACACTTGTTATTTCTTTCAGCGATCCAATATTTTTAAGTAATATAACAAATTCATCTCCACCATACCTCGCAGATAAATCAGTTTCTTTAATAACAGATTTTATCCTTTTAGCAACAGTTTTTAATAAATTATCCCCATACACATGACCAATCGAGTCATTTATTTCTTTAAAAGAGTCCAAATCTATAAATAAAAGAGTTAATTTTTTCGTTTCATAATCAGTTTCTTTATAATTATAATTCTTTATAATATTTTCAAGTTGTTCTAAAAAGTAACCTCTATTGGGTAGTTTGGTTAAACCATCTAGCTTTGCTTTTTCTTTAAAACTAGCCATTTCTTTTAAAGAACTCTGCAAATAAGAAAGTTTTTTGCGGTGGTGAGTAGCATCAAAAACTTGTAATAATACAAAGGTTTTATCATCATAGCTAAATGGCTCAATATGAAGGTTTTGTTGGATTTTATTTTTATTATTTGTAGGCGGAAAAAACACCGGATGAAGAGCCGCAGAACAAAACATTTTTTGGCCATTATTTAAAGCATTAAAAATAAACTGTTTATAAATATTCTTTTCAAACAAAGGATATAAGCTGGTTAATTTTTTATTAATTACACTGTCTTTTTTGTTACCTGTCAAATTCTCCATCCAGTTATTCCATTTAACTACATTCAATTCTTCATCTAAGACTATGATCCCCAAATTTAAGTTGTCAATAATTTTTTCATCTATATTATTCATACATCCTCACAATCTCTTCATCTATTTTTTTTATAAGCCAGTTGACAGAATCTATACTAAGTGCTACCAAAATCGCACCTTCTACTTCAGTGTTTGAAAAACTAAAAGTATTTTTTATGATCAATACATATAAATTATCTTCTAAGCTAATCTCCTCTGCTTCTACTTTTGGGAAGTAAAGCACTTCTATTTCTGGTATTGAATAATTCAAACAAATACCTGTTAAGTTAGCCAGTCCTCCCATTATAGAATTCAAAACTATATTACCTAGCTCTCTCATTGCATCTGAATCAATATCTGTTAGATTCTCTAAATCAAACTCCTCTTCGTCAGGTAAAGCATCTTCTCCCAAACACAAATTAACTAGGGTTCTCGTTTTGTCGGCAGGAAAGACCAACCTGGCTTTACCTTTTAATTCATCACCAAAAGATAGACTTGAAGATATTATATCGCCTTTTGGGAGAATATTTAGGGAACCTATATCAGGCTTTTTCCCGGGAGGGAAATTTAAAAGTTTGATTTCGGGTATTTTTAGTTCAATTTTTTCCCCTGTAATATCTGAGAGAAGGCTTGAAGCCTGTCCAATATATATATTCATAAATTCTTTTAGTGCATCTTCCTGTATAGAGCTAAGCATCATAATTCTCCTCAATTATCTTCACTAAATCCTCTACCTTATCATCTGTCAGAGGTTTATTAAAAAAGTTCAAGATTCCAATAGATTCGACTTCCTTACGCACCATATTTTGAACATCAGCCGAAATAACTATTACCTTTACGTTAGGATTATATTCATATATAGATTTTAATACATCCTGACCTTTCTTGTCCGGGAGTAATAAATCAAGAAGCACAAAATCAGGTTTTTCCTCTAAATATTTTTGATAACCTTCTTCACCACTATTTGCAGTCAAATACACAGCATCTGTAAAGTTTTCTTTTAATTTTTTTACTATGAATTTTTGGTATAGCATAGAGTCTTCTATTATAAGAAATTTCAAACTTAACTCTCCTTCTGTTCGTTAGATGCTAAAAATCTACACATTCAGTAACATTATATTATAAACAGAGAAACATTTCATTAATTATTTAAAATTAAGCTTAGTTTTCCTTGTTTATACTATACTTTTATTTCATCCGAGGATCTGCAATTCTTTCTAAATCCCTACCAACTAAAGCCAAAGCAACAACAAGTAAAGTAAGGGCAAGCCATGGATATAATAACCACCATTTCCAATAAGGAGTAAAATATATCCCGCTAAAGTTAAGTGCATGGTTTAATATAAGTCCCCAGCTTCTAGAAGTTGGATCACCAAGCCCAATAAAAGCAAGAGAAGCCTCAGTGATTATTGCTCTGCTCGCAAGTCTTATCATACTGACTGATAATATAGGAAAAAGTTCTGGAACAAAATGCTTGTACAATAGATAAAAAGTACTCCCACCATAAAAAGATGCCATTTTCAAATACGGTTGTTCTTTAAGGGAAAGGGCTTGAGATCTGGCAATTCGTGCAGGCCTTGACCAGGAAAAAAGTGATAAAACTATAATTATATTAGTAAGGCTAGAGCCAAAAAAACCCGCTATCACTATCATGGCTGGAAGGTCAGGAAGAGCTATCATTACATCAACTAGTCTCATCACGATCTTATCAAACCATCCACCCTTGTATCCTGCAATAATTCCAATAATACCGCCGCCAAGCCCTGCCAAAAGTGCCGTACCAAGACCTACAATAATACTAACCCTTGCGCCGTAGGTTATCATTGCCCACAGGTCTACACCTAGTTCATCTGTCCCAAGGAAATGCTCTCCACCAGGTGGCTCCAAAGGAGGTCCTGAACTTACATCATGAGGAAAAGCGGAAAGATACGGGGCTAATGTCCCCATAACAATTATAAGTAATAATATAATTACAGCAGTTTTTCCTAAAAAACTAAAAAACCCCCACCACTCTTTAAGTTTTTCCAATCCTCTCACCTACCAAACCATACAAATTCTTTTAGTTGAATTCTTTTTCTGCTGTAGTTTCACATACAGATGTCTTCTTAGGATTAATCACAGGAGCTTTGGTCCTTGGATCAAGTCTTTGATAAAGCACATCTGCAAGAACATTAGCCCCCATTACAGTCAGTGCCATCACCAAAAAAATTCCCTGCAGCAAAGGATAATCCCTGACAAAAACTGCTTCTGTCATTATAGTACCAAGTCCAGGATATGAGAAAACATTCTCTGCAAGCACCGCTCCTCCGATTATACCACCCATCTGAAGACAAACCCTTGTGATAAGGGGAAGGATAGCATTTCTTAGACCGTGAACATATTTTATCCTAAATTTTTTAAGCCCTTTTGCTTTTGCTGTTTTTATGTAATCCTTTGATAGTACAGTTGTCATGCTATTTCGAACTAGAAGATACATACCTCCTACACGACTTAATGTCAAAGTCATAATGGGAAGGGCAGAATGGTACAATATATCTATTATCTGACTCCAGATAGATTCATGCACAGTAAAATGAGTCACCCCTCCTGAAAGAGGGAATAATCCAAGAGAGGCTCCTAAAATAACAAGTAAAAATATTCCTATTAAAAAGGCAGGAATTTCTGAAAATACTATCATCACCAAATAAACGGCTCTATCTTGCCATCCGCCTCTTTTTTCTGCTGAGTAACTTCCAAGAATAATTCCTAAAATTATGCTTAAAGCAGTAGAAAAAATTACCAAAAGCATTGTCCAGGGCAGTCTTTTTAAAATAATTTGACTTACATCTTGATTATAATAATAGCTAAAGCCTAAATTACCAGTTAAAGTATCGCCTAGATAAGAAAAATACTGCCTGTGTACAGGTTCATCCAAACCATAATACTCCCTTAAATATTCTATCTGATCCTCCGAGTAAAAGGTTATAACCTCTCCCGCTTCTCCACCGGCATGTATAAAAGGATCCCCAGGCATAAGCCTGGGTAATGAAAAATTTATGGTGATAAGGAGTAAAAAAGTAATCAAATAACCTAGTATGGTTTTAATCCTTTTACTTCTAGTTGATGTCATAATAACTCTCCTTACTCTCACTTATCTTCTTCAAATATTTCATCGTCTCTATCTAAGTAAGTTATCTTGTGTTGATCAATAGAATGATGGTTATAAACAAAAGTCCAATTATCGTATACATCCTTGTTGTACACATAATGACCTGTAACATAGTAGAGAGGTATCTCAGGGATATCTTCTGCCCAAATTTCCTGAACTTGTTTGATAAGTTCTTCTCGTTTTTCTTCATCAAGCTCTTCACGTTGTTTTTCTCTTATTAAGTCTACATCTTCATTTTCGTAGCCAGGAATTCCACCATATATCCCTGTACCTTCCTTGGCATCATCAAACCTTATACTAAAATAATTCTCTGGGTCATCCCCCCAGCCACCATGGCCCATAATAGCTAACTCATAATTTCCTTCTTTTGATTGGGAGTCTCGTGCTTGAGAATCCATGGAATTTATCTCTAGATCAATTCCAATTTCTCTCAAGTCTTGTCTCAAAAGCTCAGCCATCCTTACTTCTTCTTGATCATCTCCTACAATAATTTCAACGGAAACTTCCTCATTATTATCTATGACATCTGCTTTTTCCATAAGCTCTCTGGCCTTATCTGGGTCATGCTCATATTCTGGCACGTCAGGATTATGCATATGATGATCAGGAGGCAATAACCCCATATTCCCCGGGATACCAGCTCCCCTTGCAACTGTGTTTATTATATTTTCTCGGTCTATAGCATAAGCAAGGGCTTGTCTTGCTTTTTGTTCGTTTAACCAGGAGACATTATCAAAGTTTATTCTGAGCCTGTATGCCCATACTCCAGGTCTTTCAGCTATTTCATAAGTAGGATCATCTTCAAAGCGCTGTAACACATCTTCAGGTATTTCAGCTTGGTCGATATCATTATTTTCAAGTGCCATTACTTCATCACTTACAGGCCTATATTGAAGAACATCCACTTTTTGTTTAGGTCCCCAAAAGTCAGGGTTAGCTTCAAATTCATAAGTACTATGTTCTTCATTGTATTCTTTTAACTTGTAGGGACCACTTCCTATCACAGCTTCTTCATCAGTAAACTGCTGAGGGTCATCAATATCTTCCCAGATGTGCTTAGGAATTATCCTCATCTCGCCAGCTTCTAATACATAAGGAGCATGTGCCCTCTCTGTAGTCATCTTTACTTTGTAATCATCTAGTACTTCAATATCTTCTAAAATATCGAAAACAACAGGTTCACTTATATCCACAGGTGGATGATCTTGGTAATATTCAAAGGAAAAAGCCACATCCTCTGCAGTTAACTCCTCTCCGTCCTGCCATTCTATCCCTTCTCTTATATAAAATGTGTACTCAGTTCCATCTTCAGACACTTCCCAATCTTTTGCTAGCCAGGGGATATGCCCGTTTTCCCCTCTTTCAAGTAAAGAATCAAAGATTAGCCTCATCTTGCTTCTTCCGGGTCCTCGTGCATGATGGGTAAATGGCTGAGGATAACCTTCATCATTAGTATCAAGACGTACTACTACTTCATCATCACTTTTCTCTTGATCAGCTTCACCTTTAGCTGCTTCTTCTGGTTGCTTTTTTTCACCGGTTTCTGTTCCACCACAACCGGCAAAGACCAACACATAAATGGAAATAATTAATATAATTGAAATAAAAGTTGTAAGCTTTTTCATAATGTTTTTCCTCCTCTTTTTCCTTTTTTCAGGGACGGTTCTCCTGCTTCCCCTTCTTTTTTACATATTAAAATCATGACTAGTCATATACTAACTAATTTCTAAAAGTCCAGCTTCAATAAATTCTTTAGTTTTACAACAGCTTGTATTTTCAAATACTTTTGTCGCAGAACCTTCTTCTATTACCTTACCCTCATCTAAGACATAAATCTTTTCTGCAACTTTTCTTGCAAGCTGTAGGTCATGGGTTATATACAAGAGGCTAAACCCTTCCTTATTTTGAAGCCCCTTTAACAGTCTCATAATATTAGCCTGGGTAGAAACATCAAGCATAGAAGTTATCTCATCTGCAATCAATACTTTAGGCTTCATTATCAGCCCTCTAGCTATTGCAAGACGCTGTCTTTGGCCACCGCTTAACGAAGAACACCATCTGTCTAAAAATTCATCATCACTAGGTAGTTGTACAGAGGATAAAACTTTTTTACATCGGTCTGTTCTCTCAGTTGGATCACCTATTTTGTTAATATACAAAGGTTCTGTAACTGCTTCATATACGGTTAAACGATGACTTATTGAACTATAAGGGTCCTGAAGAATTAATTGTATTCCACCTTCTTCTTTGACCACCCAGTTGCCATTTACTTCTTTATTTAAAAATTCAATCTTCCCCTCATCATGAGGGATAAAGCCACACAAAAGGTGTGCAAGGGTAGATTTGCCAGAACCAGAGGGTCCTAGAAGAGCTGCTGTTTCTCCATGCTTTAATGATATATCTACTCCTGCTACTGCACTTACACTACTATTTCCAAGTTCAAAAGATTTCCAAAGTTCTTTTGCCTTTAAAACGTCTGTTATCCCACCTTGATGACATAAAACCTCACGGTTTAATGAAATTTTTTGATGTGTTGGTCTTTCGTTCTTACATTTTTCAATCATCTGAGTACACCTAGAAGAAAAAAGACACTTTTCTTTTTTAGATACTTTCACACCTATCTCTGGCTCTCCAGGTATTCCCCATAGATCTTTATAGGGAAAAACCTCAACAGAGGAATTAATTAAACCTCTAGAATATGGATGGGCTGGATAATCTAGTATTTCATCTGTAACACCTTTTTCCACCATTTCTCCCTGATACATAATCATAAGTTTATCTGTTAGTTTTGTAATAGTACCTATCTCATGAGATATAACTAACATTGAAAAACCTAATTCATTTTGCAAGTTTTTCAAAAGGTTTTGAAGTTTCTCTCTCGAAATTGCATCAAGAGAACTTGTAGGCTCATCTAATATTAATAGTTTTGGTTTGCATGAAAGAGCCATTGCTAAGAGCATCCTTTGCCTCATACCACCGGATAATTGATGTGGATATGCATCTTTCCACTTTATATCTAGGTCTACCATATCGAAGAGTTTTAGCAGTTCTTTTTCTTCTTCAGCTTTAGATAAGCTAGATTTCTTTCGAAGCGGCTCTATAACTTGATCTCCTATTTTCATAACCGGATTTAGAACTTCAAGGGAGTTTTGAAATACTATTGCTGCAGTACTCCAGCGTAGCTCGTTTATTTCTTTAGCAGGTAAGTCAAAAATGTTCTTTTGGTCTATTATTATTTCGCCCTGCTTTTCGTGGGGTGCCGAAATAAGATCCAATAGACTATGAGCAAGGGTACTTTTTCCGCTGCCTGTTTCTCCGATAATACCAACACTTTCACCAGGTTCTAAACTAAATGTAACTTTATTAACTGCTTTGATCTCGTTATCATCAAATAAATATTTAATTGAAAGATCATTTATTGTAAGCATTAAGTAAAACTCTCCCCTTTTACCAGACCTATAAAGTAATTCCAGCCATTAAAAAAACTCCCTTACGAAATGGGAGTTTTACGGCAGGACCAATTGATAAAATTTCACATCCTACGGGCTCACCTCCCTATCTCTCGTAGTTCTTAGGTGAAGCATAACTAGGCAGGTGTCCTGGCTTAGGTTCATAGGTTATCTTCGCCTTCCCAGAGTTACTAACTCCAGTGGCTAAAAGTGAAAATAACCTCCCCATCACAGTGGCGGGACCGCGCCGGCTTTTCACCGACTTCCAATTTAACCCCATATAACAAGCAGGGACCTAGTTATTAAAAATTATATTTAATTGTTGTATATTTAAATATTAGTTTATATTTATAATTGTGTCAAGACTGCTAAGCAAAATTTGTAAGCAAAATTGTAACTACTAAGCAATTTTGTTCCCAGTATACTTGGCTACAAAAATGATATTTATAGTAAAAGAAGTAAAAAAGCTTAACTTGACATATTTTACTGATTAGTCCAAAATAATCTTAAACCATAAAGTTTCATAGAAATAATCTATAGTCTACGAGAGGTGAAAACAATGGAAGAAATCAAGGTTGCCGTAAGCGGAGCTAATGGCCGGATGGGGCAGGAAGTATGCCGCACTGTTCTTAGTGAAGATAATCTAAAGCTTATAGCCGCTTTTGACAGACATGGCGAAGGCGAAGATATAGGTAAAATTCTAGGCGAAGAAGAGCTTAATGTATTTATCGAAAAGCTTACAGAAGAAAATTTGTCATCTAAAAATGCTGATGTAATGGTAGATTTTACAACACCTATGAGTGCAGTAGATAACATAGAAACTGCCTTAAATTGTGGTGTACGCCCGGTAGTTGGTACTACCGGCTTTACTGAAGAGGATGTTTCTCATGTTAAGGAGATTGTAGACAGGCAAAATCTTAGTGCTGTTATTGCACCTAACTTTGCCCTTGGAGCTGTTTTGATGATGAAGTTTGCTGCAGAAGCAGCAAAATATTTCTCCCAGGCAGAAATCGTTGAAACTCATCATGACAAAAAGATTGATGCTCCTTCAGGCACTGCCTTGAAAACAGCAGAACTTATAGATAAAGGTCGTAAAGAAAAGCCCCCAGAAAGAGAAGACCTAATGAAGTTAGATGGGGCAAGAGGTGGCGTAGAAAAAGATGTCCACATCCATAGCATTCGTTTAACCGGTCCTATCGCTCATCAAGAAGTTATTTTTGGTAGCACAGGTCAAACTCTAACAATAAAACACGACTCTTTTCACCGAAATTCTTTTATGCCCGGTGTAGTATTTGCTGTTAACAAAGTAATGGAAACTAAGGGACTTGTCTTTGGTTTAGAAAATCTACTTGAGTAGAATAATTAAAAATCAATTAAGTATCCCAATTACATAAAGCACCTTCTGTCGGTAAAAAGCATATTTATATATGACACCGAAGGAGGTGCTTTTATGTCGTTAAAAGAAAGAAGGTTAGGCATAAGCTTATTTACTTTTCAACTTAAAGAATCAACAATACTAAAGCAAATTGATAGCTTGATTAGTAAAGGAGCAGAAGTAATAATACTGCCCAGGGAAAATACATTTGATTTTAAAAAAGAATATTTAAGTTTACTAAATCTTCTGGTTGTTTTTTCACCAACAGAAGAAATGCTAAAATCATTTATATCTGATAAACCGCCCATTAATCCTGGAAAAATCCCCTTAGTTTTTGCTATGAATTCTAGCACTAAAGAACACTTTAATCTGCTAAAATATTTTACTGAATTAATTGACCAGCAAGGAATATTTTTTGTTCCTTTTGGCATAAACGATAGAGAAGCTAAAATGTTTCAAAGTAGACTAGATCTTATAAGTAAAACATGTAGTGCTGCACTCAAAAACGAACAAATCAAGCCAGTTTTTTTAGAAAATCATAACCTCTGACTAAGCCATCTGACTAAGCCATTCAATGCAAGTTTTTACTGCTCTTTCGTCTTTTCTGAGCTGATGTTTTGCACCGGGTATTATTTTGATTTCTTTAGGTTCCAGTGCTTTTTTGTAAATATCATACGCTTTTTGGTAGGAGATTAACTCGTCCTCGTCGCCATGAACTATAAGTATAGGGGTTGGGGTAACTTTAGCAATGTACTTAATTGGCTTTATGTCATGAATATCTTGTAGCCATCCCTTTGAATCAGAAGGAAATTCTAAATCCCTTAATATCCCTCTATCTCTAAACTCTTTTATTACATCATCTAATTTAGACTCTAAGAAAAGTTCCTCAAAATCAGCAGGACATGCAGCTAGGACAAGCCCTTTTATTCTAGAATCTTCAGAGGCTATATATGAGCTGACCGCCGCACCTGCACTAAAACCCCAAAGATAAACTCCGTTTTCACCAGTTCCGCCGGGATAACTATTGTCAAGATAATCAATTACTGCTCTCAAATCCCTTACCCAACCTTTTAGATCAAAATTTCCTTCACTTTCCTCGGTTCCTCGAAAGTTAAAATGAAAAACCGAAAACCCAGCTTCTACACATTGCTTCGCTAAAGCAGGATAACCTCCATCACCCTCACTATCCTGATTAAATATTGGCTTTTTTTGTCCAGGAATGCCGTGACAGATGATTAAAAGAGGATCTTTTTTATTTGAAGCAGCTTTTTCTTCTTTTTTGTACGTCCAGCCGACTATATTCAATCCATCTACTTCAATATTCAGCTTATCTGTTATCAAATCACATGGCACCTCCAGAGTTCCTCAATTAGCTGGTCAAACTAAGGCTTAGTTTAGCAATTCAATCATCACCGTACTGCTCTTTTAAAAGTGGCTTTATACCACCTTTAGATAAAATTTTCAAAACATAATCAGATAAAGGCTCACCTTGCAGTTCTTTATTTTGAGTAAGATTTTTGACTTTACCTTCTGTTATGTTAACTTCTAATTTATCGCCCTCATTTGTTTCTTTACTTATACCTTTGCATATCATAACAGGCATCCCAAGGTTAATACAGTTTCTATAAAAAATTCTGGCCGCAGATTCTGCTATAATCAAGCTAACGCCACTATGTTTTAAAGTAATTGCAGCATGCTCTCTACTTGAACCACAGCCAAAATTTTCTCCTGCTACAATAATACCACCAGGTTTAAACCTGGAAACAAAATCAGGGTCTACACCTTCCATAGCATGAGCTGCCACATCCTCTGCGTCGGTAAGCTCAAGATAACGACCTGGATAAATCTGGTCAGTATCTATGTTATCACCAAACTTATATGCTTTGCTGCGGATAACTTCTTCCATGAATTATCATCCTTTCGTAAATAAAATATTCTTCTGGTGCAAATATTAATTATAAGGTTTAAATTACATTTCTTGGGTCTGTTATCTTCCCGTTAAGGGCAGTTGTTGCAGCTGTTGCCGGTGAAACAGAATAAATCCTTGCATCTCTACTTCCCATACGACCGGGGAAATTCCTACTGCTTGTTGATGTACAAACTTCACCAGGAGCTAACACTCCTTCATGGGCTCCAAGGCACGGCCCACAGCCAGGTGTAACAATAGCAGCACCTGCCTCGGTAAGTTTTTCCAAAATTCCTTTTCTCGTGATCTCCAACAAAACTCCTTTAGAAGCAGGCACAGCAACTAATCTACATTTAGGATCGATTTTCTTATCACCTATAATTTTTGCTGCTATTTCAAAATCCTCTACACGCCCACCTGTGCAGGTTCCGATAAGGACTTGATCCACCTTTTCCCCTTCGCAGTTATTTATAGGGTGAACATCATCAATACTGCCAGGAAATGCTGCTTGTGGGGTAAGCTCATCCACGCTAAAGTTGTATTCTTCATTGTATTCATAACCGCTATCTGTCTCAAACACTGTAAAAGGCTCTTCCGTCTTTGATTTAACATAGTCAAAAACTTTCTCATCGGGCTCAATATAGCTTGTCTTAGCTCCCATCTCAACAGCCATATTGCAAAGGACCATTCTTTCGGCAAGAGTTAATGATTTGACAGCCTCCCCAGAAAATTCGACCCCTTTGTAAACTGCTATATTTTGTTTTAGCTCACCGAGTATATTTAAAATTATATCCTTTGCCATAACACCGTCTTTTAAATTCCCATCTATGTTTATCTTTATAATCTCCGGTACTCTAAACCATAACTCTCCAGTAAGCATTATGCTTGCCA
The DNA here is from genome assembly GCF_022539405.1 of Natranaerofaba carboxydovora. Classification (NCBI taxonomy): domain Bacteria; kingdom Bacillati; phylum Bacillota; class Clostridia; order Natranaerobiales; family Natranaerofabaceae; genus Natranaerofaba; species Natranaerofaba carboxydovora. The sequence goes on along the minus strand of NZ_CP054394.1, from coordinate 1,019,267 downwards.
TATCAGTTGCCCCAACACCCGTACCAACTGCACCAAAAGCACCCATTATAGTAGTATGGGAATCTGTCTCAACTATAATTTTGCCAGGCTGTATTAATCCTGCTTCAATCAAAACCTGGTGACAAACCCCCTCATTAATCTCAAATAAATGCTTTATATCCTGATCCCAAACAAATTCTCTCATAGCTTTTTGGTTGTCTGCAGATTGTATTGTCGGAGCCGGAGCATAGTGATCCATAACAAAAGCAATTCTATCCGGGTGTTTAACTTTTTTGCCACCTATTTCGTAAAAAGATCTTATTGTCTGTAAGTACAAATCATTTACTTCTGCAACATCAACTTCACAGTTGATAATCTCACCTGTACTTACTGTTTCTTTTCCAGCATGTTTAGCAAGAATTTTTTCTATAGCGTGCATAGGTTTGTTGTTACTCATCAGTAATCTTCCCTCCTTAATCCACTTAATAACTATTAATTCTTTGATATTGTCATCTATACCTGCAAACCACTTTTTATCTCCTTCGCCTTACCATAAGTGTATTTTCTCCAGATCCATTCAAAAGGACCAAATTTGTAATACTTAAGCCAAACACTACTTATGACCATTTGAAGAACAAAGAAAGCTATAGTAAAAATAACACCTGTAAAGACACTCATATTACCTATATAACCTAAACCGTGCCCATAAAACACCAGTGAGCACACTATGCACTGAACCAGATAATTTGTAAGTGCCATTCTACCAACTGATTGAAGAGGATAAAGGACTTTGGCAAACATACTCTTTCTAAGAAGCTTAATCAAAGAAGTTATATAAAATAGTGATATAGAAACAGTGCCTACTTCAAAGAAAAATGCATAAACAGGAGATAGACCCGTCCCATTTAGACCCAGAACAGGATATCCTGATAACAGCATAGCTATTAATGAGACTCCCCCAACTATTCCAGTAACTTTCCAGATTTTATTTATTAAAGCTAAATTATCTTTAATATTTTCAAAAATATTCATCTTCCCAGCTATCATACCAATCAAAAACATTGCAAGGGTTTTTGGGATTATAAAGATAAAATAGAACAGCAAAAATGGCAGTTCATTTGTAATTCTAAAGCCTATAATCTCCAGGTAATTACCATTTCTAAATACTTCAAAAGATTGCTCCACCATTTGGGGAGAAACCATATAACTACTAGTGTCCATTGCTTGAAAAGCCATAGGGGAAGCAGAAAACATTAAGGAAGAAGCTATTATAGAAAATGTAAGTAGTATTAGTACCCAGCGTCTTAAAACCTTCACAGGCTTATCTTTAAATAAAACAAGTATAAAACCACCAAGTGCGTAAACATGAAGTATATCGCCCCACCATACTAAGATCAAATTCAATAGACCAAAGATAAATAACGAAAACATCCTTCTTTTGAATAATGGCTTTGACTCTAATCCTTTGTCCTCGGCTCTACTTATAAAAATGTAAAACCCAAGCCCAAACAGAAAAGAAAAGATAGTATAAAATTTCCCTTCTGCAAAAAAGCTAACTAATGTTGCTGTAATCTGGTCCAAGCCAGGACTTAATTCTAGTGGATTAAGCAGGGGAACCTGACCTACAAGTGTTGCGGTAAAAGTTGTGTTAAAATAAAAAACATTAACTAAAAGTACCCCGAACAAAGCAAAACCTCTAATAATATCAATGTCTTTAATCCTTTTCTTTTCACTTATTGGAGTGTGTAGTACCTTATTATTATTCATTAAAGAACCTCCTAACTTTCATATGTCTATATTATAGGTGGTATCTCATTTATAAAGGTGAATAGTGAATGACCACAGGAAGTATAAGCAGTACAAAAGCAATACTCAAAAGAATTTTAGTGTGAAGCTTACTTAGTTTTTTGCTTTGTTTACTTTTGAACCAACCTCTAAATTGAAGTACATTCCTATAAAAAACTAAGATTAGTAATATATTAGCAGTTCCAGGCATCCAAGCATATTCTGAAATACTTACATTAATCAAATTATAGAACCAAGTTTCCAAAGCAAACAATAACGAGATCCCCAATATAAAGATAAACAAAACCCTGACAAATTCTAAAGCTAAAGATATTGCACTTGGTTGTTTCATGTTTTAGCTCTCACCTCTATAGTTTTATTTTTCTACCTCTATAAATTATATTCTACAAGGAAAAGTTGCTATCCTTTACTAAGCATCTTTCTATAGATAATAATTATATTTTTAGAGATTTGCATCGAAAAATCAAATTTATCAAACCTTATAGATTGTGTTACTCTAAACAAAGTATAACACTATTTTAAAAATAAATCCTAGTAATTAAGGAGGACTTCCATGAAACATGAAATAAGTATCGAAAAGATAAAACAAGATGCTGAAAATATGTACAGGCATGGAGAATTTTATTGCTCGGAGGCAATAGTGTGCTCAATCAAAGAAAACATTGAACTTGATCTAGCTGATGATGCGATTGCAATGGCGTCCGGGTTTCCTGTAGGGATTGGAACATCTAGATGTGTATGTGGAGCTGTCTCTGGCGGGGTTATGATGCTTGGATATTTTTTTGGTAGAACAAAAAAAAGTGATCCTAATGTGAATAGAACCCTTGAGCTAGCAAATGAACTACAGCAAAGCTTCAAAGACAATCATAAACATCTTTGCTGTCGTATTCTCACTAAAGATATGGATCTTTCTACTGGGGAACATATGGAACAATGTATTTCCTTTACCGGGGAAATAGCAGAAAAAACCACAAATATAATTGTAAGAGAGCTAGAACTTATAAATATTGATAATTAAATAATATATAAACTAAATTTAAACTAAAGTCAGCTCCCATAATTTAAGCTTGGAAGCTGACTTTTTATCTTTATTAATTATATGGCCCTTTTGTTGCAGGTGTGTCCTTTTTTAGATGTCTTTCTTCTCTTGCTCTCTGTAGAATTATTATTGCAAGTATTATAAAACTTCCTCCGATAAACTGTCCTATTGTCAGCCTTTCATTAAATATCAGTGCAGCTAAAAATGCTGTTACTACAGGTTCTAACGTACTTACAATCGATGCCTTCGCAGGTCCTATTACACTTAATCCAAGATAAAAACCACCTATTGCTAAAAATGTGGATAAAACAGCAAGGCCAATGCCACTATAGATAACTTCTCTGCTGATTGATAAACTTAATTGATTTGTTATTAGACCACCGGTCAAATAACTAACACCCGAAGAAATCGTAATAACTGCAGAACCAGGCAGCCAATGTACGCTTTTTAACATTCTATTACTTCCCACTATATATAAGGAATACATACCGGCAGCTAATAATACTGCAACTATTCCAATAGGATCTGCATCTTCAAAAGCCGGCCCAAGCACAAATAATAAGCCGCCCTTTGATGTCAAAAGTGCAAAAACTTTTGATGGAGTCATTATCTCATCACCAAGCAAATATGCAACCACACAAACCACGATAGGATAAATAGAAAGTAAAAAACCCGCTAGAGAAGCAGGAATTAATGAGACACCATAAAAGTACAAAGTGGTAAAAAAGGCATAACCTATAACGCCAAGACCTATTAAATTTAATAGTTGATTTAATTTAAGATTCCAGGGAGTTCTTGTTAAGTATAATGCCAGAAGAAACAAAATACCGGCAATACCAAAACGAAAAGTTAGTAGTGTAATTACATTAGCACCATAATTATAAGCTAGTTGGGCAAATATTGTAGTAGATCCAAAACCTGCTGCTGCAATTGAAGTTACAATGATTCCCTGTCTTTGATTCATCATTGTTTACTCCCCCTTTCGCTATATTTTTTATAATATTTAATATTTAATTTATTACCTGATCAAAAATCTATAATTCTTATAAGGGAGTCCTAGTTATTTGATAGCAATATTTTTTATACTATTGTATATAAGCGTATACGCTAGCTATGCATGTTTATTTTTTATCAACAGTTCTATATGGCTTATATTCTGGCTACAGAGTAACATATGGCTTTTTTATCATGCAATAAGTTAAAATTAATTTTATTTAATTTTTTATTCTTTAATTATTCAAATATTAATTTAATCAAGATGGATTTATAAATCAACTATTTATTGACAATTCAACTTTGAAGTAATATTATAAAAGAGGTGTAATATTTTTATTTAATTTCAGCAAGGAGGTGAAAACCTGATATAATATATCAGGGATAATTATGTATATAGTATTTTTAGCTATTCCTTTACTTGTAATAATAATTTTCCTAGTCCTTAGATTAAAATTTCACTTCAACACATGTCAGAACGTCTCTGAAAAAAATCCAGGAGAAAAGCTTTCAGGGTGTCCTGATTGGACTTTGGTTGATAAAGAAGATGATGATGAGGTAGAAAATTATATCGATGAAAAATAAGTAAAGTTAAAAAAATAAGCTCATTTCTGTGAGCTTATTTTTTTAACTTTACTTACTCAACTATAATTATGTGACTAGACTTTTTGCAGTAGGATCATTATTCTAAAACAAATTCTTCAATTGTTTTATTAAACTTTTCTGGGGCTTCTAAAACTAGCATATGCGTACAGTTTTTAAACTTATCAATCTTAGCTTTAGGAATCTTCTCAATTATATATTCTGCTGTTTCTTTGGAGTATAAAGTACTCTCATCACCATAAATAACAAGGGTTGGAACATCTATTTTTGCTAGATCATCTCTATAATCAGCACTTGTCATAGCAATCCACATTGCATACATAACATGGGGTGTATTTGTCCTTGTCTCTTTCAAAGAAATTTTAAATTCTTCTTCACTAAGTCCAGGCGCCACATTCTTAAGAAATTCTTCAGCAAATATTTCCCAATCTTCACACATTGTACTTAGGACATTTAAGTTATCATCATGATCAAATTTTCCGTGATATAAACCAAGTTTCCACTCATCATCATTAATCAATTTTGGAGACATGTCAACTACTACAGCTTTTTCTAGCCGCTTTGTCCCAAAGTTTTTGACATATTCAAAAAGAACATGAGCCCCCATAGACCATCCAACCATTGTTACATCATAAAGCCCTAGATAATCAAGTAACTGTTCCAAATCTTTTGCAAATCTATTGAGTGTCAAACCCTGTTCTGGCCTATCTGAAGCTCCATGCCCCCTATGGTCATATGTGATAACTCTAAATTTCGATCTTAAAGCTGGAGCTGTAAATCCATAGTGCAGCCTACTTCCTGACCAACCATGTAATAATACCACCGGCTTACCCTCACCTTTGTCCTCATAATAAATACTCACCCTATCATCCGTAACAAAAAAAGGCATTATAACCCTCCTTGGTTCATTTTTATAAATTGTAAACTTTTATGCATTAAAAATAAACTTTATAGAATACAAATTAACAGGTAATTTGTTTTTATACCTTTAAGGAAGTGATGGTAGTAAAGGATGGTCAACAGGGCCCCACCTACACTTTGAAATATTGATATACGATGAGGTTGATGATAGCTGGAACTCTGTTGACCCAAACAAATTATTCAATAACCAGATTCCAAATATGGCTGATACATCATAATTGCATGATTTTCTGTCACATATTCATCGTCAATTAATTCTCCTTGAAGATTGTAAACCTTCCTATGAATTATATTATGCCTTACATAGCCACCCCAGTATTCGTGTGTAATCCAGTGATCCTTTTCGTATACTTCATAAGAGTGACACGGCTCAGTTTCGCTCCTCCATTCTCCAACTAAATAATCATCTGTCAAATAAACTATTAATTGATATGACTGATCTGTTTCATTACATATCTGCAGATCAATATAGTTATAAGAACAGGTAGCACCACTTCCAAATGGCAAAACTCTATTAGCATCAGGAAAAACATCATAGGTATGGCGATATCTTTCTTTAATGGTCAAGGGAGTATGAAGAGTCATCCAGTAAATTAAATTAGATAATTGACATAGTCCTCCCCCTATTCCCTCAATAATTTGACCATAAGACAATACCATACCTGTACGATAACCATTTCTTTTAGACGGTTTTCCTATCAAGCGCCAAAAAGAAAAAGTTTCCCCGGGGTTAATAACAATTTTATTAATTTTTTGGGTTGCAATCTTTAGATTTTCCACTTTATTGTACTGCATCCACATATCAACATTTTTAAGTTTTCGAAGTAAAGGTGTTTGATGTTCAAACACCTTTTCGCTTAAGACTTCATTATTATAGGTTTTAGCCCATCTTTCACCACTAAAACACCATTGTAAATATCTTTTAAATTTATAATAGCATTTTCCGAGAGTGATTCTAAGCTCTGATCTTTTGATAGGTTGTTTCATAAGTCCTCCTTACAATTTCTCTACTACTACAGCCATACCCATTCCTCCACCAACACACAATGTTGCTAAACCGTATTTGTTTTGTCTTCTATGCATTTCTTTTAAAAGTGTGAGTATAATTCTTGCACCAGTACTTCCAACAGGGTGGCCAAGACTAACCCCACTACCGTTTACATTTACTATATTCCTGTCTAACTCTAAAAGCTTTTCACAGGCTAAATACTGTGCCGCAAAAGCCTCATTAACTTCAATAAGTTCAATATCATCTAATGATAGTCCAGCTTTTTCTAATGCCTTTTTGGTCGCAGGTACCGGACCATATCCCATCAAATCAGGTTCTACTCCGGCCCAGGCATAACTTACTATCCTACCAAGAGGCTTTATATTTTTTTCTTTTGCCTTATTTTCACTCATCATTACAAGTGAAGTTGCACCATCATTTACTCCTGAAGCATTACCTGCTGTTACTGTCCCATCTTTTTTAAACACTGGAGGTAATTTGGCTAATTTGTCAAGGGTTAAATCAGGACGAACATGTTCGTCTTTATTTATCGTTTCAGCTTCTCCCTTTTTCTTAGGAACCGGCACAGGCACTATTTCCTCTTCAAAATGCCCATTCTCAGTTGCTTTTTTAGCATTTTTGTGACTTCTAAGAGATATTTCGTCCTGTTCTTCTCTAGTAATATCATATTTTTCAGCCAAATTTTCTGCAGTTTTACCCATCAAAATATCATGGATAGGATCAGTTAATAATTCAAGTAAACTATCTGTAAGACCCCCATGCCCCATTCTTTGACCAAAACGTGCACCCTTTAAAACATATAATGCATTACTCATAGACTCCGCTCCACCTGCAATCACTATATCAGCATCACCTAGGCAAATTTCTTGATAAGCTGATACTGCTGCCTGCATACCAGAACTGCATTGTCTTTGTATTGTAAAACCTGTTGTTTCCTTTGGAAGCCCTGCTTTTAGGGCAGCCGTACGTCCAAGGTTAGGCTCGTCTGTACGCTGTATACAATTACCCAGAATCACTTCATCAACTTCATCATAATTTACATCAGATCTTTGCATAGCTTCCTTTATTGTTATAACTGCCAAATCATTCGCCAAAAGGTCCTTAAACTGCCCGCCAAAATCTCCGATAGGTGTTCTAACTCCCTCAGCGATAATAACATCCTGCATGATTATATCCATCCTTTCAATTTAGTTAATTATAGATAGTTATTAGTCTTAATTTCAATATACTTACATTTCCTTTAGTACTTTTTCTTCGAATAGTCCTTGATTCCCTGCATTGTTATCCATAAAAAAAACTGGTCTATTTAAATCAGACCAGCTATTGTGCTTAGTTAACCTCCCATATATGGTTCTGGTGCAAAAAGTTGAGTAGACTTTTTGCACCAGAATTATTAAATTTCCATTATTATTGGTAATATCATTGGGCGTCTGCGAGTTTTTTCAAAAAGGAAATTCCCAAGCACATCCTTCACATTACTTTTAATAGCCTGCCATTCACTCATCTTGTTCTTTGACATTTTGTTTAAAGCATCAATAACGTGTTCTCTTGCGGTTTCCAAAAGTTCTTCTGATTCCCTAACATAGACAAATCCTCTTGAAATTATATCTGGACCTGCCACCAGTTCAAGGTTTTGTTTGTCTATGGTAAGCACGACAATCAAAATCCCATCCTGGCTCAAAAGTCTCCTGTCTCTGAGAACTATATTGCCAACGTCACCAACGCCTAAACCATCAACTAATACCTTGCCTGCAGAAACTTTTCCATTTACTTTGCCTTTCTTGTCTTTAAATTCAATTACAGTTCCATTGTCAACCAAAAAAACATTTTTGGATGGCATACCTAACTTTTCAGCTATTTGTTTATGATGAACCATCATTCTATGTTCACCATGAAAAGGTATAAGATACCTTGGTTTTACAAGGTTTAAGAGAAGCTTAAGCTCTTCTTGGCTTGCATGACCAGAAACGTGTACTCCCGAGGTAGACTTATAAATTACGTCCGCTCCTCTTTTGTACAGATTGTCTATACTTCTTGAAACAAGCTTTTCATTCCCGGGTATTGGCGATGCCGCAATTACCACTGTATCATGAGGCTTGATCTGTATTTTAGAATGATCATCTGAAGCAATTCTGGTAAGAGCACTCATAGGTTCTCCTTGGCTTCCTGTTGTGATCAAAGCTGTCTTATCAAAGGGCATATTATTCAACTCTTCAATACTTTCCACTATTACTTCAGTATTCTTTAAGTAGTTGAGCTCACTTGCGACATCTACAACATTTTTCATACTTCTTCCAACTATACCTACTTTTCGCCCATACTTTTTGGCGGAGTTTAAAATTTGCTGTATTCTGTGAATGTTAGATGCAAAAGTTGCAAGTATAACCCTTTGGGGAGCTTCTCTAAATATATTATCAAATGTTTCTCCTACTTGTCTTTCACTAGAAGTAAAACCTTCATGCTCTGCATTTGTACTGTCTGAAATTAAGCAAAGAACATTCTCATCCCCTAATTTAGCTAGCTTGCCAAAATCAGCTTTCATGCCATTAACAGGGGTATGGTCGAATTTAAAATCTCCACTGTGTACAATCTTACCCTCTGGTGTACCTATAATTATACCTATAGAATCAGGAATGCTATGATTCGTTCTAAAAAACTCCATTTCAAAAGGTCCTATAGGCATTTTATTGTTTGGGTTTAACTGTTTTAAGTTTGCTTTTTTTAAATTACTATGTTCTTTAAGCTTTCTTTCTACTAACCCAAGGGTGAGTTTAGTTGCATAAACCGGTGCATCAATGTTTTCAAGCAAATAGGGAAGCGCACCGATATGGTCTTCATGACCATGAGTCAAGAAGATCCCTTTAAGATGCTGCTTGTTATCCATTACGTAACTAAAATCAGGTATGACAAAATCCACACCCAGCATTTCCTCTTCAGGAAATTTTAAGCCCGCATCAATAATGATAAATTCCTTATCATACCGGATAACAAACATGTTTTTCCCGATCTCACCCAAACCACCCATTGGGATTATTTGTAATTTTTCGGAACTAGACAAAAGAAAAAAGCACCTCCTTTTTTTATATATTACCCGTCTCTTACCATTACGATAAATTATAACGTAGTAATGCCAATATAGCAAGAAAAAAAGGCCGATATTTGTCGACCTTTTGAAAAAGTTATAAAAATTTTTCGTGTAATATATTTACAGCTTTATTTAGGACTTCTTCTGAGGTTAACACTGATATGCTTATATCAGAGTCAGAAGTTTGAAATACAGTGATTTTTTCTTCATTTAATATTTTCAATACTTTAGCAGATAAACTAGCAGCTTCTTCTAGGCCAGCATGTAATAAGGTTATCTTTGCTAAGCCTTTCCTATGATTTATTTTACCAAGTCCCCTAGATTGCAATTCACTTAACAATTCTTGGAGATATTTTTCTTTTAAAGCAAAAATTATTTCATATTCAAATATATTAAACATTTCAAGCTGCACCGCTGTTTCTGAGATTATTTCAAATAATTTCACTTTATCATTTTGGGAATTTGATTCATCTAAAGCGACTTTAACTTTTACAAGACCAGGTGTATGAATAATGCCAGTTACTTTATCTTCACTATTTTCATTAATTCTCTCCATAGAACTTACTACTCTGGTCCCACTTTCTTTTGAGCTTGTATTTTTAATTACAATAGGCATTTCATACTTCATGGCAAATTCAATTGCAGCAGGATGAACAATTTTGGCGCCATTTTTCGCCATTTGAAAAATTTCATAAAAAGTTATTTTATCTATTGGCTTTGCCTTTGGCACAAGTTTTGGATCAGCAGTCATTAACCCGTCAACATCAGTATAGACTTCAACCATTTCTGCATCTAGATGAACTCCAAGCGCTGCAGCAGTTGTATCGCTTCC